>NZ_JBDZDQ010000002.1:309138-618276 GCF_040049295.1 Sphingomonas sp. KR3-1
GGGCGAGCGCCAGGGCAGGGGCGAAGCGGGTGTTGGCACCGAGCGCCAGGCCGGAGCTCACCGCGCCTTCGGCCACCGAGACGGTCGCGCCGGTGCCCATCGCGGCCGCCATCTTGCGGCTGCTCTGCTCGGCGGCGCTGCCGATCGCGTTGCGCAGGTCCTCGATGCAATTCTCGGCGAAGCTCGCCGCATTGTTCTGGTGGCAGGAGCAGGTGCAGCCGCAATTGCAGCCCTGCACGCCGCCGTTCGCCTGCGCGCCGGTCTGGCCGTTCAGCAACTGGAGCAGCGAGTCCCCGGCCAGGCCGTCCTGGCCGAGCGTGCCCTTCTTGTTGTCGCTGCTGTCGCCATCGCCGAGCGCGGCGCGCCACAGGCGGTTGGACAGCTCGGACTGCGCCTCGGCATAGATCACCTTGGCGCGGGCGGCGGGCGAAAGCTGGGCGAGGTCTGCGGCGCGCGGGATCATGCGGTGCGCTCCCCGTCACGGCGGGCGCGCATCAGCTTGGCGGCGGCGATATCGTCGATCGCGGCCTGCTCGGCAGTGGCGGCGACGCGCTCGGCCTCGTCCTTGAACCGGTCGGCAGCGCCTTCGATCGCGCGCATCGTGCCATAGGCCTCGACGGCCTTGCCGCGCAGATGGGTGAGCCGCATCTGGGCGAGCTGCGCCTGGTGATCGAGCCGGGCGCGCTCTGCCTTCATCCGCAGCGTCCAGGCGTCGCTGGCGATCGGTGCGGTGGCGGCGAGCAGGCGCTCCTCGCGCATGCGCAGGTCATGCGCCGCGGTCTGGCTGGTGATCGTGGTGATCGTGGTGATCGTCTCGCTGATCGACACCTTGACGGTATCGACCTCGCGGCGCTGGACGCGCAGCGCAGTGTCGAACGGAGTCATTCCGCCACCTCGGCGCCGATGGCGACGATCTCGGCGAGCGCGGCAAAGGCGGCGTCGGCATGGCCCTGGTCGTTCTTGCCCTGGTTGAGCATCTTCTCGATCTCGGGGGCGAGCGCCACGGCGCGGTCGACTTCCGCCGACGAGCCGGCCTTGTAGGCGCCGAGCCGCACCATCTCTTCCATGTCGGAATAGGTGGAGAGCAGCTTGCGGGCGGCGAGGCGCGTGCCGTTCTGTTCGTCGTTCATGCAGTGCGGCAGCGTGCGCGACACCGATTTGAGGATGTCGATCGCCGGATAGCGGCCGCGCTCGGCGATCGCGCGGCGCATCACGACGTGGCCGTCGAGGATGCCGCGGACGGCGTCGGCGACGGGCTCGTTATGGTCGTCGCCGTCCACCAACACGGTGAACAGCCCGGTGATCATGCCCTTGCCGGGCGCGCCGGGGCCGGCACGCTCGAGCAGCCGCGGCAGCTCGGCGAAGACGGTGGGGGTATAGCCCTTGGTCGCCGGCGGCTCGCCCGAGGCGAGGCCGATCTCGCGCTGCGCCATGGCGAAGCGGGTGACCGAGTCCATCAGGCAGAGCACGTTGAGGCCCTGGTCGCGGAAGTGCTCGGCGATGGCGAGGGTGGTCCAGGCGGCCTGGCGGCGCATCAGCGCGGGCTCGTCCGAGGTGGCGACGACGACGACCGAGCGGGCCATGCCCTCGGGGCCCAGGTCGTCCTCGATGAATTCCTGCACTTCGCGGCCGCGCTCGCCGATCAGGCCGATCACCGCGACGTCGCACTGCGTCCAGCGGGCGAGCATCGAGAGCAACACCGACTTGCCGACGCCCGAGCCGGCGAACAGGCCGAGGCGCTGGCCGCGGCACAGCGGCACGAACATGTCGAGCGTGCGTACGCCGGTCTCGATCCGCTCGGCGACACGGGCGCGGGTGGCGGCGGCGGGCGGGGACGCCTTGATCGGCTGCGGATCGGCGCCATTGGGAAGCGGGCCGAGCCCGTCGGCCGGCTGGCCGAGCCCGTTGATCATGCGGCCGAGCCAGGCATGCGAAGGGCGTACGCTGAACTGGCCAGCGGCCAGGTCGGCGCGGGCACCCAGGCCGACGCCCTGCGGGTCGACAAAGGGAAGGCACAGCGCGACTTCGCGATCGAGCGCGGTCACTTCGGCCTGGACGTTGCCGTTCGGCGAGGCGATCTCGATGCGGCTGCCGATCTGCGCGGCACCGGCGAGCCCCTCCACTTCGATCAGCGCGCCGCGAACCGCGACGACGCGACCGAAGCGGCGATCAGGGGTCATTTCCCGGATCGCGCGGGCTGCGCTGGCTAGCGTTTGCATCGCGAAGCGCCTCAGGCTGCCTGCGGTTCGGCAGTGGCTTCCTCGAACGCAATCAACTCGCGCGCGGCACCCAGCGCCTTGTAATAGTCGCCGCCGGCGATGTCGCTGGCGAAGCGGATGCAGGCTGACTTGGCCTCGGCGGCCGGCAGCGTGTGGATCAGCCCGCCGAGCAGGCCGACGATCGCATCCTGGTGGATGTCGCGGCTGGCCGGATCGATATAGGCGAGCATCGCAGCGAAATAGAGCTGGCGCGCAGGGGTGGTGGCTTCCTCGGGGCGCATGATCTCGCGGCCGCGCAGGATGGACACCTTGTTCTCTACGGCGATCTGCGTGCGGCCCACCGCGCGGATGACCGCGCCGTTGATGATCGCCTTCTCGCCATCGCGAAGCGTGATGCGGAGCATTGGGGAACAGCCTTTCGTTCGTTTGGCTGCATTATAGGATGCGTTTACCCTGCCGCGTGCCGCACCCGGCAATTTTTGCCCAGCGCATATCTTCTTGCCCTTCGAATTGGGTCTTGTCGCGCTTCATCCTACAATTGGGGCACAGGCCTGCGCGCGTTTCGCGGGCATCGAGGGAGTATCTGTCTTGAGCCTCTATTCCGCTCTCTATGCCGGCGTCTCCGGCCTCAGCGCGCAGTCCGCCGCGATGGCGACGGTTGCCGACAACATCACCAACATCAACACGGTCGGCTACAAGGGCGTCGAAGCCCAGTTCCGCACGATGGTGACGGACGGCCGCGCGAAGAGCAACTATTCGGCAGGCGGCGTGGTCGCTGCCCCGGTTTCGATGATTTCCAAGCAGGGCCTGATCCAAGCCTCGGCCAGCACCACCGATCTCGCGATCGACGGCGGCGGCTTCTTCGTCACGCGCTCCACCCCGGATTCGTCGGGCGATGTCGCTTATACCCGCGCGGGCTCGTTCCGCCCGGACGAGGAAGGCTTCCTGAAGAATGCCGGCGGCCAGTATCTCTATGGCTGGCGCCTCGACGCCACGGGCGCCTACACCAACACCGGCAACGTCAACGGCCTCGAGCCGGTCCGCGTGAGCGACCTGATCGGCACCGCGTCGCCGACCACGCGCATCCAGGCGCGCGCCAACCTCCAGTCGACCACCGCGGCCTATACCGGCACCTACAATGTCGGCGACCTCGCCACCGGCACGGTCGCGAACCAGTTCGAGCGTTCGTTCGACGTCTATGACTCGCAGGGCGGCGCGCACCGCGTCACCATGGCCTTCGTCAAGACCGGCCCGAACGAGTGGCAGGGCGAGACCTTCGCCAACCCGGCGAGCGACGTGACCGCGACCAACGGCGTGCTGGCCAGCGGCACGATCAAGTTCAATCCGGACGGCAGCCTCGACCGCGCCGGCTCGAGCGCGGCGTTCTTCAATCCGATCACCCCGAGCTGGACGAACAACGCGGCCTCGGTTCCGATCAACCTCTCGCTCGGCGGCGACAAGGGCATCGACGGCCTGACCCAGTTCGGCACCGAGAGCTCGCTGATCTCGTCAAACGTCGATGGCGGCATGCTCGGCAATCTCTCGTCGATCGACATCAGCAAGACCGGCACGGTCAGCGCGATCTTCGACGACGGCACCACCCGCGCGGTGTTCCAGCTGCCGATCGCGACCTTCCAGAACCCGGACGGCCTCACCCGCCTGTCTGGCAATGCCTATACCTCGAGCAAGCAGTCGGGCGGCGTGACGCTGAACGTTCCGGGCTCGCTGGGCGCCGGCAACCTCACCTCGAGCGCGCTCGAGGCCTCGACCGTCGACCTGGCCGGCGAGTTCACCAACATGATCCGCTTCCAGCGCGCCTACAGCGCGTCGTCGAAGATCATCACGACGGTGGACGACATGCTGCGCGAAGTTTCGGACCTGAAGCGCTAATACTCTAATTGAACGCAGGGGAAGATGGCGCTCAACGACATTCTCGGCACCGCGGTGTCCGGCCTGGCAGCTGCCCAGGCCGGACTCCGGGCGGTATCCAACAACATCGCGAATGTCGGCGTCGCCGGCTACGCCCGGGAGAAGGTCAGCCTCTCCACGAGCGTGGTCGCGGGCAAGGTCAGCGGCGTGGTGGTCGGCGAGCCAACCCGCATCGCCGACCGCTTCCTCGAAGGGACGGTCTATACCCGCTCGGGCGATTATGGTCGGGCGGACGTCACCTCCAGCTATCTCGACCGGTTGCAGTCGCTGCTCGGCGAGCCCGGCGCCTCGTCGGGCCTGCCGGCGCGGCTCGACGCGATCTCGGCCTCGGCCGTGGCGATGACCGGTTCGCAGGCCTCCACCCAGACGGTGGCGCAGTTCACCGGCGACGTGCAGGACGCGATCTCGTCGATGCAGCAGGTCGGCAACGACGTCGAGACGCTGCGCGCCGATGTCGAGTCCGAGGTCGGTTCGTCGGTCGACAAGATCAACACGCTGCTCCAGCGGATCAGCGACCTGAATGGCGCGGTTGCCCAGGCGACCGGCCTTGGCCGCAGCGCCGGCGGCGCCGCCGACCAGCGGATGAGCGCGATCGAGGAGCTGAGCGGGCTGATGCAGGTCACCGTCCGCGACCAGCCGGACGGGCGCGTCTATATCGAGAGCGCGAGCGGCCAGGTGCTGCTCGACAAGCGGCTGCGCCAGCTTTCCTATGCCAGCACCGGCGCCGGCGTGTCGCAGCCCACCTATCCGCCGATCGAGATCCGCTTCGCCAATCCCGATGCCTCGACCGGCGACAAGATCGATTCCGCCGCGATCGGCGGCAAGCTCGGCGGCCTGCTCGACTTGCGCGACCGCGCGCTGCCGTCCTTCTCGGAGAAGCTCGGCACGCTGTTCACCGGCCTGTCGCAGACGCTCAACGCCGTCTCGAATGCCAACAGCACCGTGCCGCCGCCCGCCAGCCTGACCGGGCGCAACACCGGCCTGACCGGCGGCGATCGGCTCGGCTTCACGGGCGCCGCGACTTTCGCGGTGACCAAGAGCGACGGCACGCTCGTCGCCAGCACCAAGATCGATTTCGATGCGATGGGCCACGGCGCCACCGTCGACGACATGGTCGCCGCGATCAACGCCGGGCTGGGTGGCGCAGGCACCGCGACCTTCACCGATGGTTCGCTGAAGATCGCCGCGACCGCGGCCGGCACCGGCATCGCGATCGGGCAGGACGCGACTGCGCCCAGCGCGCGCGGTGGCGTGGGCGTCTCGCAATATTTCGGCCTGAACGACCTGGTCCGCAGCGACACCAGCGCGCTGGTCCCCTCGGGCTTCGCCAGCAGCGACCCGACCGGCTTCACCACCGGCCAGACCGCGCAGATCGTGCTGCGCGACAGCTCGGGCCGCGCGCTGACCAGCTATACGCTGTCGCCGAGCACGGGCGGCACCTTCGGCGACGTCGTCAACGATCTCAACGGCAGCCCGCTGTCGAACTTCGGCACCTTCTCGCTCGACGACAGCGGCCGGCTGCGCTTCCAGGCGGCGCCGAACGTCGCCGGCGCGACGCTGTCGATCCCGTCGGATTCGACCAATCGCAGCGGCACCGGCCGCTCGCTGTCGCAGCTGATGGAGCTGACCGGCGCGTCGAGCGGCCTGTCGACCGCGCAGGTCCGCCAGGAAGTGCTCGCCGACCCGGCCAAGCTCGGGCTCGCGCAACTGCAGAACGTCGCGGTGGGCGCCAAGGCGCTCGGCGCGGGCGACACGCGCGGCGCTACTGCCTTCGTCAACCAGCTCGCCAAGGCAGTCGACCTCGGCAAGGACGGCGTGAGCACGATCGACGCCTATGCCAGCAACCTGATGGGCCGCATCGGCCTCGACGCCAACCAGGCCGCGGGCAACCTTTCCGATGCCAGCGCGCGCCGCGACGATGCCGTCAACCGCCGCGACAGCTTCGCTGGCGTCAACATCGACGAGGAACTCTCGCAGATGGTGGTGCTGCAGAACAGCTATTCGGCGGCCGCACGCGTGATCACCACCGCGAACGACATGTACGACACGCTCCTCGGCATGCTCCGCTAAGAGAAGAGAAGGGAAGACCCATGACTCGCGTTGCTACCATTCCGCTCCAGCGCACGATGGCTGATGCCATCCAGCGCTCGCAGGAGAAGCTTGCCGTCACCCAGACGCAGCTTTCCACCGGCAAGAAGGCGTCGACCTTCGCGGCGCTGGGCACCGAATCGGTGCGCAACCTCTCGGCGCATTCGCTGCTCGCTCGCCAGGAAGCGCAGTCGACCGTCTCGAAGCGCGTCGGCACCACGCTGTCGCTCTACCAGGCGAACCTGGAGGGCATCGACAGCGCGACCACCGATCTGCGCTCGACGCTGATGAACGCAGTCGGCACCGGCGACAGCTCGGGTCTGCAGGAAGCGATCCAGACCGCGTTCGACCAGTTCCGCACCGCGCTCAATGCCTCGGAAGGCGGCACGCCGCTGTTCGGCGGCAGCCAGATCGGCACTTCGCCCTTCGCGGTGGACACGCTCGCCCAGGCCGCGACCACGCCCGCTAGCGACGCGTTCAAGAACGACACGGTGCGTTCCACCGCGCGCGTCGCCGACGGCGTCGACGTGACCTATGGCATCGGCGCCAGCGAAGTCGGCTCGTCGCTGTACGAGGCGTTCCGCGCGCTCGGTGCGGTCGGCGATATCGGCCTCAAGCCGACCGACGCGCAGATGGACGCGATCAAGGAGGCCGTATCCAAGCTCGACACCGGGCTGGGCGACCTGCGCGCCGTCAATGCCGACAATGGCCGCAAGCAGAACCAGGTCGACACGCTGGCCGATCGCGGCGATGCCCGCGCGGTGGTGCTCAAGGGGGTGATCCAGGACAATGAGGACGCCGATCTCGGCCAGGTCGCGATCGACCTTGCCCAGCAGAAGAGCGTGCTCGAGGCGAGCTATTCGGTGTTCGCCCAGCTCTCGGGCCTGAACCTCACCAATTATCTGAAGTAAGCGGCGACGGCCCGGAGCAACACGCGCGTCTCCGGGCCCGCCCGTCACCGGCTGCGCCGGACCGTCAGCCAGAGCGCGGACACCAGGAAATAGAAGGCGCCGAACGCGGCATAGGGCGCGATCCGCGCGATGTCCGGCACCGGGCCGCCGCGCGACTGGACGATGAAGAAGCCGCCGGCCAGCGCAGACTGCGCGCCGCTCAGGATCATCGCCCATTGCGCGCCCTGCGACTTCCAGCGGCGAACGCCGGTGGCGAGCTGCAGCAGCCCGGCCAGCGTCGCCCATAGCCCGAACACGGCCAGCACGGCCCGCATGTCCCCGATCACGGCGAACACCGCGAGGGCCGTAACGGCGCTGACCAGGACGTTGATCGCCTGGGTGCGGTTGCGGCGCAGGCCGCCGCTGCGCGCGGCATCGGCATAGTTCGCCGCAGCATCCCAGGCGGGATAGGCGACCAGCAATATCCCGGCGAGCGGCATCGCCCGCCCGATCGTGAAGGCGGCCGCCACCCATGTCGCCGCGACCAGGGCGCGAACGAGATAATAGTTTCGCAGCGAGGCGGGGGCGCCCTCAGCGCCCGCGGTTGCAACTTGGGTCATCACGAGAATCCTTATCTACCTATCAGTAGGTAGGATGCCTAGAGCGTTGCGGCTGCTGCGGCAAGGGGCTATCTACCTATTGGAAGGTAGATGCATGGAAACGACGCGAACCACGGCCGAGCAGATCGTCGACGAGGCCCGGCGCCTGATCATGACGCGGGGCTATAACGGCTTTAGCTATGCCGATATCGCCGCGGCGATCGGCATCCGGAAGGCGAGCATCCACCACCATTTCGCCAACAAGAGCGACCTCGCCAGGGCCGTGGTCGACCAGTCGCGCGCGGGCATTCAGGCGCAGGTCGCGCTGCTCGCGGAGATCGAGCCCGAGGCGGGCACCCAGATCCGCGCCTATGCCGGCTATTGGGAACGCTGCATCCTCGACGGCAGCGCGCCATTCTGCGTCGCCGCGATCCTCGCCGCCGAGATGCCGAGCCTGCCCGAGGCGGTTGCCGCTGCGGTCCGCGCGCATTTCGAGGAGCTGAAGGCCTGGCTGGCGCGGCTGCTGGCGCTGGGCGTCGCGCAGGACGGCGTGTCGCTGCTGCGCTCGCCCGAGGAAGAGGCCGAGGCGTTTCTTTCCGCAATCTATGGCGCGATGCTCTCCGCCCGCGCCTTTGACGATCCGCGGCGCTTCGTCGCGATCGCCGAGACGCTGCTGTCGCGGGTCATCCGGCTCCACTGAGCCGGAGCGCGGCGCTCAGCCGCCCGCGTCGAGCAGGTCCCCGATCGCGCCCGCTGGGCTCGCCTCGGGGATCGCGGCGATCGCCGCATCGAGCTTGGTTGGATCGACCTTGTCGAGGCTTGCGGTCAGCATGTCGAATGCATTGGCGCTCGGCAGGCCCTTGAAGGCGCCGACATAGCGGGCGCGCAATGCGCCGAGCTTGTCCTCGCGGTTGCTCATCGCCAGCGCCACGGCATAGCGCAGCACCGCGGCCTGTTGCGGCGCGCCCAGACTCCTGGCCGGCGGCAGGCTGGCTTCGCTCTCGGTGATGAAGCTGCCCCAATCCTGGGTGCGCCAATGGATCTCGGCACGGATCGCCGCGCCATCGGGCACGCCGTCGAGCGCGGCCGAAGCGGCATCGTCCTTACCGAGGCGGTGGAGCGCTACCGCTTCCATCCGCTTGCGATCCCAGCGCATCTGATCGGTGTAGCTCGGCTGCTCGGTGGTCTGCAGCGCGGTCAGCGCTAGGTCCGGGCGGCCGGCGAGGATCTGCAGCGTCGCCACGCGCACCGAGAGCGGGCCCTGCGCCACGTCCTGCGCGCGCTGGGTGAGCTGATAGGTGAGCAACTCGGCGGCCCGGGCATAGAGTCCCGCGGCCTGGAGCCGATCGGCCAGCCGGTTGGCGAGCACATCGCCGTCGCCGCCGGCGGGCGCTAGCTCGCGATAGTCCCAATAGAGCCCTGCCGCCTCGGCCAGCGGCATCGTGCTGCCCGGCGCCAGCACCGCGGTGAGCGATTGCTGCAGCTCGGCGAGCATTGGGCCTGCCTGGGCGCCCAGTTTGAAATAGCGCAGCAGCGTCGCGCCGGCACGCAGTTCCGCGCGCAGGTCCTGCTGTTCCTTGGCCAGGCTATATTCGATAGTCAGCGCGCGCTGCTCGATCGGTCCGCCGCGCCAGCTGTAGCGCACGGCGTCGAGCTGCTTGATCGCATCGGGCGGCGCGATCGAGTGCGCGGCGATGCCGACTTCGATCAACCCCAGCTTGGCACCGGCCTGGATGTCGGGCTTGCCGGCAAGCTGCGCGCGCTCGAAGCGCAGGCGGGCGCCGGCCATGTCGTTCTGGGCGAGCAGCGCGCGGCCGCGCAGCAGGTTCGCCTGGGGATTCTGCTCGCCGAACAGGCCGAGCCATTGCAGCGCCGGCGCCGGCTGGCCCGCGGTGATCGCGGCATCGGCGGCAGCGGCCATGAAGTCGACGCGGTCGCGTGGGGCGCGGGCGTTGATCGCGGTGCGCGCGCAATTGATCTGCCCCACCGCATCGGCGGCCGAGCCCGAATGGGCAAGCGCGCGCATCCGCCAGGCGCACGCCTCGGGGTTGCTGGCCAGCTCGGGCAACGCGAGCGATTCCACGGCCTCGGCGTCGCGGCCGAGCAGTGTGAGCGCGGCGCCGCGCGCCAGCGCATAGGGAGCGACGAGCGCGAGATCGGGGTCGGCGAGGTGCATCACCTCGAGCACGCCGAACGCCTCGGGGCCACGGTTCGCGGCGATCAGGCCCTTGGCATAGCTCCAGCGTACGGCCTGGCGCCGATCCGGCGTGGCGGTGGCGAGCTGGTGCCAGGCTTCGGTGCCGGTGACGCCGCTCCAGCCGTCACCGCCGGTGATCGACGGCATCTGGGCGAGCTCGGCGGCGAAGCGCGGCAGCGCGGGGCCGGGCAGGGTGGCGGCGACCGTGCCGCTCGGCGCGGGCGCGGGGCCGGCGGCGGCGACGGCCGCGTGCGTGCCCTCGGCGCCGTGCGACGCGGGCGGGGTGACCGCCGGCGCAGCAGTGGTGCCAGCGGCGAGGACGAGGAACAGGCTGCGCATCAGCCGAGCCCGAACGGGCGGATCACGGCGATCAGCACGCCGCCGCCGATGCAGGCGATGAGGAACAGGATGGCCTTCATCATCGGCAGGCCGGGCTTGGCCGCCGGCGCTGCGGCCGGCTTGGACGAGACGACCTCGGCAGTGCCGTCGATGGTGGGCCGCACCTTGGGCCCGCCATCCTGGACGACACGCATCTTTCCGGGGCGTTGATCGTAGCTCAAACCGTCACCTGTTCGCTGATTCCATTCTATTATAGAGAGATGGTTGCCTCAGCGGCGCCACGGCACGGATATCGGAGAACGGATTTTGCGACGCGAAACGCTGGCTGCGCTGGGTCTTGCGGCATTGCCGCTGGGCGGGGGCGCGCAGGCTTCGGGCGGCGGTGGTGCCAGCGCCGAGGGCCTGCATCTCGTGCCGATGGAAGAAGTCACGGTGCCGATCATCGATGCGGACCGCGTCAACGGCGCGCTCACCTTCAAGCTGGTGATCGACGCCGGCTCGGCGGAAGTCGCGACCAAGATCAACGGCGAGATGCCGGTATTGCGCTCGGCGACGATCGCGGCGGGGCTCGAGTTCGCCCGGCTCAACGCCTCGGCGCTGCGCGCGGTGGATGCGCAGCAGCTCGACCAGGATCTCAGCGCCGCGCTCAAGGCCGCCGAGCCGGGGCTGCAGAAGGTGCTGATCGTCGAGGTCGAAGCGCGCACCGGCTGATCGTACTTCGCGGCGAATAGGAAAAGGCCCGCCCGGCACGATGTCGCGGCGGGCTTTTTCGTATCGGCCGGCCTTGGCCTCGATCGCCAAGTAATTACCGTGACTTATCCCGATTTCGAGCCCTCCGTCACGCATTCCGGCTTGATTTGCGTCAGTATTTTCGCGCGCCAATCCGCCTTGACGTCACCCTCGCATGCCGCTGAACTCGGTGCGGGCAAAATGGGGGACTTCATGCTGAGAATGATTCGAGTCAGCCTTGCGGCGTTGCTTGCCACGCTCTTCATCCAGCCGGCCTATGCGCAGGACCAGTGCAAGGATATCTTGGAAAGCGGCGTGTTCAATAGCGTCGACACTTCAAGTCGTTCTGAATACCAGGAAATTATCATCTCCCGGTTTCTCTCGTCGACCTATGAGGGGTCGAAGCGCTCGGGCTCGGGCATCGGCGTGAAGTCGCTGGGCGAGCTGGTCATGGGCAGCGGCTATACCGAGAACGAGTATAACCAGAAGAAGGCCATGCTCCGGCAATCCTATGCGCGCACCCTGACGCGGACGGAAGAATGGTCGCTCGCGACGCGGACGGCCGACAAGGACATCGTCGCCGCATGGCAAGGCTGCATGGGCGGGAAGAGCGGCCTGTTCGCCCGCTTCGAAACCCAGCCCGGCGACGGGCAGAACGTCACGCTCGTGCTGACCGTCAACGGCGCGATGGGCCTGAACCAGGTGGAGCTGTCCGCCGACACGACCATCCCCGCCACCGCGCAGATCTTGAGCCAGTCGCAATATGCGAAGTGCCTCAGCAAGGGCGCCGTGATCACCGCCACTGCGCCCTGCCGCGTGGCCTTGCAGCTGCCGGCGGCAACGCCCCTCAAGCTGATCGTCTCGACGCCGCAGGGGGACGCCGAGGCCTATATCGGCAAGCGCCTGCGGTGGAACTTCGAGAAGAAGCCGTTCCGCGTGACGCGGGAACAGACCCTTAAACCCAACTCGACCTCTTGGGAGTCGGGTGTCGTCACGCTTGCCGACGCCGATGTCGCCGCCGGCTTCACTCTCACCCCGGGCAGCATCCAGATCATCGGCCCGGATCAATATTATGGCAGCGGAGACGGCAGGTGCGATCATTTCACGCAAACGCCGGGCGCCACCGAGATCGGCTATCGCTACCGGATCTATTCCACCGACAACGCGTCGACTTCGTGCAGGCTGACCATCATCGCGACGATGGAGAAGGGCGCGTTCGTCGTCGACGAATGAGGCTGTCCGGCTGAGGACTGCGTCCGCGCCGACAAACGAAAAGGCCCGCCCGGCGTGATGCCGTGGCGGGCTTATTCGTAAGACAGGCGTCCCGGAGAGTCGCCGCGCCCGGTCGTCTCGCTCAGCGCCGCGCGGCACCCGCCGGTGCTGCCGGCGCGCGGCCGCCCGCTTGCGGCTGGGCCTGCGGCTTGGCGCCGCGCCGGGCCATCGCCATGCTCAGCGTCGCGGCGCCCTTGGGCGTCATCGCGGCCATGATCATTGCGGTCGAGCGCTCGCGCATGCGCTGCGCGACCTTCATCTGCACTTCCATGTCGAGCTGCTCGAACACCACCGCGGCGGCCTTGGGCTTCATCGCCTGGTAGATGCGGGCGAGCTCGTCGAACTGCGCTTCGGCGGGCAGCGGCGCGCCAGGGGCTGGGGGAGCGCCGTTCGCGCCGGCCGCGCCCTGTTGCTGCGCCTCTTCCTGCTTCTTGCGTGCCTCCATGTCCGCCGCGAGGCGGGCCGAGGCTGCCTTGGCCGCCTGCTCGCGCAGGTCGAGCCCGCGCTTGCGGCGCGCGGCGGCCGCATCGCGGTCGCTCATGTCCTGCGTGATCGCATTGCCCAGCCGCGTGGTGTTCGGGCTGTTGTCCTGCGCGCCGGTGGCGATCGTCGCCGCATTGGCGACGACGGCCATCCCGGCGACGCCGGCGGTAAGGAGGAGCAGGGAAGGGCGTGCCATCACGCGGCTTCCGCGATCGAAGCGACGGCCTCGGCGATGGCTTCGGCTTCCGCCGTGTCCGCCGCGATACCCTCGGCCGGGCCGCGCTGGGCATTGGCCATGCTCACCGCATTGACGATCCGCTCGGCGGCGGAATCGGCGATGCCGGTCATCAGGCTGAGCTCGTCGCGCAGCTCGCGCGCGCGCTCGACCAGCTGGGCGTGGCGGGCGCAATCGGTGCCGAGCGTGTGCTTCATGTCCGAAAGCACGGCGCGGGCCTGCACGGTGGCGACCTGCAGCGCCTCGACCACCTGGGTCAGCGCGCCGTCCTTCACGGTGCGCAGGCTCTTCATCATCCGCACGCTCTGCACGAGCACGGCCATGCACAGAATGATCGTCAGCACATTGGCGAGTAGCGCGATGCTCATTACTTCACCTTCTTGTCGGAGGAAACGTCACTGACCAGGCGCACGGCGACCTTGCCGTTGCGCTGGCCGATCTGGGCCTGGGCGAGCTTCACGCCGCCGCAGGCGATGTCGAGGGGATCGTCCGGCCCCTTGTGGAGCGAGATGGTCTGGCCGATCTCGAGGCTGCGCAGGTCGGCGATGGCCATCGCCTTCTCGCCGAGCAGCACGTTCATCGAGACGTTCGTCTTGCGCACCTCGGCGGCCATGTGCGCCTCCCAGATGCTGTCGCGGCCGCTCTTCTCGCCCATGAAGCGCTGGAGCAGCTTGTCGCGCACCGGCTCGAGCGTGGCATAGGGGAACACCAGGGTGAAGCGCCCGCCGCGGCCGTCCATGTCCACCCGGAAGGTGGCGGTGGCGCAGATGTTCGACACGCCGGCGATCGCCGCGAAGCGCGGGTTCGTCTCGATGCGCTCGAGATTCATGTTGACCGGCTCGATCGGTGCGAACGCCTCCGAGAAGTCGCTGAGCGCCAGGCTGAGCATGCGCGAGACCAGGCCGGTCTCGATCGTGGTGAAGGCGCGACCGTCGATCACCATCGTCGAGCCGCCGCCGCCGCGGCCGCCGAGCAGCGCGTCGACCACCGAATAGATCAGATTGGAATCGACGGTGACGAGGCCGTAGCTCTCCCACTCCTCGATCTTGAACACGCCGACCATCGCGGGCAGCGCGACGCGGTTCATGAACTCGCCGAAGCGCGTGGAGGTCACCTCCTCCAGGCTGACGTCGACGCCGTCCGAAGTGAGGTTGCGCATCGAGCTCGCGAACGAGCGGACGACGCGGTCGCACACCACTTCGAGCATCGGCAGACGCTCATGGCTGATGACCTTGGATTCGATGACCGCGCGCAGGCCCTTCTTGCCCACCGTGGGCCCGAAATCGCCGAACAGCGCATCGATGTCCGCCTGGTCGAAGCTGCCGCCCCCGATATCGCCCATCGGCGCGGGGGGATCGGGCAGGTCGAAATCTTCGAGATCGATCATTGCTGGACCAGGTCCTGAATCAGAATGTCCTTCACCTGGCCGTCGCCGAGCGTGGCGGTGGCGCGCACCATCATCTCTTCCTTGATCCGGAAGACCGCGGCGGAGCCGGCGAGATCCTCGGGGCGCAGCTCGCGCAGGAAGGGCTGATAGGCGTCGAGCACCAGCGGCAGCTTCTCCTTGAGGTCGTCGACCGCGACGCCGTCGGCGGGGACGATCATGAAGTGCAGCTTCAGGAAGCGCGCCTGGCCGTCGGGCGAGCGCAGGTTCACCATGAACGCCGGCACGTCGAGAAAGGCATCCTTGCCGGCCGCCGCGCCTTCGCCGCCCTCGGCCTTCTTCTCGTCCTTCTTCTCCGCGTGCGCGTCCTTGGCGCTTTCCGCCTTGGCGCTGGAGCCGGTCAGCATGAACGCCGCGCCGCCGCCACCGCCGAGCAGCAGCACGCCGGCCGCGGCACCGATGATGATGATGAGCTTCTTCTTCGACTTGGGCTTGGCTGCATTCGCAGCCTCCGCGCCCTCCTCGATGATTTCCGGAGACGACATTCCCTGGTGACCTTCCGAAATCTGCACGCCGACACCGCGCCGGTGCATTTCATTCTATTATAGGAGCAGTGCCCGGCAATTGTTGCCTAGTGCGAATTTTTGAGGGACGTCCGGTGGACATTTCTTCCTATGTGCTGCTGAGCCAGGAAACGGCGCTGCGCCGTCGCATGGACGTGGCGGCGAACAACCTCGCCAACATGAACACGGTTGGCTTCAAGCGCGAGCAGCCGGTCTTCCGTGAATATATGGAAAAGACCGAGAGCGCGGTGAAGCCGGCGCAGCAGACGGCGTTCGTGCTCGATTACGGCGCGACCCATGATTTCAGCCAGGGCGCCTTCCAGCCCACCGGCAACCCGCTCGACGTGATGATCGAGGGCAATGGCTATCTGTCGGTGCAGGCGCCCGACGGCTCGACTGCCTTTACGCGCTCGGGCCAGCTCAAGATCCTGCCCACCGGCGAACTCGCCACCTCGAGCGGCAACAAGGTGCTGGGCGAGGGCGGCAAGCCGATCACGATCCCGCAGGAAGCGGCCAACCAGATCGAGATCGGCAAGGACGGCACGATCAACGGCCCCGGCGGCCCCTTCGGGCGCCTGACCGTGACGCAGTTCGACGAGGCGGGTGTCGATCCGCGCGGCGACGGGCTGTTCACCGGCACCGGCGGCAAGGAGCTGTCGGCGGGCGAGACGCACCTCCAGACCGGCGGCATTGAAGGCTCCAACGTCAACGCGATCCAGGAGACCACCGACATGGTCGAGATCCTGCGCGCCTACCAGACCAGCCAGAACCTCTCCCAGAGCATGAACGACATGCGCAAGTCGGCGATCGACCGGCTGAGCAAGGTCGGCTGACCCACACACCGAGCATAAGGAACTAGTCCATGCGTACGCTCTCTATCGCCGCGACGGGCATGCTCGCGCAGCAGACCAATGTCGATGTGATCTCGAACAACATCGCCAACATGAACACCACCGGCTTCAAGCGCCAGCGCGCCGAATTCCAGGACCTTCTCT
Source organism: Sphingomonas sp. KR3-1 (assembly GCF_040049295.1). NCBI lineage: Bacteria > Pseudomonadati > Pseudomonadota > Alphaproteobacteria > Sphingomonadales > Sphingomonadaceae > Sphingomonas > Sphingomonas sp. KR3-1. The sequence goes on from NZ_JBDZDQ010000002.1 coordinate 325,061, forward strand.
ACGAGCAGGTCGTGCGGCCCGGCTCGGCGACCAGCGCGCAGACCAACAGCCCCACCGGCATCCAGATCGGCTCGGGCGTGAAGACTGGCGCGATCTACCGGATCCACGAGCAGGGCTCGGCGCAGCAGACCGACAACCAGTATGACCTGGCGATCCAGGGCCATGGCTATTTCCAGATCACCATGCCCGACGGCACCACCGGCTATACCCGTGACGGTTCGTTCGGCGTGTCGGACCAGGGCGAGCTGGTCAATTCGGACGGCTTCCCGGTCCAGCCCGGCATCACCGTGCCGCAGAACGCGGTGAGCGTCACCGTTTCGAAGACCGGCCAGGTCGATGTCGTGCTCTCGGGCAACCCGACGCCGCAGACGCTGGGCCAGCTCCAGCTCGCCACCTTCGTCAACGAGGGCGGCCTGGAGGCCAAGGGCGGCAATTTGTTCCTCGAAACCTCGGCCTCGGGTGCGCCGATCGTCGGCGCGCCGGGGGATCCGGGCATCGGCACGCTGATGCAGGGCTTCGTCGAGGCCTCGAACGTCAATCCCGTGGCCGAGATCACCGCGCTGATCACTGCGCAGCGCGCCTATGAGATGAACAGCCGCGTCGTGAAGACCGCGGACGAGATGCTGGCCACGACCAGCCAGCTGCACTGATGCTCGGCCTGCTCAGCCTCGCCCTGCTCGCGTTCGGTACCCCGGAAGAGGTGCCGGTCGCGGTGCTCGGCCATGCCGTGCAGAAGGGCGACCGCATCGACGCGGGCGACTTCTCGGTCGAGCAGCGCCCCGCCGCGGCGGCGCGCGGTGCGCTCACCGTTGACCAGGCCTCGGGCATGGAGGCGACGCGCAACCTGCCGGCGGGCACCGTCGTGCGCCAGAGCGACCTGATGCGCCCGCAGATGGTGCGTCGTGGCGAGCCGGTGACGATCCGCATCATCAGCGGCCCGCTGATCATCACCGCCTCGGGCCGCGCGCTCGGCGGCGGCTCGCAGGGCGAGGCGGTTCGCGTCGTCGCCAGCGCCACCAACCGCACGCTCGACGGGATCGTCGAGGCTTCGGGCACCGTGCGGATCGTCACGCCGTAAAACCTACCGCTTCAACTTGCAGCTTACAGGGAAAGTAGCATGCGTAAGATCCTTCTCGCGGTGACCATCGCCGCCACGCTTTCGGGTTGCGGCGCAGCCGGCCGGCTGAAGGCCGTCGGCAAGGCGCCCAAGCTTTCGGAAATCCAGCCGATCGACACGCCGGAGATCGAGCCGTCGCTGGCGATGCCGGCCGACCGCTCCAACGCTCCCCACAGCGCGTCGGCGCAGCCGGCGAACAACGCCTCGCTGTTCCGCACCGGCGCCGGCGCGCTGTTCCGCGACCAGCGCGCGAACAAGCTCGGTGACATCCTGACGATCAAGATCAACATCGCCGACAAGGCGGACCTGGGCAACAACACCTCGCGCACCCGCGGCGGCAGCGAGAGCGGCGGCCTGGGCGGCCTGCTCAACATCAGCCCGGTGAAGAAGCTGCTCGGCGCCGATGCCAATGCCGCGCTCGAGACCAATTCGGGCTCGAAATATGCCGGCGGCGGCACCACGGCCCGCTCCGAGACGATCAACATGACCATGGCCGCGATCGTCACCCAGGTGATGCCCAACGGCAATCTGATGATCAAGGGCCGCCAGGAGGTCCGCGTGAACTTCGAGATGCGCGAGCTGATCATCACCGGCATCATCCGACCCGAGGACATCGCCCGCGACAATTCGATCCGCCATTCGCAGATCGCCGAGGCGCGCGTGATTTATGGCGGCAAGGGCCAGCTCACCGACGCGCAGCAGGCGCGCTGGGGCCAGCAGATCTACGACGCGCTCTTCCCGTTCTGAGCCCGTCAGGAACGCATCGAGGATCGCCTCGCAGCCCGTGCTGCGGGGCGATTTTCTTTTGGGATCCAAATTAGCCCCTCTCCTTTTGGGGAGTGGCTCAAGACGGCACTTTCGTCGGGATGACGGAGGCGCCCAAACCCCTGGAATCGCTGCCCTACCGGATGCCAAATTCGAATTAACCCTTTGCTAACCATTTAAATTCGCGGACTAATTTGGGTCATCCTATAAGTTTTCCCACAATGAACATGCGGGCGTACCGATCACGTTCCGTCGCGAACCGGCGTCTCCGGTTCGGGTCGCAGAAGCGGCTCTGATCCAAGAAGGATTTTTATCATGGCATTTTCTGTCAACACCAACGTCGGCGCGATGGCGGCTCTTCAGAGCCTCAACGACACGAACAAGGGCCTGTCGCAGGTTCAGAGCCGCATCAACACCGGCCTGAAGGTTGCGTCGACCAAGGACGATTCGGCCTCGTACACGATCGCTCAGGGCCTGCGTGGCGACATGGGCGGCCTCTCGGCCGTTTCCTCGTCGCTGAGCCGCGCCAAGAGCGTGACCGACGTTGCGGTGGCTGGCGCCGAGCAGATCTCGGACGTCGTGAACCAGATGAAGGCAAAGGCCTACCAGGCTGCTGACGCCGGCATCGACACGTCGACCCGTGACGCGCTCAACAGCGACTTCGTTGCGCTGCGCGACCAGATCACCACGATCGTGAACTCGTCTGACTTCAACGGCACGAACCTGCTGAAGGCTTCGGGCGGCACCGTGACGGCCCTGCAGTCGCTGCAGGACTCCGACACGTCGTCGGCCACCACCTGGAACCCGGACTCGCTGAGCGTTGCCAACCAGGGTCTCGACCTTGGCGGCTCGGTCATCACGATCTCGGCTTCGGGCAACATCAGCAGCCAGGCCTCGGCGCAGGCGATGATCGACACGATCAGCACCACCCAGGACAACCTGAAGACCAGCCTGAGCACGCTCGGTGCGGCCTCGCGCAAGATCGACGCTCAGTCGACCTTCACGAGCAAGCTCTCGGACGTGATCGAAGGCGGCATCGGCAACCTCGTCGACGCCGACCTGGCGAAGGAATCTGCAAAGCTGCAGGCCCTTCAGGTCAAGCAGCAGCTCGGCGTGCAGGCTCTGTCGATCGCCAACCAGGCGCCGTCGACCATCACGTCGCTGTTCCGTTAAGGCCAGACTTTTCCCTGGAGTCTATGGCCCTGACGAAGGGGGTCGGAACGCAAGTTCCGGCCCCCTTTTTCGTTTCTGCTCCGTCGGTTTCGGCGCGTTCGCGCGTCTAAGTTGGTTGATGCCTCTATAATGATCCCAGAGGAGAAGAGGTCTTGTTTCCCAGGATCAGAGAAATCACCGATGCTTTCGGCGGCCGCCTTCAGGTAAGCGTCGAGGAGCATCCATCGGGTGCGCTGGTCGTGCTCGAACGGCCGGACATGCTTGGTCGTCCGCGTGTCATGTTGGACGGCTACGGCGTCGATGTGTTGTCAGGCTATATCATGTCGGCGCGCCTTGCCGTGCCGCACACCCTCCCGGACGAGCATATCGACGGTGTGTTCGCCACGCGCTTCCGCCTGGGGCTTGATCCCTGCGCGGCGCTGGCGCTGCACCAGTCGGGCGGTCCGTCGCTCGATATCCCCGCGCCGTTCTGGGACCGGCTCTATGCCGAGCTCTGCCTGGTCGCGGCGCATGCGCGCGAGCTCGGGCGCAGGGCGGAGGCACGCGTCCATTAACTTGGGGAAAACCACATACGGGCTTGCCCGTACTACGCGAGAGTCCGCGTTTGCGGCATCTAGGCGCAAATTCAAACGAACGGGTCAGGGGCAGACATATGGGCGTTGGTGACATGGCGTACGGTTCAAAGGTTACGACCAGCTTTACGGTATCGTTGAGCCTCACGGTGGAGGACGTCCGCGCACTCTGGGCGGCCGCTGCCGACCGCGCGCTCGCCGCACCGGGTACGACGCTCGCCGACGTGCTCGACACGATCGGCCCGCGCGAGGATCCCTCGATCGCCGATTGCATCGCGATGCTGACGGCGCCCAGCGCGCTGCCGGGCTGCGCGCTCGAGGCGTTCGACGTGCGCGAGGATGTGCCCAGCCTCGCCCCGGCGCAGATCATCCAGCTGCCTGCCCAGATGCTGCGCGCCGCGCACGCCTGATCGCCCGGGCATCTCGGAACAACCAGACGGGGTCCTTCGGGGCCCCGTTTTCGTTTGTGCTGTCTGCTGCTGATCGCCTGGCGGCGCCGGCGGAAAGCTGCGCCTGTGCCGGGCACAAAAAAAGAGCGGCCCGGTGGAGGAGGTACCGGGCCGCGCTATTTAAGCGAAAGGAAAACACGGCGCCGGGGCGCCAGGCAGAGAGACGAGCGGGTCGCGAGGGGATTGATACGCCCGCCCGTCTCTCTGATTTCATTATAGAAAGCGCGCGGTGCCCACCCAAATGGAAGCACCTCAGGAATTCCCCTAGTTCACCGTCTCGCCGATGCGGGTGAGCACGCTGGAATCATACTTGTTGCCGTTCACGGTCACGAGCACGGCGCCATTGTCGAGCTGCACGTCGCTCACCGTGCCGATGGCGTGCACCGAGGTGTTGCTGAGCTCGGTGCCCGAGCTGTCGAGCGCCTTGATCGAGATGCTGTACTTGCCCGCGGCCATCTGCTTGCCGCTCGTCGTCGCGCCGTCCCAGGCGAGATTGCCCGTCGTGCCGGAGACGTTCACGGTGCGCGTATCGACCGTCTTGCCATTGGCATCGGTGATCGTCGCGACGATCGTCGAGGCGTCGCGTGGCGTGTTCCAGGTCCACTGCGCCGGCAGCTTGTCGGTGAGGCCGGCGATCGGCGAGTCCGCTTCCACCGCATGGCCGATCAGCGACGATGCCTGGGTGAGGTTCTGCGTGCCGAGCGACGACAGGATGTCCTTCAGCGTCGTGTTCTGCTGCATCGACTGCTCGACCTGCGAATATTGCACCAGCTGCTGGGTGTACTGGCTGGTGTCCATCGGGCTCAGCGGGTCCTGGTTCTGCATCTGCGTGGTCAGCAGCTTCAGGAACATCGTGAAGTCGGCGTTGAGGCCGGTGGCGCTCGGCGTCGCCGTCGTCCCGGTGGTGTTCGTGGTGTTGGTCGTGTTGGTGACGGTGGTCATGTGCTGCTCCTAGGCGAGGAGATCGACCTGGCCGTCGCCGCGGATCTCGCGGTAGACGGCCTGGGCGGTTTCGGGTTCGTCATTGCCGGCGAACGGACCGGCGGAATTGCTGTTCTGGCTCTGCTGCTGCTGCGCCTGCGCGCCGCTGCCGCCGCCGTTGCCGCTCTCGAAGCGGAAGCTTTGCGTGTCGGCGCGGATGCCAGCCTGGTCGAGCGAGCGACCGAGATCGGGCATGTCCTGGCGCAGCATGTCGAGCGCCTGCTGGCTCTCGGCGCGCACCGTGGCGCGCAGCGTGCCGCCATCGTCAAAGGCGAGGGTGACTTCGACCTTGCCGAGATTGTCCGGGTTCAGCCGCACGCGCAGCGTGTCTTCGCCGGCCTCGACCTTGCGCGCGATCTCGACGCCCATCTGCTGGCCGAGATGGCCCGGGCGCGCGGTCACCACCGGTTCGGCGGCAGCGACGGCCGGTGCGCCCTGCGCCTTGGCGGTGTCGCTCGCGGCATGGGCTGGTGCCGCCTGGGCGTCGTGGCGCAGCGTGAAGGCCGGGGCCTGGCCGCGCTCGTCGCTTGGCGCATTGTCGTTCTTCTCGCCCTGCTTGCCGGCGATCGCGGAGACCGTAGCGCCGGCCTTGTCGTTTACCGTCGGCGCCGCGCCCTTGGCGGTCGCATCGGCCGGGGCCGCGCGTGCGGCATCGGCCTTGCGGCCGCCGAGCGACACGTCGCCGATCTGGCGGGTGGGCGAGGGCTGGGGCTTCACCGCCAGCTCGGGACGCACCGGCACCTGCTGCTGCACGACGGCAACGGCGACGGGATCGACCACCGCGACTGGCGCAGCGTCGGGCCCGGGCTGGTCGCCGGCGTCGGTATCGGCACTCGCAAGGCGCGGGCCGCGCTTCGCGGGGGCCTCGGCCTTGGCTTCCCCGGCCGGCGGTTCGCTAGCGGCTTCGACCGGCGTAGCGGCGAGCTGCTCGGCGAGCGTCTCGGCCCGCGGATCGGCGGCCGGCTTCGCGCCCGGCGCCGCCTTGGCCGGCTTGGCGTCAGTAACCGGCTTGGCGTCAGTAACCGGCTTGGCGTCGGTAGCAGGCGCGGCGGCTTCCGGCTTGCCCGGCAGCTCCGGCGCGGCGAGCGCGGGATCCTGCGCCACGACCGGTGCCTGTGCGCCAGGCTGGGGCTGCGCGTCGGCCAGCGACGGCGCATCGGCGAGCGGCTGCGCAGCGACCGGCGGCTGGGCCTCGGCCGGCAGCTGCGCCTGCGTCAGCGGCGTCGTCCCGGTCGCCAGCGGCGCCGCGGTGGTGAGCAGCTGCGCCATCGAGACGCTCGGCGTGCTCGTGGCGGGCAGGGTGGAATCATTGGCGGCCAGGGGCGGCGTGATGCCGGCCCCGGCGGGGTTGTTCGGCGCACCGAGCAGCAGCCCGAAGGCATCGCCCATCCCGCTGCCGGCAGCAGCGGTGCTGGCGCCTCCTGCGCCGAGGAGGCCCGCGGGAAACCCGATAGTGTTTATCTGCATTCAGGCGCCTCATGGGCGGGCGTCGCGGCCCGCAATATTCCTTATAGGACGGTCACGGCTGGTCGGGTCAGGACGTCATCCGATTGTGCCGAGCGCGCGGATGCGGGCGCGGGAGTGGATCTCGTTCTGCGAGAGCACCACCGTTGCCGGGCGCACCCGCTCGATGATCGAGCGGACGAACGGGCGGATCGCCGGGCTGCACAGCATGCACGGGATCTCCCCGTCCTGCGCCAGCCGGTCATAGGTCTCGCGGACATGCGCGATGAACTTGTGGAGCGAGGAGGGCGCCATCGCCAGCTGGCGGTCGTCGCCATTGCCGAGGATGCTCTCGGCGAACTCCTGGTCCCATTCGGGCGACAGCGTCACCACCGGGATCGCCTCGCCGCGCACCTGCGACGCGCTGATCTGGCGCGCCAGCCGCGAGCGGACATGCTCGGTCATCTGCGTCAGGTTCGCGGTCAGCGGTGCGGCCTCGGCGATGCCTTCCAGGATCGTCGGCACGTCGCGGATCGAGATGCCTTCGCTCAGCAGGTTCTGCAGGATGCGCTGCACGCTCGACACCGAGACCTTCGACGGGACGATGTCCGCCACCAGCTTCTCGACGTCCTTGTGGACTTCGGTGAGCAGCTTCTGCGTCTCGGTATAGGAGAGCAGGTCGGCGATGTTTTCCTTCACCAGCTCGGTCAGGTGCGTGGTGATGATCGTGCCGCACTCGACCACGGTCAGGCCGCGGAAGCCTGCCTCGTCGCGCAGCTCGCGATCGATCCACAGCGCGGGCAGGCCGAACACCGGCTCCTTGGTCGTCTCGCCGGGCAGGCCGGCGGGGCCGCCGCCCGGATTGATCATGAGCAGCTTGTCGACCCGGATCTCGCCGCGCGCCGCCTCGGTCTCCTTGATCGTGATGACATACTCATTGGGCTTCAGGCCCATATTGTCGATGATGCGGACCGAGGGGAGGACGAAGCCGAAATCGGTCGCCATCTGGCGGCGCAGCGCGCGGACCTGGTCGTCGAGGCGCGGCTCGCGCTGCTCGTCGTTGATCATCGGCAGCAGCGCATAGCCGATCTCGATGCGCACCGCGTCGATCGCCAGCGTCTGCGAGATCGGCTGCTCGACCACGGCGTCGGCGGCCTTTTGCTGCGCAGCCACGGCCTTTTCGAGCGCGACCTTGGCGGCGGCGTTCTTGCTCATCTTCCACGCGGCGAAGCCCGAGGCGGCGGAGAAGATCGCGAAAGGCAGGAAGGGCAGGCCCGGCATCAGCGCCAGCGCGCCCATCAGGAACGAGACCATGCCGAAGGCCTTGGGGTAGCGGCCGAGCTGGTCGCCCAGCGCAGTGCCCGTCTTGCCCTTCACGCCGCCCTTCGAGACGAGCAGGCCCGCCGCGATCGAGATGATCAGCGCGGGGATCTGGCTGACCAGGCCGTCGCCGGCGGTCAGCACGGTATAGGTGTGGAACGCCTCACCGATCGGCACGCCGTGCGAGACGACGCCAATGGTCAGGCCGACGACGATGTTGACCGCGGTGATCAGCAGGCCGGCGACCGCGTCGCCCTTCACGAACTTCGAGGCACCGTCCATCGCGCCGTAGAAGCCGCTCTCGGCCTCCACTTCGGCGCGGCGCTCCTTGGCTTGGTCCTCGTTGATCATACCGGCCGAGAGATCGGCGTCGATCGCCATCTGCTTGCCGGGCATCGAGTCGAGGCTGAAGCGCGCCGCGACTTCGGCGATGCGCCCGGCGCCCTTGGTGATCACGACGAAGTTGATGACGATCAGGATGATGAAGATGGTCAGGCCGATGATGACCTCGCCGCCCATCAGGAACTCGCCGAACGCCCCGATCACGCCGCCTGCCGCGTCATGCCCTTCATGGCCGTGCGTCAGGATCAGGCGGGTCGAGGCGAGATTTAGGCCGAGGCGCAGCATCGTCGCGACGAGCAGGATCGTTGGGAAGGCGCTGAGCTCCAGCGGCTTCTCGATGAACAAGGCTGTCATCAGGATCATCACCGAGACGGTGATCGACAGCGCCAGGCCGAGGTCGAGCAGCCAGCCCGGGATCGGCAGGATCAGCATCGCGATGATGGCGACCACGCCGCCCGCGAGCGCGATGTCGCGGTTGAGGCCGAACTTGTTCAGAAGGTTCAGGATCGCCGGAGGCATTCTGCTCTCGCTCTACTAAGGGTTCGTCGGGTGCGGCTCAGGCCGCCGGCGGCACGGCGATGCCGCCCTCGATGAAGGTGCGCAGCTTGTTGCGCATCGTGCGCACCGAGATGCCCAGGATGCTCGACGCCGAGGTGCGGTTGCCATGGCAGCGCTCCAGCGTGCCGAGGATCAGCTCGCGCTCCACCTCTTCCACGGTGCGGCCGATCAGGCTGTCGACTTCGATGCGGCCGTCGGCCGCCGGCAGCGAGACCAGAGCTTCCAGCGGCGAACCGTCGGCGCGGGTCAGGTCCTCCGCCTCGATCTTCGCGCCGTGCGCCAGCAGCGAGGCGCGGTGGATGCATTCCCTCAGCTCGCGGATATTGCCCGGCCAGCCATAGGCGCGCAGCACCGCGATCGCACCGTCCGAGAGCGGGCGGGCAGGAAGCCCGTCGGCCTGGGCGAACTGTTCGATGAAATGATCGGCGAGCGCGGCGATGTCGTCGCCATGCTCGGCCAGCGCCGGCACTTCGATGCGGGCGAGGCCGAGACGGACGAGCAGGTCCTCGCGGAACGTGCCGGTAGCCACTGCTTCTTCCAGATCGAGGCTGGTCGAGACGATCAGGCGCGCCGCGAACGGCACTTCCTCGTCCCCGCCCAGGCGGCGGAAGCGCTTCTCGATCAGCGCGGCGAGCAGCCGGGCCTGGGTGGCCGGCGCCAGCGCGCCGACTTCGCGCAGCAGGATCGTGCCGCCACGCGCGCTCTCGAGCCGGCCGACGCGGCGTGCGGCGGCGCCCGGAAAGGCGCCTTCCTCATGCCCGAACAGCTCGCTCTCGAGCACGTCGGCGGCAACGCCCGCGCATTCGACCGTCACGATCGGCTCCGGCCGGCCCGAAAGCCGGTGGATCTCGCGCGCCATCATTTCCTTGCCGCTGCCCTTGCCGCCGGTGACGAGCACCGGGGCGCTGCTCGGTGCCACCGCGGCGGCGAGCGCCATGGCGTGCTCGAGCACGGGGTGATCGCCGATGCGCACCTGCGCCTGGCGTTCCACCACCGAGGCGATGGCCGCGGCGATCAGCTCGCGCTGCGGCGGAAGCGGCACATAGTCCCGCGCTCCGGCACGGATCGCCGCCACCGCGCGCTCGGCCGGGGCGGAGATGCCGCAGGCCAGCACGGGCACGACGAAGCGCTCGCGGCGCAGGTCGCCAAGGAAGGAGACGACGTCTTCAAGGACGTCGATCATCACGAGGTCGGCACCCTGCGCGCGCAGCGTGTCCAGCGCGGGGGCGGGGGCGTCGGCCATGGTGACCTCCGCGCCGGCGCTCTGCGCCAGCTCCGCTGCCCGGCGGAATTCGCTGCCCGGGGCGCCGATCAGCAGCATCCGGATGGGTCCCATGATCAATGCTCGGCCCGCACGATCTCGGTGAGCGTGACGCCCAGCGCATTGTCGATCAGGACGACTTCGCCACGGGCGATCAGCCGGTCGTTGACGAAGATGTCCACCGGCTCGCCGACGCGGCGGTCGAGCTCGACTACGGTGCCGGCACCGAGCTGGAGCAGCTCGCCGATCGGCATGCGCGCGCGGCCGAGCACGGCCTGGACCTTGACGGGCACGTCATGGACGGCCTCGAGGCCTTCGCTGCCGGTATGGCTGACGTCGTTGCCCAGGTTCAGATCGAAGTCCTCGAACACGGGCGAGGGCTGATCGGACGCCGTATCGGTCGGAATGATGTCGTGCGGTTCGATGTCCATGGTCACAGTCCTATGCATTCATCCACTGGCGGATCACCGAGGCCGCCTCGGGCGGGCTCGCGGAGATCGCATCCCCGATGCGCTTGAGCGCGGAGAGCTTGATGCGGCCGTCGACCTGGGCGAGCGCGATCTCCTGATCGAGCTGCGGCACGTCGGCCGGGGTCATGTTTTCGAGCTGCTGCATCGCCTCGACGTCGCCGTCGGCGGCGCGCTCGGCGAGCGCGAGCATCTCGGGCGAGGGGCCGCTGGGCAGTGCCGGGCCGGCCTCGGCCATCTCGATCGCGGGCACGGGCTTGGGCTTCAGCATCCGGATCGCGACCAGGCCGACCACGCCGATCACCACGAGCTGGAGCAGGCCCCAGATCCGGTCCATCGGCAGCGACGAGAGGAAGCTCGTCGTCGCATCGGCAGGCGCGTCGCCGGTATTGAACTTCATGCTCTCGACGACGACCGAGTCCCCGCGCTGGGTGTCGGCGCCCACGGCATTCTCGACCAGGCGCTGGAGCCGGTCGATCTGCGGCTGGGCCAGGCCCTTGTCGCCGCCATCGACCATCACCGCGACGCTGAGGCGCGTCACCTTGCCCGGCGTGCGGACGGTGACCGTCTTGGTCGAGCTGTTGTCATAGGTCGTGTCTTCGGAAGTCTGGTTGCTGGCCGACTGGCGCGAGGTGCCGGGCGCGTTGTTCGCGGCGCTCTGCGCGGCGGGCAGCTGGTTGGCGACCGAGGCGGTCTGCGCGCCGGCGTCGTTCTCATGGTTCTGGTCGCCGGTCTCGACGCTGACCTGGTGCGAGATCACCTGCTTGTCGGGATCGAAGACGTTCGATTCCTCGCGCGACTGGTCGCGGTCGATCTGGGCCGAGACTTCGGCGCGGACCTTGCCCTGGCCGACGATCGGCTCGAGCAGCGATTCGATCTCGTCGCGCAGCTTGCCCTCGACCGCCTGCTGGCGCTCGTCGGCGTCGCCGGCGCTGGCCGTGCTGGGATCGCCGGCACGGGCGAGCAGCGCGCCGGTCTGGTCGACGACCGAGACCGAGTCGGGCGAAAGCTCGGGCACCGAGGAGGAAACGAGATAGCGGATCGAGGCGACGGTCTCGCTCGGGATGCGGCCGCGCGTCTTGACGGTGACCGCCGCGGTCGCCTTGCGGCTCTCCTCGGCGAACATCGCGCGCTCGGGCATCACGATATGGACGCGCGCGGCGGTGACGTTCTGGATGGTCTGGATCGACTTGGAGAGCTCGCCCTCGATGGCGCGTGTCTCGTTCATCTTGGCGCGGCTGGCGGAAACGCCGAAGGGCTGTTCCTCGTCGAGCACCTCATAGCCGATCTTGCCGCCCAGCTTCTCGCCGGCCATGCTCATGCGCAGCTCGGCCAGCTTGTCCTGCGGCGCCATGATCGAGGTGCCGTCGGCCGAGAGCTGGAACTCGACATTCTGCGCCTTGAGCTTCTCGGTGATCGCCGCAGCGGCCGAGGGATCGAGGTCGGTGTAGAGGAACCCCATGGTCGAGGTCGAGCCGCGGGTGGCGACGAAGGCCAGGGCGGCGAGCAGTGCGAGTGCCACCCCTCCCATCAACATCAGCCGCTTGGGGCCGAGCTGGCCCACCAGGTTTTTGATCGCTTCCAATGTCGCCCCGTGGGTGAGAACCGGCGGGGCGGTTGCCCCTTCCCTTCAATTATAGAGGGGCGGGCGGGGCGGCAGTTTTTGCCGGGGGAAATTTTTGCCTAGTGGCTTTTGCGGAAACGACTTTCCCGAAGATGCGGGAGCGGCGCCCGCCGGAATCGTCATCCCCGCGAGGGCGGGGATCCAGGGTTGCAGGCGATGGCGCCCTTGGCTCTGGATCCCCGCCTTCGCGGGGATGACTTCCGATCGGTGAGGGGGAGGCTTAAGCCGCCTTGAGCAGCGTCTGGAGTTCCTCGGCCACCGCGGCGCGGCGTGCCTCGGCGTCGAGCGCCAGCCCGCCTTCCTCCCAGCCGATCCGCGCATCGCCCACCGCAATGGTGGCGTCGGGGACGACGGTGAGGTTGAGCTTGCGGCGGTCGCGCGACTGGCGGTCGGCGATGCGGCCCTCGATGTCTTCCATCAGGTCGGGATGGACGCGGATCTGCAGTTCCGTCCCGCGCGCGACCTGGCCGAGCACGCGGCCGAGCGCCTCGTCGATCGCCACGCCCGGCGCCACTTCGAGCGCGCGGCCGGCGATCAGCTCGGCAGCGGCGAGCGCGACTTCGGTCGCCTCGCCGGTCACGCGCTCGGAGACCGCGCCGAACTGCGCGTCGATGCCTTCGATGCCGGCCTGCAGCGCGTCGACCGCGCTCAGCAGCGCGACTTCGCGCTCGGCGCGGGCCTGGGCGAGCCCGGCCTCATAGCCCTGCGCGCGCGCCAGCGTCAGCGCCGCTTCCTGTTCGGAGCGGAGCAGCGCCAGCTCGGCGCGCAGCGTCGCGACTTCGAGCGCCGCGTCGGGGCCGATCGGGCCGCCCTTGCCCGGCGGCACGGCGAAGATGCGATCGAAGCCGAAGCGCTCGACATTGTGCAGGCTCATGCGGCGTGCTCCTTAGATGATCATCGCGTCGTCGGACTTGGGGTCGACGAGCAGGATCTCGCCGCGGTCCGCCAGGTCCTTGGCCAGGCGCACCAGCGCCGACTGGGCCTCTTCGCAATCGCGCGCGCGCACCGGGCCCATGCCCGCCATGTCCTCGCGCAGCAGCTTGGCGGCGCGCTCGGTCATCGCCCCGAAGAACAGCGTCTTCAGGCTCTCCGGCGCGCCCTTGAGCGCCAGCGCCATCTGGCGCTTGTCGGCGTTGCGGACGATCGCGGCGATCGCGGTCGGCAGCAAATTGCCCAGGTCCTCGAAGGTGAACATCAGCGCGCGGATCCGCTCGGCGCTTTCCGGCGCCTTGTTGTCGAGCGCGTTGAGCATCGCTTCCTCGGTCGAGCGGTCGAGCGAGTTGAACAGCTCCGCCATCGCCTCGTGCGGATCGCGCTTTTGCGAGCGCGACAAATTGGTCATGAACTCGGCCTTGAGCGTCTGCTCGACCTGGTTGATCACGTCCTTCTGCACGGTCTCCATGCGCAGCATGCGCATCACCACGTCGACCGAGAAGTCGCGCGGCAGCTCGGCGATCACGCGCGCGGCATGATCGGGGCGCAGCTTGGTCAGGATCACCGCCACGGTCTGCGGATATTCGTGCTTCAGCGCGCCGGCGAGCACGGTCTCGGAGACGTTGGAGAGCTTGTCCCACATCGTGCGGCCCGAGGGACCGCGGATGTCTTCCATGATCTCCTTGACCTTCTCGCTCGGCAGGATGCCGGCGAGCAGGCGCTCGGTGGTCTCGTAGCTGCCGTGCATCGAAGACATCGAGGCGATCTCGCCGGTGAACTGGACGAGGAGATGCTCGACGACTGCCGACGGGATGCGGCCGAGCCCGGCGATCGTGGAGGAGAGCTCCTTCACTTCGTCGGTGGAGAGCTGTTCCCAGATCGGCGCACCATGTTCGCGGCCCAGGGCGAGCATCAGCGCGGCTGCGCGCTGCGAGCCACTGAAGCGCTTGAGTTCGGGCGGTTCGGCAATCGGCGCCATCATCGTCATTTTTTTCGTTTCCCTCGCGAAAAAATGCACCCGCACACGAGGGTGGGGGCGGCTTTCCCTCTATTATAGGACCAAGGGATCGAGGGCGGTGTCGCATGACGGTTAATTTATCGGGCAGTTTGATCGGGTTGAGCATCCTCTCGGGGTCGAGCTCGACGATGACCTCGGCTGTCTCCGCCGTCACCTATGACAGCAAGGCGGTGCGCACCGCCAAGGCGCAGTTCACCCTCGCCAGCACGCTCGCGCCGTGGAAGAGCGACGACGCGCTCCCGGTCAATTCCAGCCAGGTCGCCTCGATCACCGCGCTGCGCTCGATCATCGACAAGTCGGTCACCGATGCCAACGGCACCTATCTCTCGGCCGACGTCCAGACCAGCTTCACCACCTACAAGGCGCTCGACAAGCTGCGCGTGCTCGCCGAGACGGCAGCCGCCACCACCACCTCCGACGCGCAGCGCGCGGCGATGCAGAAGACCTTCCTCAAGGGGCTGGGCGATCTCTCGACCTATCTCGCCACCGCGCCGTCGGACAAGGTCAACCTGGCCTATGGCAAGCCCTCGTCCAGCGCGACCTCGACCAAGCTCGCCGCCACCGACGTCTACGAGACCGAGGGCAAGGGCCTGGTCAAGGTGCGCAGCGATGCGATCCCGGGCTTGACCGGCAACGAGCAATTCTCGGTCACGCTGAGCAAGCCCGGCGTCACCGCCCAGACCGTCTCGATCGACCTGTCGCAGGGCACCCAGCCGCCGACGCTCGACAGCGTCGCCGCGCAGCTCAACGCCGCGATGGCCTCGATCCCCAACCTCAAGACCGACGGCACGCCCCAGCTCGATACCAACGGCAATGTCGTGCCGCGCTGGAAGTCGAGCTTCAAGGTCGTCAACGAGGGCGGCAAATGGGGCTTCACGCTGTCGAACCCCACCGGGATCGAGCAGGTCACGCTCGACCAGACCAATGCCAAGGATGCGCTGGTCGTCGCCACCGGCCAGACCGCGCTCGACGCGCCGAGTTCGACGCAGATCTTCCGCCTCGACGATCCCGCCGGCGACAACAGCCGCGTCGCCATGGGCACGATCCAGGCGCTCGATCGCCAGGCGACCGCGCAGAACGTGCTCGCCGGCAAGACGACGACGGTCACCACCACGTCGACCAATCTCGACGGCAAGACGATCACCAACAAGACGACGACCAGCAACGTCTATTCGAGCACCGATGCCGCCGCCGTCGTCACCGATCCGCAGGGCAATAGCTATGTCGTCGGCACCACCAAGGGCGACCTTGGCGCGAACCTGTCGGACGGCGACAACAACCTGTTCCTCACCAAGGTGGACGGCGCAGGCAATGTCGTGTGGCAGCGCAGCCTCGGCGCCACCGGTTCGTCGACCGGCGCGGCGATCAGCCTGGGTGCCGATGGCAGCATCGTCGTCGCCGGCACGGTGACCGGCAGCTTCGGCGGCGCCACCACCGATGGCGACATGGTCGTCGCCAAATACGCCGCCAATGGCGACGAGAAATTCTCCACCGTCGTCCGCTCGGGCGGCACCGACGTCGCCAAGGCAGTCGCGGTCGGCGCCGACGGCTCGGTCTATGTCGGCGGCCGCGTCGCCACCGGCAATGACGGTTTCGTCGCGCGCATCGATCCCGCCGGCAAGATCGCCGAGCGCCGCACGATCACCGGTCCGGGCAGCGACAGCGTCAATGCGCTCGCGGTCGACAATGACGGCAACGTCCTCGCGGTCGTCGGGCATGACGGCGATGCCGAGGTGCGCAAGCTCCAGGGCACGTCGCTCGCCACCGATCTCGGCAGCATCGATCTCGGCACCGCCGACGCGCGCGCCATCGCCATCGCCGATGACGGCACGATCGCCGTCGGCGGCGCGACCTCGAGCACGCTCAACGGCGCCCAGGTCAACACCAGCAGCGGCGCGCGCGACGGCTTCGTCACGCGGATCGACGCCGGCCTGTCGGGCGCCAGCACCACCTATCTCGGCTCCGCCGCCGACGACCAGGTCGACAGCATCGCCTTCATGAACGGTGAGCTGTATGCCGGCGGCCGCACCACCGGCGACCTGGCCGCGACCCGCCGCGGCCCGACCGACGGCTTCGTCTCGCGCATCGACGCGTCGACCGGCGCGATCGAGAACACCACCCAGTTCGGCCAGGCGCTGCTGCGCACCGAGCCGGTCCGCATCTCGGCGGACCAGGGCGGCGCCAGCGCGGTCTCGGCGCTCGGCTTCGGCCGCGGCACGATCAACGCGGTCGCCTCGGCCAAGGTGACGACGCAGACTGCGCTCAAGGCCGGCGACTATTTCTCCTTCGCCGCCGATGACGGCGCCACGCGCAAGCTCACCATCCTCGCCGACGATACGCTGTCGTCGATCGCCACCCGCCTCCAGGGCATGCTCGGCGCGTCCAAGGCCACCGTCACCGCCACCGCGGTCGACGGCGTCCAGCAGCTGCGCATCACGATGAAGTCGGGCCATGAGCTCGATCTCATGGCGGGCACCGGCGCGAACGACGCCCTCGCCAAGCTCGGCATGGGGCCGCAGCGCATCGCGAGCCCGGCCCCGGTGTCGAGCAGCGCGCCCAAGGTGCGCCCGGGCGGCAATTTCGGCCTCGATCTCGGCGACGGGCTCAGCCTGCTCACCGCGGACAGCGCCAAGGCGACGCTCGCCAAGATCAAGGACGGGATCTCGATGACGCAGACCGCGTATCGCTCGCTCTATTGGGACGACACCAAGGCCAAGATGGTCGACGGCACCAAGACCAATGCGGCGACCGGCACCCAGTCGACCTCGATCGAGCAGGCGCAGCTCGCCAACTACCAGGCGGCGCTCAGCCGGCTGAACAGCTCCACCCCCACGACCTACGGATTCTGATCGCATGGACATGCCCCCGATCCTTTCCGGTATCCGCCGCCAGATGGAGAACCTCTCCGACAAGCAGCGCGTGATCTCGCAGAACATCGCGAACAGCGAGACGCCGGGCTTCAAGGCGCGCACCGTGCAGGACGCCGATTTCTCGGACCTGGTCGGCAGCAGCGCCGGCATCTCGATCGCCCGGCCGCAGGTCCAGCTGACCGCGGGGATGAAGGGCCTGGGCGCGATCCAGCCGGCCGGCGCCGGCATCGTGCTCGACAAGGATATCAGCGAGACCAAGCCCGACGGCAACAACGTCACGCTCGAAGACCAGCTGCTCAAGCTCGGCCAGGTCCAGGCCGACTTCACCGCGATGACCAACCTCTACCGCAAGCAGATCAGCATGCTGAAAACCGCTGTCGGCAAGGGCGGCTAAGCCGTTCTTTCCCAGTGGAAATGCAAGAGGCCCGCGAGCGATCGCGGGCCTTTTTGCTAGCCCTCTCCCGCAAGCGGGAGAGGGCTTTCGACGCGCCCTTGCAATGTAGGATTTCGCGTGATTGCGTCGGCAACGCCGGGACTCGCGTCCGGCCGCTCTTTGACCCGTAGGAAATGTAGGACCGGCCCGGTGCTCTACGCGCGCAACAATGCTGCGAAAGCGCAGGGAGGCGCACGCCCCTTGACTGTCGCGGCCTTTGTGACTTTTCGCCACGCCCTTGGCGCTGCGCTGTAGGAAGCTCCACGCCGCGCAAAGGTGCGCTTGGCGTGATTTACAGCCGGGCGTTGATCGAGATCGGCGCCGGCGCGTCCATGCCGCCCAGGCCGCCACAGGCGCCATAGGTCATGCTGCGGGTGCCGGTCAGGCGCTGCGCCTCGGCGGCGATCGCGCCCATCATCTCGGTCGAGAGCTCGATCTGGCGCGCCAGGATCTGGGCGTTGACGGTGGAGGCGTCGCGCAGCCCGCGGCTCGCCTCGGCCAGCTCCTCGCGCTCCTCGGTCGACAGCTTGTCGGCCCAGTCGTCGGGCGCCTCGCGCTTCATCCGCGCGACCTGGGCCTCGATCTGGCCGGTGAGGCGCAGCTTGACCGTGGCGATCTCGGGAAGCTCGGCGAAGAACGGCCCTCGGGCGAGCCGCTCGCTCTCCTCTTCCATGATCTGGGTGAGGGACACCATCGCGTCGATGAGCTGCTCGGTCATTATTTGGAACCCTGTTGAAGCTTGATGATCTGGTCGAGCACCATCGGTGCCAGGCCGATGCCGCCGCGGTCGGCGATCGAGTTGCCGAGCTTTTCCGCCATGATGCCGCGGAACATCTCTTCGCCGTGCCCGCCCGAGAACTCGCCTTCGCCCTGCTGCACGCTCTCGAGCATCAGCTGAGTCATCTGGCCGAGGAACACGGACTCGAAGTTCTTGGCGGTCGCCTTGTTCTTCGCATCCTGCTTGGGATTGGCCGGCGGGGTGGGGGCCTGGGGGCCCTGGACGGAAGTCAGGTCGCGCATCATTGCACCTCGATATCGGCCTGGAGCGCGCCGGCGCTCTTGATCGCCTGAAGGATGGTGATCAGGTCGCGGGGGCTGACGCCGAGCGTGTTTAGCCCGCTCACCAGCGTCTGCAGGCTGGCGCCGTCGACCAGGGCGAGGCTCGCGCCGTTGCCGTCGTTGACCTGCACATTGGTGCGCGGCACCACGGTGGTCTGGCCGTTCGAGAGCGGCGCGGGCTGCGAGACCTGCGGGCTTTCGGTGACGGTGATCGTCAGCCCGCCCTGGGCGATCGCCACCGGCGTGATCCGCACGTCGGCGTTCATCACCACGGTCCCCGAGGCTTCGTTGATCACCACGCGGGCCGGCTGGTCGACCTTGACCTGCAGCTCGCCGACGCGGGTGACCAGGTCGATCACGTTGCCGACGAAGTTCTGCTGCGGGACCAGCTGGACGGTCGCCGGGTCGAGCACGGTGGCGCTGCCCGGATATTTGCCGTTGATCGCCGCGGCGATGCGGTCGGCGGTGGCGAAGTCGGGGTTCTTGAGCGCCAGCTTCAGCCCGGTGGCCGATTGCAGCGAATAGGGAACCTCGCGCTCGATGATCGCGCCGCCGGCGATGCGGGCGGAGGTGGTCACGCCGCGGCTCACGCTGGCGGCGGCGCCCTGGCCCTTGAAGCCGGAGACCGCGACATTGCCCTGGGCGACCGCGTAGATCTCGCCGTCGAGGCCGCGCAGCGACGAGACGATCAGCGTCCCGCCCTGCAGGCTGGAGGCGTCGCCGAGCGCGGAGACCTGGACGTCGATCCGCGAGCCGTTGCGGGCGAAGGGGGGCATCGTCGCGGTGATCGAGACGGCGGCGACGTTCTGCGTCTTCATCTCGGTGCCGCGGATGTTGACGCCCATGCGCTCGAGCATCGCCTGCATCGACTCTTCGGTGAACGGCGAGTTGCGCAGGCGGTCGCCCGTGCCGGCGAGGCCGACGACGAGGCCATAGCCGACGAGCTGGTTGTCGCGCACGTTCTCGACGTTGACGACGTCCTTGATCCGCGTCTGGGCAGTGGCAGTCTGTGCGATGCCCAGGCTCAGCAGCAGGGCGATCATGGGAGCGGCGAAGCGCAGCATATAACCCCTGGAAGTGGAAAATTTCCGATAATTCTCTTATAGGATAGAGGTAGGCAAAAAGTGCCCGGGGAATGAATTTCGTGCGTATCGAGAACCTCCAAGCGCCCTTGCTGCGCAGCCTCCTGGCTGCGTTGCCCAAGGCTGCGTCGGGCTTCTCGGTTGCCGAGGGCGAAACCGCCCCGGCGCGGGCGCCGCTGCCCCAGGGGACCGTCGCCGCGCAGCCGCTCAATCCCTCGGTCGCGATGCTCGTCACGCTTGCCGCCGCCAATCCGGCGATCGAGCGCCGCCGCAAGCAGGCAGCCGATGCCGAGCGTGGGATCGACATGCTCGACAAGCTCCACCGCGAGATCGTCGCCGGCGTCGTCGCGCCCGCGCGGCTCCAGGAAATCGTCGAATGGGCGCAGACCTTCGAGCCGTCGGACAACCCGGTCCTCGCCTCGATCCTGTCGGATATCGACCTGCGCGTCCGAGTCGAGCTCGCCAAGCACGATATCCAGGCCTGATCGGGGCCCGGCCTGCCGCTACGGCATCCGCGGCTTTTCCGTTTCAAATCCGAACGTAATTGCATACCGGGTTTTTGGAACCTAGGGAGGCGGCAGCGGTTTCGCGTTCAAAAGCGCGCGATCGTTCCCCCATGACCGGCCGAAAGAGCGCGGCATGGCGACCCCTCGAGGAGAGTATGCGTATGTTGGCTTTGCTGATCGGGCTCGCTGTCGCGGCAGCCCCGGCACCTCAGTCCACCGATGCCGTGGTCGGCCGGTGGAAGACCCCGGTGAAGAACGGTATCGTCGAGATCCAGCGCTGCGGCGCGTCGATCTGCGGCCGGGTGATTTCCTCGGATGGCCTGCGCGCCAATCCAAACCTCGCGGATGTGAACAACAGCGACAAGGCGCTGCGCAACCGCAAGATCCAGAACCTCCAGATCCTCGCCGGCTTCAACCAGCAGGGCGGCGGCTGGTATGGCGGCAAGATCTACAATGCCGAGGACGGCAAGACTTATAGCGCCGAGGTCACGATGAGCGGTCCCAACCAGCTCAACCTGCGCGGCTGCGTGTTCAAGCCCTTCTGCCGCACCCAGACCTGGACCCGCGTCCGCTAAGGCGCGCTTCGCCGTTTTTCAGTTTCGTACGCGTAAGGATTACCCACATGTCTCCGTTCAAGATTTCGCTTGCCGCCGGCACTGCGCTGCTTTCGCTCGTCGGCTTCGCCCAGGCCGCCAATGCCCAGGCCTTCTACCTCCAGGAACAGTCCGCCCGCGGCGCCGGCCGCGCCTTTTCGGGCGAGGCGGCCGACACCGGCTCGGCCTCGATCTGGTGGAACCCCGCCTCGATCGGCGGCATCGACAGCGGTGACGCGACGATCGGCGTCTCGGCGATCCTGCCGAGCGGCGAAGTCGCCGACAACGGCACGCTGATCGTCCGCCCGGGCGGCACGCCGGCCCCGGTCGGTGGCAATGGCGTCACCCGCAACCCGATCAACAACGGCGTGCTGCCCTCGGGCGCGATCGCCGTGCCGCTCAACGATCGCATCGCGCTCGGCCTGTCGATCACCTCGCCGTTCAGCTTCACCACCGATTATCCGGCGGATAGCTGGGCGCGCTACAGCGCCGACAAGACCAAGCTGCGCACGATCGACATCCAGCCGAGCGTCGGCGTGGCGGTGACCGATTGGCTGCGCGTCGGCGCCGGCCTCAACGTCGAATATACCGATGCCAGCCTCAGCAACGCGCTGCCCAACCTCGCCGCCGCGCTGCCCGATGGCAGCCAGCAGCTGAAGGGCGACGGCTGGGACTTCGGCTGGACCGCCGGCGTGCAGCTCCATGCGAGCCGCTTCACGCTCGGCCTGTCGTACAAGTCGGCGATCGAGCACACGCTGAGGGGTGACCTCACCGTCTCCGGCCTGCTCGGTCCGCTCGCCACGTCGAACATGGCGCTCTCGGGCGTCCAGGCGAAGTTCTACACGCCGTCGCAGGCGATTGCCGGCCTGCGCTTCGGTGCGACCGACAAGCTGACTCTGAACGCGCAGGTGATCCGCTATGGCTGGGACAAGTTCGATGCGATCCGCATCGGCGCGCCGGTCAACCAGGCGATCCCCGAGAACTACCGCACCAGCTGGAGCTATGCCGGCGGCCTCGACTATGCCGTGTCGCCCAAGGTGACGCTGCGTGCCGGCGTGCAGCGCGCGATCACGCCGACCCAGGACGGCGAGCGCGACGCCCGCGTGCCGGACTCGAACCGCTGGAACTTCGGCCTGGGCGGCAGCCTCAACGCGAGCAAGAAGCTCAGCTTCGACCTCGCGGCGAACTATGTCAGCTTCGCCGATGCCACGATCGATCGCGTGACCGCCGCCTATGTCGGTACCGCGGCGCAGACGCCGATCCTCACCAAGGGCGAGCTGCGCGACGCCCACGCCGTGGTGCTCTCGGCCGGTGCGCGCCTGAAGTTCTGATCGGATGCGGGCGGGGGCCTTGCGCCTCCGCCCTCAACCCAGTTCGATCTGGCTCCCGACAACGGTGCGGAACACCTTGTCGGGCATCCGCGCGATGGCCGGCGCGATGAACGCCTCTCCCGTGCAGTGGCCGGGGAAGACGAAGGCGGGGTCGAGCCCCGCGATCAGGTCCAGCGTCTGCAATGCCTGGGCCGGCGTCTGCGGCGCGACGAGATGGAAGCCGCCCATGATCGCGTGGACCTTGTCCACGCCCGAAGCGGCCCTGGCGGCGAGCACCGTGTTGACGATTCCGCGGTGGCTGCACGATCCGATCACCACCAGCCCCTTGCCCTTCAGGTGGAACGCCGTGCCGAGCTCGTGCACGGCATCGTCGACGAAGAAGTCGAGGTCGCGGCGATCCGCGTCCAGCTCGGCGCGGACACAGCCCTGGCCGGGGAGCATCGCCGTCGGTACCTTGGGTTTCTCGGGCGAAACCAGCGGGATGCGGCCGGTCGTGAAGGCCGCATCTGCAATCGTCTTCGGGGTGGATGACACCCGCAGATCGATGCCGCCTGCGCGCAGCTCCGCCTTTTCGAGCGTGCCGAAGCTCGGATTGCCGGGCTCGGTGCCGCGCAGCCGGGCGCAGAACGCCTCCTCGCCCCCGACATAGAGCGGCGTGCCCTTGCGCACGCGCCCGGCAACGGCGGGCAGCCCGCCGAAATGGTCGTAATGGCCGTGGCTAAGCACCATCGCATCGATCGTCGCCGGATCGACGCCGAGGATCGCCATGTTGTTGGCCAGCCCTTCGGGCGTATAGCCGAAGTCGATCAGGATGCGGTGCTGCACGGCGCCGGTCCAGGCCTCGGCGAGCACCGAATAGCCCCATTCGCCGCGCAGGGTCAGCCGGTAGGAAGAGGCGGCGCGCGCCGGCGGCGACAGGCGCAGACCGGGCCGCTCGACCGAAGGCGCGAAGCTCGAGACGTTGCTGTCTGCCAGGATCGTGAGCCGCAGCCGGTCGATCACCGGCACCGCGCCGGCGGGCTCCGCGCGCGCGTTCAGCGCGGCGATGCCGGCAACCCCGGCTCCGAGCAGTGCCCTGCGTGTCCACATCGTCGCGTCTCCCTCTGCCCGACGAAACCAGGGCAGGCGCAGACGTTAGGGTCCGTACCCGTTACCCGCAATGGCCGTGACGGAGCGGATTTTGGCGCGGAGCGAAGAGGGAGCGATGCAAAGGCTTCGTGACCGACGCCGCTGGGCGCCAAAAGCCGCCCGCCGCTTCGCGGTCGCCCGGAGACGAACGCTGGATTGCGTCAGTTCGCTTGCCAGTGCCCTACCAGCCCGCACTGCGCGAACTTCCTTGCCGCGCCCGTCTCCGGGCGATCACGGCCGTTGCGGGTAGTGGGTACGGACCCTAACGCTTCTTCTTCGCAATCTTCAGCACGTAGCTGATCACCTCGGCGACCGCGGCATAATGCTCCACCGGGATCGGATGATCGATCTCGGCGCTGGCATAGAGCGCGCGGGCCAGCGGGCGGTTCTCGACCAGCGGGATGCCGTTCTCGCCGGCGATCTCGCGGATCTTGAGCGCGATCGCATCGACGCCCTTGGCCACCACCACCGGCGCGGCCATCGCGCCGTGATCATATTGCAGCGCGACCGCATAGTGGGTCGGGTTGGTGATCACCACGCTCGCCTTGGGCACGTTCTGCATCATGCGGTTGCGCGAGCGCTGCATCTGGAGCTGGCGGATCTTGCCCTTGATGTGCGGATCGCCTTCGCTCTGCTTGTGTTCGTCCTTGATCTCCTGGAGGCTCATCCGCATGCGCTTCATGAAGCTGCGGCGCTGCCAGACGAAGTCGAACAGCGCGAGCGCGCCGACCAGCATCGCGATCGGCTTGAGCATCGAATAGACGATGCCGTGCGCGGCGGTGCCGACGTCCTGCAGGTCCGCGCCGACCAGCGAGTCGACCGTGGCGGCATGGGGCCATGCCAGATATGCCGCCACGCCGCCGACCAGGCAGAGCTTGGCGAGCGTCTTCAGATATTCGATCAGCGCCTGCTTGCCGAACATCCGCTTGGCGCCGCTCATCGGGTTGAGCTTCGACCATTTGGGCGAGACGCGGCTCCAGCTGATCATCGGCCGCCCCTGCAGGATGCCGCCGAGCAGCGCGATCGCGAACAGCGTGCCGAGGATCGGCAGCAGCGCATGCGCGACGGCGCCCATCAGCCCGGTCGCGAAGCTCTGCGCGCCCTCGGGCTCCATCCGGAAATCGTCGGCGCAGCCCCATAGCCGCACGAACAGCGCGCCCATCAGCTGGAGCGTATAGGTGCCCAGGCCCCCCATCACGATCAGCATGCCGATGAAGATCGCGGCATGCTTCATCTCGGGCGCCATCGGCACGTCGCCCTTCTCGCGGGCATCCTCCAGCTTCTTGTCTGTAGGATCGTGTGTCTTGTCGTCCTGGTCGGTATCGCCCGACATCACCAGCCTCCCTGCATCGCGTCACCCATCGCGCTGGCGAAATAGGTGAGCATGGTGCCGAGCGTTGCGGCGGCGAGGCTGGTGCCGAGCAGCAGGTTGAGCGGCTGGGCGATGAAGAAGACCTGGATCGCCGGCGCCACGCGTGCGGCGAGGGCGAGGGCGACGTTGAAGACGATGCCATAGATCAGCAGCGGCGCGGAGAGGCTGAGGCCCAGCGTCATCGAGCGGGTGATCGCCTCGACCGCGAGCATCGCGAAGTCGTGTGCGGGCGGCATGCCGCCGATCGGGAAGGTCTGGTAGCTGTGGACGATCGCGCCGAGCCAGAGGTGGTGGACCTGCATGCCCATGCACACCAGCGCGGCGGCCATCGCGACGAACTTGGAGATCAGCGGCGTGCTGCCGCTCTGCGCGGGATCGAAGATCACTGCGGAGGAAAGGCCGATCTGGGTGGAGATCACCGATCCGGCCATCGAGATGGCGAAGAACAGGATCTTGACGATCATGCCCATGGCGAGCCCGGTCATCAGCTCGGTGACGAGCACGGCGGGTAGCACCGCCCCCGCCTCGACCGCAACGCGGGCAGGGGCGCCGACCAGGCCGTACATCGCGGCGGAAAGCCCGAAGGCGATCAGCAGCCGCACGCGGCCCGGGATCGCCTCGTCCCCGAAGATCGGCAGCAGCATGAGCACCGCGCCGACCCGGGCGAAGACGATGAAGAAGGCAGAGACCTGCAGCGCGAGATCGGGCGGAAGCGTCATCCGCCGGTCACGATCAGGCCGCTGATCTTGGTCATGAAGTCGTTGAGCGCCGCGCCCATCGTCGGCAGCATCAGCAGGAACACCAGCCCCATCGCCAGCAGCTTGGGGACGAAGGTGAGCGTGGATTCCTGGATCTGGGTGAGCGCCTGGAGCAGGCCGATGACGGTGCCCACGATCAGCGAGGTCAGCAGCAGCGGACCCGCGACGGTGAGCACCAGCATCAGCGCGCTCTGCGCCAGCGCCATGACCTGAGACGGCAGCATCGTGGTTAGAACCGATCCATGTTCGGGAGCAGGTTGGACGCGGTTGCAATGCCGTTCGAAAGATGCGTTCCCATGTCCCGTCCTTTCTCCGTCACCCCGGCCTTGTGCCGGGGCCACTGTGCCGCGTTGGATGGGCTAGAGCCTCTTGCCCAGAACTCGCCTCCCGGTGGACCCCGGCACAAGGCCGGGGTGACGGGTAGGGCGCGGGGCTACCGTCAGATCTGCATCCGCATGATGTCGGTATAGGCGTTGACCACGCGGTCGCGTACCGCGACCATCGTGTCGAGCGCGGTCTCGGCGGCGCCGATCGCGGTGACGACGTCGATCAGGTCGCCCTTGCCGGCAACCTGCTGCGCCGACGCCTTTTCGGCGGTGCGCATCTGGTCGGCGGTGCCGGTGACCATGTTCTCGACCATCTCGCCGAAGCCGCCGGCGCTGCCGCCGGTCTTGATCGGGTCCGTCTTGCTGTTGCCGCCAAGGCCGGCGACACGGCCATAGGCCGACATCGCATCAAGTGCGCCGATGGACATTCCCTGTATCCTTGTTCGAGAGTTACTTGAGGAGGTCGATGGTGCGCATCGTCAGGCTCTTCGCGGCCTCGATGGCATTGAGATTGGCTTCGTAGCTGCGCTGCGCCGCCTTCATGTCGGCAGTCTCGATGATGCCGTTGACGTTGGGCTTGAGGACGTAGCCGTCCTTGTCCGCAGCCGGGTGGCCGGGCTGGTAGACCTTGATGAAGTCGGACTTGTCCTCTTCCACCGACTTGACCTTCACGCCCACGCCGCCGGTCTGGCGGTCCATCTCGGCGGAGAAGCTCGCGACGCGGCGGCGATAGGGATTGCCGCCCGGCGTGTCGGCGACCGAGTCCTGGTTCGCCAGGTTTTCCGCGATCACGCGCATGCGCAGCGACTGTGCGCGCAGGCCCGAAGCGGAGATGCCAAGCGAGGTCTTGAGGTCCATTGCCGTTCTTCCCGAGAGGCCCGAGGGCCGTTTCCTCCATTGTAGGCAAAATTTGCCGGGGTGGGCGCCGGGCACGGAAAAAAGGTTCCTATAAGTCATCCAGAAAGGAACACGCATGTCGGTCCTCGAAGGAATTATGGTGGATCTCTCGATCGTGCTGGGCTCGGCGGACGTGCCGATCCGGCAGATCCTGCAGATGAGCCGTGGGGCAATGATCCCGCTCGAAAGCAGCCAGGACGATCCCTCGCTGGTGTTCGTGAACGACGAGCTGGTCGCCAAGGGCGTGGTCCTGGTCGACGGGGAAGTGATGTCGCTCGAGATCACCGAGCTTTTGAAGAAGCAGCGCCACTGATGGATATCCTGTCGATGCTGCGCACCCTGGGTGCGCTGGGGATGGTACTCGGCATGCTCGCCGGTGCGCTGTGGTTCGTGAAGCGCTATGACCTGAAGCTGCCCGGCCGCGTGACCAATTCGCGCCGCAAGCGGATCGAGATCGTCGAGCGGCTGTCGGTCGATGCCAAGCGCTCGGTCGCGCTGATCCGCCGCGACGGCATGGAGCATCTCGTGATGTTCGGCCCCGAGGGCCAGTCGACGATCGAGACCGGCATCGCCGCACCCGTGGCGGCCGAGCCCGAAGCGGCGCCGGCGCCCGAGCCCGTCGCCAACCTTGCCGAGGATCTCGCGGCGCTGCGCGGCAGCTTCGCCAAGCTGGTCGAGCTTCCGAAGAAGATCGAACTCCCCAAGAAGATCGAGCTGCCCAAGGCGCCCGCGCCGCGCGCCAATGGCCGCGCCACCACCGTGGTCGCCGCCGCGACGCCGGCGCCGCGCCCGCCCAAGCGCATTCGCGAGCAGCGCAACACCACGCGGTGGAACCGCGCAGCGGTCCGGGCCGCGCTCGATGCGTAAGCTCCTCGCGGTGCTGGTCACCGCCCTGATCCTCATGCCGGCTGAGGCCTATGCCCAGTCGAAGGGGACGACGATCAACATCGGCGGCGCCACCGGCGCGGACGGCGCGCTCTCGGCCAAGGCCATCCAGCTCGTGCTGATGCTGACCGTGCTCAGCCTGGCCCCGGGCCTGCTGATGACCGTCACCAGCTTCACCCGTATGGTGGTGGCGCTCTCGCTGCTGCGCACCGGCATCGGCGCGCCCGGCGTGCCGCCCAACCCGGTGATCATCAGCCTCGCGCTGTTCCTCAGCTTCTTCGTCATGGCGCCGACCTTCAACAAGGCGTGGGAGCAGGGCGTCGATCCCTATACCAAGGGCAAGATCACCGAGACGGTGGCGTTCGAGCGCACCGCCGAGCCCTTCAAGAAGTTCATGCTCGCCCAGGTGCGCGACAGCGACCTCAAGCTGTTCGCCGACCTTGGCAACACGCGGATCCAGAACCGCGCCGAGACGCCGCTGACCACGCTGGCGCCCGCGTTCATGATCTCCGAGCTGCGCCGCGCCTTCGAGATCGGCTTCCTGCTGCTGCTGCCGTTCCTGGTGATCGACCTGGCGGTATCCGCGGTGCTGATGGCGATGGGCATGATGATGCTGCCCCCGCCTACGATATCCCTGCCGATGAAGATCATCTTCTTCGTGCTGGTCGATGGCTGGGCGCTGGTCGCCGGGTCGCTGGTCAAGAGTTTCGCCGTCAGCTGAGGGCCAAGGCCCGGCTGAGGTTCAGGGAAGGGGCGGGCGCCGGGGGGGGGCGTCCGCCCCTTTTTTGCTTCTGGGCTCGGCAACCCGCTGCGGCAGCTTGCGCCCCAGTTGCGGACTTTCGCCTTTTGCGCGATCCGTGGGGGATGGCAGTTGGAAGGGTCATGCCGATCCGATTTTACGGAGCGCAGATTGTCTGCGTCACCATCTACGTAGCGATAGCTACTTACATATCGATCCTGTTGGAGGTGCGGCCAAGCCCTTGGAACGTCGTGTGGATGCCGCTTCTCCCTATAGCAGTTGGCTTGGCGATTAACCGAGGGGCGGCACGCATTGTAATGGCGGGCTTCCTGCTTATCGCATCGTGGATTGTCGCAGGAGTTGTCGGAACTGCTATGGGCGGCATGTAATAGGGACATGTCCGCTTTCATCTCATTTGCAGACAGTCTTAATCTTTCGCATAATGGATAGATGGGCGGTTCAACAATTTCAGTACTGGCGGCTTTGGCGCTGGGGGTTCATCCGGCTGATCGCAGCGCATTTGATGCTTGCCGCGCGGAGAGCAAAAGCATCGGCCAATGTAATTGGCGCGATGGCAGATTCATTTCTTTCAATGGACAATATTCAAATCGCATCGCTACGAATGCGGGATGGATAGCCGTTGAACAATCAAAGCAAATTAATCCGAACGAATATGCGCCTACTGGTGTCGAAAAAATATTGGAGCGGAGCCCGAATCTGTGGGCAGTTGAAGGTAATTTTCTGATCTGCCCATTGAAGCAGCCGCACGAGATCGATTATTTACGCGAGAATCATCTGAAAATTGCGTGCCTCGCCGGTGCAAGGAGGCTGTCTGCTCGTCGGATGCCTTGAGGCATGAACGCCCACTTCCCACCCAATCGCAGGCGCTCCCGTCGCAATTTGACCGGCTGGGAGCAGCCGCTAACGTCCCAACAGTGGCCATTGTCGGCATGGCAAAAGCGCCTAAGCTGTCTGCATGGCAGAAGCTGATGCGGCAGTCTTACGTTGGACAAATGAAACCGATCCCGGCCAGGCCGGGCCCGGCGAGGCTCAGCAGCTACTTTCTCTTGGGTTAGATCAACGAGTCGTCAGCGTGATCGAGCAAAGTGATGAGTGGGCACGCATCCGTTTTGGAACCAACGATTTTTGGGTACGGCACGAGCGCTTGATGCCCATCGGGAGGCTATCATTCGAGGTGGGCGATGCTGTGGAAGCAGGAGGAATTCGCAGCGTCGTGAGAGACATTATTTGGCACTTCAAGGACGGAGAGCCGAACTTCTACGTCGAGCGTGACGGGAAACTGCTCGCGAAGCGCTTCAAGACAAGCGATTTGCGGCCCGCGTCAAATGGCAGCTAGCCACCCAAAAGCGGAATACATCGCCGCTTTGCTCCGGTGCGTCCCCACGCTTGCAATGTAGGATTTCGCATGGTTACGTCGAAGCGTCGGGGCTTCCCGGCCGCTCTTTGACCCGTAGGAAATATAGGACCGGCGCAAGTCGGCGCACGCGCAACAAGGTTGCGAATCCCTCATGGGGGGAGAGCGCCGTGTCGCGGCTTTCGTGACTTTCCGCGGGCGAATCATCGCCGCGCTGTAGGATTTTCCCCGCCTCGCTTTCGCGCCACGAAAGCCGGCGAAGGCGCGAGCTGGCGCGGCAATCCCGGACAGCAAAAAGGGGCGCCCGTGCCGCAGCACGAGCGCCCCTCTTCGTCCCGTCGAACCCGTCAGCCGCGCGCGGTGGGGCTGTCGAGCCAGGTCGAGAGTTCGGTGTACGAGATCGGGTCGTGGAACGAGACGCCGGCGAACTCGTCGTCGCTCCAGCGCGTCGTGCAGCGGCGCGAGGGCAGGCCCGGGATCATCAGGATCACTTCGCTGTCCGCACGCAGCGTGCGCTGCAGGCGCAGGCAGGCGCCGCCCTGGGACAGGTCTGCGACGACCACGTCGATCGAGCGGCCATAGGAGCTGATCCGCGCCGGGATCTCCGCCACGAAGCGCGGCGAGCGCGGGCGCGGGGCGGCGGCTTCGGTGTGCGGCTTGCCGAGGATCTCGGAGACGTCGATCGGCGCATCGAAGCGCACGCCCGCGCGGTTGCCCTTGGTCCAGGCGATCGCGCCGGTCAGCGTCGCGCCGCCGCGCAGCTCCACGGTGATGTGCATTGTCGGGAGCAGCGGCGCGATCGTGTCGATCTGCATGCCGTGCTCGGAGATGTTGCGCACGCGGCAGAGCTGGCCGGGATTGCCCTCATGGCTCAGCTTGCCGACGAGTAGAGTGGCGAC
Organism: Sphingomonas sp. KR3-1; assembly: GCF_040049295.1. Taxonomy (NCBI): domain Bacteria; kingdom Pseudomonadati; phylum Pseudomonadota; class Alphaproteobacteria; order Sphingomonadales; family Sphingomonadaceae; genus Sphingomonas; species Sphingomonas sp. KR3-1. Next base: position 355,337 of record NZ_JBDZDQ010000002.1, read on the forward strand.
GGCTCGCGGGGCGCGCTCGATCCACTCCTGGCGGTCGTCGAAGGCACTGGCGGGGATCGATTCCACGATATCCTCGGATAAGTTGCGGTTCTCTTTGATTTATAGGGGGATTGCGGGTCGGAACGGGTCCGTTGCCCGCAAAATACGTAGTTTTACGCAGGGGTCGCCTGGGTGATCGCCACCTTGCGCACCACGCCCGCGCCGAACGCCTCGTTCGCCGAAACCTCGACGACCTTGCGGAACGCGTCGAGCCCGGGGATCAGTCCGTCCTTGCCCGCGGCCATTGGCGTCTTGAAGGTGCGCATGTTGATCGCGTGCAGCAGCAGCGGCAGCCGCGCGGTCACGTCCTGCGACTTGTCCTCCGCCACTTCGAGGTTGAACTGGAACTGGACATAGCCGGTCAGCCGGCCGTCGTCCGACACCAGCGGCGCGAGCAGCTTGTCGACCGGCACGAAGACCGGCTTGGCATCGGCGTCCTCGGTGGGCGCCGTGGCGGCATGCGCGGGCCGGGGGCCGAGCAGCATCAGCGTGGCGAGCGCGGCACCGCCGCCCAGGCCAAGCCCGGCAAAGCCCACCACCAGCATGAACAGGATCTTCTTCATGACGCGGATACTCGATACTGGGTCAGAACTTGAAGCTGCTGTCGGTGGGAAGCGACGAGGCTTCGGCCTTCAGCACGATGGTGATGCGGCGGTTCTCGGCGCGGTCGGGCTGGTCGGGGAAGACCGGCCGCGTGCCGCCCATGCCGATGATCTGCGCGAAGCGGTCCGGCGTCAGGCCCGAGGCGATCATCGCCTGGCGGGCGGCGAGGGCGCGGGCGCTCGAGAGCTGCCAATTGGCATCGCTCTGGCCGCCGCCCGCGGCATCGGTGTGCCCCTCGATAGCGATCTGGCCGCCCGACTGGGCGAGCTTGGCCGCTGCCTTGGCGATCAGCGAGCGGGCGAAGGGGTTGAGCTCGGCGGTGCCCGGGCGGAACATCGATTGCTTGTCGGTGTCCATCAGCGTGATCCGCATGCCGGCGGGATCGGGCTCGATCTGGACGTTCTTGTGCGACTGGTCCTGCGGCACGCTGTCGAGCGCGACCTGCAATTCGCTGGCGAGCACGCGCATCGACGTGTCAGGCACATTGGCGGTGCCGCCGCGCGCGGCGCCGTTGGTCGCCGCCTCGGTGGTAGGCGTGCCATTGGCGCGGCTGCTGTCGTTCGACGCCTTGCGCGCCTGGCCGCCGGCGCCTTCGGACGATCCCATCACGGGCGTCGAGGGGGCGGTGTCGGACACGGTCGGCGAGAAATAGGCGGCGAGGCCCTTCAGCCGCTGTTTGTCGGGATTGGCGATCAGCCACAGCAGCATGAAGAACGCCATCATCGCGGTCACGAAGTCGGCATAGGCGACCTTCCAGGCGCCGCCATGGTGTCCCCCGGCGACCTTCTTGATCTTCTTGACGATGATGATCGGACGGTCATTGCCGCCATAGGCCGCCACGCTCAGGCACTCCCGAGCGCGTCGCGCATGCGCTGCTGCACGGCGCCGAGGCGGATATGGCTGATCGCGGTGAGCGAATCCTCGCCGCCCGCGATGCGCTCGAGCAGGTTCACGCACTCATCGGCGTGCTGGATGAGATAGTCGAAATCCTGCAGCTGCTCGAGGTACGAGGCGGCGAAATGCTCGTCGCAGACGAGCACTTCGGCGAGCGCTTCCAGCTTGACGCGCATCTCGCGGATCTCGTTGGCCACCACCGTGTGCAGCGCCGGCGCAAAGGGATCGTAGCCGGTAAGGGCCTGCGCGGCGGAGAGCTGCGACGGATTGGGCATGCAGGACATCAGAACAGCTCCAAATCGCCACCGGAGACCGGGGCTTGAACGGGGACCGGCGGGCGCTCGGGCACGCGGTCCGTAACCTTGACGCAGCGGCTGCGGCCTTCGTGTGGCAGGAACTCGATCTTGCGCGCGCTCGTGCCGCCCAGGTCGCTGTGCGCGACCGGGATGCCTTCGGTCTCCATGAAGCGCCGCGCGAACGCTGCGTTCGAGGAGCCGATCGCGCCCAGCCCGGAGACGATGTTGGCGCCTCCATACAGATGCCCCATCAGCCGGCCGCGCACCGCGCCCCGCTTCATCATCCCGTTGATCAGCAGCTCCATCGCGTGCACGCCGTAGCGTGCCATCTCCGTGGCGGCGACGTGCTGGTCCGCACTGGGTTCGCCGAGCAGGAAATGGTTCATGCCGCCGACCCGGGCTACCGGATCGAACAGGCACGCGGCGACGCAGCTGCCGAGCAGGGTGGAAATGACCACCTCCGGCTCGGCGACCACGGCGTGCTCGCCCTGGACAATGGCGAGCCGGCGCATCAGGTCAGCTCGCCGAAGACGCGCTCGATCTTCTCCTTCAGCGCCGCCGGCGCGAAGGGCTTCACGACATAGTTGTTCACGCCGAGAGCCGCCGCCTTCTGGACGATCTCCTTGTCCGACGAGCCGGTGAGCATGATGAACACCGTCTTGCCGATCACCGCGTCGGTGCGGACCGCTTCCAGGAACTGGAGGCCGTCCATCTCCGGCATGTTGAAATCCGAGATGATCAGATGAACGCGGTCGCTCTTGACCGCGGCCAGGGCCTCGGTCGCGCTCGGCTTGTCGCGTACGTCCTTGAACCCGAGATCCTGCAGTGCGCGACGGATCATCGCGCGCATGCTGGTCTGGTCATCGACGACCATCACCTTGATCGCTGCAGCAGCAGGCATCAGACGCTCCCAATCTTTTCGCGGCATGCCCTGAGAATGGCCTCTGGCATGCCTGACAAACCAACTTCATGTTCCACCGCACCCAGCTCCTTTGCCGAGCGCGGCATTCCCCAGACCACGCAGGTTTCCCGGCTCTGGCCCAGCGTGCGGGCACCGGCCTGGCGCATGGCGAGCATGCCCTGCGCTCCGTCCGAACCCATGCCCGTCAGGATCACGCCGACCGCGGCATTGCCGAGCGGCGCCACCGAACGGAACAGCATGTCCACCGAGGGACGGTGGCCCGAAACCGGATCGCTGTCGCGCAGCTTGATCCGGCCGCGGGCGCCGCCGTGCAGCTCCATGTGGCGCTGCCCCCCAGGAGCAATATAGACGGTTCCCGGCAGCACCGGAGCACCGTCGGTCGCTTCGACGACCTGGACCCGGCATTCGCCGTTCAGCCGATCGGCGAAGCTGCGAGTGAACGCCGCCGGCATGTGCTGTACGATCAGCACCGGCGGGCAGTTCTCCGGCAGCGCCGGCAGCATCGAGAACAGCGCCTCGACGCCGCCCGTCGACGAGCCGATCGCGATCAGCCGGTCGCCTGTGGCGCCTGCCGCGATGCTGGGCTGGGCGGGCAGGCGCATCGGCCCGGCGCGGACCGCGGAACGGGCCGCGGCCTTCACCTTCTCGCACAGCAGCGTCGCGTCGCGCTCGATATCCTCGGGCGTGCCGCTCGGCTTGGTGACATAGTCGACCGCGCCGAGGCGCAGCGCCTCGATCGTCACTTCCGCGCCGCGGGCGGTCAGCGTCGAGCACATCACCACCGGCATCGGCCGGAGGCGCATGATGCGCTCGAGGAACGACAGCCCGTCCATCCCCGGCATCTCGACGTCGAGCGTCAATACGTCGGGGTTGAGCGTCTTGATCATCTCCCGCGCCGCGAACGGCTCGGGCGCCATGCCGACGACCTCGATATCGGGGTCGGCCCTGAGCATGCGGTTGAGCGTCGCGCGCATCGAGGCGCTATCGTCGACGATCAGGGTGCGTACCGGTGCCATCAATGCACCTCCGGCTTCTGGTAAATGGTATGTCCGCACGAACGCATGTGACGCGCCGCCGGTCCAATCAGCCGTTCGGAATGGCCGATATACAGGTGACCGCCCGGCATGAGCTGGTTGACGAAGCCCGCCTCCAGCTCTTCCTTCGCGGGATCCGCGAAATAGATCATCACGTTGCGGCAGAAGATCACGTCGTACGCGGCCTTGAGCGGCCACGGCTCGAATAGGTTGAGCACCTTCGCCGTGACCAGCGAACGCGCCTCCTCGGCCATCTGGAAGCCGCCCTGCACGGGCTTCATCCAGGTGCTGCGATAGGGCTCGGGCACGCCTTCGGCGACATTGTCGGCATAGAAGCCGCGCCGCACCGATTCCACCACATGCGGCGCGATGTCGGTCGCGAGCAGGCGGACGTCGGCATTGCGCAGCCAGGTCGCGGACGTGCGGTCCGGCCCGAGCAGGCACATCGCGATCGTGAAGACTTCCTCGCCCGACGAGCATCCTGCCGACCAGATCCGGATCGGGCCCTGCTTGCGCTTGAGCACGGGGAGCACGGTCGAGCGGAAATGATCGAAGTGATGCGGCTCGCGGAAGAAATGCGTGTGGTTCGTGGTCAGCGCCACCACCATCGCATGGCGTTCCACGGGATCGCTATGCACCAGCGCGACATAGTCGGCGAAGCGGCTCAGGCCATGCTCGCGCAGCCGGCGCCCCAGGCGTGACTGGACGAGCGTGGTCTTCGCTTCGCTGAGCGCGATGCGCGCATCCTCGTGCATGATCGCGGCGATGGCGGCGAAGTCGCGGGGCGTGAGCTCCGCATTCGCAGCCGCCATGCCCATCCCGACGCCGGCAGGCGCCAGGGCGCCCCCGGCCGCGGTCACGCTGCGATGTCCAGATGCTTGGTGAGGCTCAGCGCATCGAGGTCGAGCAGGAGCACCATGATGCCTTTCTCGTCCCGCGTGCCGTCCTTCTGGCGCGTCGCGATGCGCACCAGGCCGTCGATCACGCTGGACTCGATCGTCTCGACCTCGGGGGCCGGCTGGATCTCGGTCTCGCCGATCGCGACGATGTCGTTGACTTCGTCGACCAGGAAGCCGGCCTGCTTGCCCGCGATGTTGACGACGAGCACGCACGAGCGGGCATGGATCGCGCTCGGCTCCCAGCCCAGGCGCTCGGCGAGGCCGACCACCGGGATCACGTTGCCGCGCAGGTTGGTCACGCCCTTGATGAAGCCCGGAACGTTGGGAAGCGGCGTCGGCTCGTCCCATTCACGGATCTCGATCAGCGCGCGCATGTCGATCCCGAAGGTCTGCTGGGCGAGCGAGAAGGTGACGATCTTGCGGTCGGCACCGGCGTTGTCGTTGGTGGTCGTCATGCTGCCAGTCCTTTCGGGGTGTAGCGGTTGGTCGAGGCGACGAGCGCTTCGATGTCGAGGATCAGTGCGATCGAGCCGTCACCCAGGATGGTGGCGCCGCCCAGGCCGCGGATCGGATGCAGGTTCTGGTCGAGGCTCTTGATCACCACTTCGCGGCGATCGTCGATCGTATCGACCACCAGGCCGACCTTGCCCGAGCCTTCGCTCTCGACGATCACCACGAGGCTGTCCTCGACCTGGCGGTCGTCGTTGAGGCCGAAGATCTCGGTCGCACGCTTCACCGGCACATATTCGCCGCGCATGTCGATCACTTCGCTGTCGGGCGAGGTACGCTTGACCTGGCCGATCTCGGGCTGGACCGTCTCGAGCACATGCGCGAGCGGCAGCACGAAACGCTGGCCGGCGAGGCGGACGATCATGCCGTCCAGGATCGCCAGGGTAAGCGGCAGGATCATCGTGAAGGTCGTGCCTTCGCCCGGCACCGAGTGGATTTCCACGCGGCCGCCCAGCGCCTCGACGTTCGAGCGGACCACGTCCATGCCCACGCCGCGGCCCGAGATGTTCGAGATCGTCTCCGCGGTCGAGAAGCCCGGGGCGCAGATCAGCTGGTCGATCTCCTCGTTGGACAGCTGCGCGTCCGCCGAGATGATGCCCTTTTCGATCGCCTTTGCCTTGACGCGCTCGCGGTTGATGCCGCGGCCATTGTCCTGCACGCGCACGAAGATGCGGGCGCCGCGCTGCTCGGCCGAGAGCTTGATCGTGCCCTCGGGCGACTTGCCTGCGGCAATGCGCTCCTCGGCGCTTTCCAGGCCGTGGTCCGCGGCGTTGCGGATCATGTGGGTCAGCGGATCGCCGATCTTCTCGATCACGCCCTTGTCGACTTCGGTGGTCTCGCCGATCGTCTCGAGGTTGATCTGCTTGCCGGTCTCGACCGAGAGGTCGCGCAGCATGCGCGGCACGCGGCTGAAGGCCTGCTTGATCGGCTGCGCGCGCAGCGACATGACGTTGTCCTGGATCTGGCGCGTCAGCCGCGCCAGCTCCGGCAGCTCCACGCGCTGGCGATCGGCCGGCGACAGCCGGTCGGCCAGGATCGAGTTGCGGATCACCAGCTCGCCGACCAGGTTGAGCAGCAGGTCGAGCTTGCCCAGGTCGACGCGGATCGTCTGCTGCGCATCGCCGGCGCCCGCCTTGGGGGCGATGGCGGGCGTCTCGACGCTGCCGATCGGCGGCGAGGCCGCGGCGATCTGCTCGACGACACGCTGCATCTCGGCCGCGAGATCCTCGACGCCGGCGGTCACCGGCACGAAGCCGAAATCGTCCTCGGCCGGCGCTGCCGCGGGGGCAGGCGCCACCTCGGCCACCGGCGCGGCGGCAACCGCGTCCCGGCGGACTTCGACGACCGAATCCGGCGCGACGAAGTCGAAGCAATCGGTGATGTCGCTTTCCGGCAGTTCGGCCGGCAGGCGCAGCGTCCAGGTGAAATAGGCGTCCTCGGGATCGAGGTCGCGCAGCGACGGCACCGTGCCGGTGTCGACGCCGATGATCTCGGCACCGAGCGTCTCGAGCTCGCGGATGATCAGCAGCGGCTCGCCGGCATTGGCGAGCGCGGCGCGCGACGGCTTGAACGTCACGATCCAGGCGCCGTCCACTGCGGCCGGGGCTGCCGGTGCGTCGAAATCGTCGAGCGACACGGCCATCGGCACGAAGCCGAATTCGTCCGCCTCGCCAGCCGCGGCCGGGGGCTCCGCCGCCACCGGAGCAACGGTGGCGGCAGAGTTGGCTGCGGGCGCGCCGTCATCGGCGCCCTTGTTGGCAAGCACCTGCTCGAGCGCATCGAGCGCGGCCTGGTCGGCCGGGCGAGGCGCGAGGCCCTTGGCGCATTCGACATGGTCGCTCAGCACGTCGAAGGCGCTCAGCATGACCTTGACCACGCCGGGGCTCGGCGGGATCTTGCCGCCGCGCACTTCGTCGAGGACGTTCTCGAACTTGTGCGCGAAGGCAGTCAGGTCGGCATGGCCGAACGCGCCGGCGCCGCCCTTGATCGAGTGGACCGCGCGAAACACGCCGGCGATCACTTCGGCCGAGACGTCGCCGCCCTGCATGGCCGAAAGGCCCTGCTCGGCGGTCGTCAGACCTTCGGTGCATTCTTCGAAGAAGATTGCCTGGATATCGTCGAACTCGTCGCTCACGGGCACACGCGGCGGATCGCCGCCCCCAGCTTCGTGGCTTCGAAGGGCTTGGTGATCCAGCCGGTCGCGCCGGCAGAGCGGGCGCGGGCCTTCTTCTCGTCCGAGAATTCGGTCGACAGCACCAGGATCGGCGTGCCGCGGAACTCGTTCACCTGGCGCACCGCCTCGATCAGCTCGAAGCCGTCCATCTTGGGCATGTTGATGTCGGTGATCAGCAGGTCCGGCTTCACCTCGTGCATGCGCTCGAGGCCGTGCTGACCGTCGTTCGCGCTCTCGATGCGGAAGCCCTGCGCGGTCAGCGACGTCTTGAGCAGCATGCGCATGCTTGCCGAGTCATCGACGGTAAGGATCAACTTGCTCACTGGACGTCTCCGGTATCGAGGCCAATCGCCGCGGCCAGCTGGCTGCGGTTCACGCGATCGACAAAGGCAGGGCTGGGGTTGGCAATGCGGAATTCCTGGCCGTTGCTCGCCGCCTCGTTGCGCGCGGCAACGAGGAGCTGGAGCACGGCCTGGCCGACGCTCTCGACTTCCGATGCATCGATCTCGATCGCATCGTCGAGGTCCGCGGCGAGCACGAGGCGCACGCGCAGATCTTCGGCCGTAACGGTGGTGCCGTGGGCGGGGAGGCGCAGGTTGCGCTCCTCGAGATCAGGCAGCTGCTGGGACTGGTCCATTCTTGGCCTCGTCAAGTGCGGTTTCGAGTTGCTGGAAGGTCGGCGCATAGGCCGACGGCGTCATGCGGCGGGCGATCTCGATCGCCACCTGGACCGGCTGGTTCTGGGCGTAGGCGACGATCGCCGTCTTCACGATGAAGAAGGGCTTGCAGTCGCCGTCGATCGTCTCGAGCAGCTTGGAGGCGAGCGGACCCACCACGCAGTAGCTGAGCAGCACGCCCATGAAGGTGCCGACGAGCGCGCCGCCGATCATCGCGCCGAGGATCTCGGTCGGTTGGTCGATCGAGCCCATGGTCTTGATGACGCCCAGAACCGCGGCGACGATGCCGATCGCGGGCAGGCCGTCGGCCATGATCTGCAGCGCGTGCTGCGGGCCGGCCTCTTCGTGGTGGTGCTTCTCGATGTCCGCGTCCATCGCGGCCTCGATCTGATGCGGGTCCTCGAAGTTGACCGTCATCATCCGCAGATAGTCGCAGATGAACTCGATCAGGTGATGGTCCTTGAGCAGGCGCGGATAGGGCGTGAAAAGATTGCTCTCCTCGGGCTTGTCGAGATGCGGCTCGAGCGCGGTCGCGCCCCCCTTCTTGAAGGTGGAGAGCACGGTGAACATCAAGGTGAGCAGGTCCTTATAGTCCTGCGCCTTCCACTTGCCGCCCTTGAACGAGCGCATGATGCCCTTGCCGGCCGCCTTCACGGTCGCCATCGAGTTCGACACGATGAACGCGCCGATCGCGGCACCGCCGATCGCCATGAGCTCGTGCGGCAGCGCTTCGGCAATGATGCCGAACTTGCCGCCCGACATCATGAAGCTGCCGAACACGCACACGAGAATGATGATGAAACCTACGCCGTTCAGCATGGCGGTTCGCCTGATGTCCCAGTTGTTTCCAGAATTATAGGAAGGATTTGGCGGGCGCGGTCCGCGCGCCGCCAAATTGCCTAAGCGGCCATGCGGTCCTGGAATTCGATCACTTGCAGATAGTTCTGCAGGCGATTGGCCTCGAGCGCGGCGAGCAGCTTGTTGTTGTGCCAGGGCACGATCATCTCGGCCAGGGCAGGGGCCCAGGGCGCGGAACTGTCGAACAGCACACCGAGCCCGAACACCGCCGGAACATGCGCCCAGGCGAGCGGACGCGCCTCGGTGCCGGCCTGTGCGCGGAAGTCCTCCACCGCAGTCAGCACGCCGTTGCGCGGGCCGCCTTCCTGGAGCGCCCAGGCGAAGTGGCCGCCGCCGCGGAAGCCGCGATTCTCGCGCCAGCCAGCATCGCCCGGGACCACGCCCGCGTCATAGCTGTGCGGGTGACGGTGCTCGGCCGGGATGCGCTCGGGCGCATAGTAGAAATCGCGGCGCGCGCACGGCCAGGAGACGTCGTGCAGGATCGCGAGGAAGTGCTTGCCGTCGCGCTGCGACAGCTCCTCGGCGATGCGCAGCTCGTTGAACACGGTGTAGTAATTATGGTCGCCGTCGATCACCCAGGCGTCGACGTCGCGCAGGCCCGGCATCGCGTCGAGGCTCGGCTCGGCGATGTGGCGCACCTCGGGCGTCTGGCCGGCCCAGGCGATGAACTCGGGCTTGGGGCAGGGGTCGATGCTGGTCAGGCTGCCGCCTGCAACGCGCGCATAGGCGGCGAGCTGCTGCGACATGCCGCCGAACTCGGCACCCACCTCGGCGATGTTCCGCGCGCCGGCGATCTGCAGGCTGTGGAGGATCAGGTCGGAGAATTCCGACATCGAATGGATCAGAAGGCTCACGCGTGGGCTCCTGCAAGAAGGGCATTGGTGGGGGCGGGCTGCGGCGCAGCTGCCTGGCGCGCGGCGATCGGGCGGAACACGACCGCCAGCATCATCGGCTTGTCGCCCTGCCGCGGCGGCGGCGGGACCATCATGAAGGCGAACTCGTTCTCGCACTGGAAGAGATGCGGTGCGACCTGGGCCATGCCCTCGAGCGACGGCGCCGCCTCGATCTCGCCGGTGCCGTGCGCAACCTTGTCGCTGAGGAAGGCGTCGACCGGCATGAAGGTAGCGCTTTCCACCTGCACCCAGTCATAGAGCTGGCCGAACTGGACGCCCACCGAGAAGCGGCTGTCGCCGATCGGGATCGGGGCGAGGAAATAACCGTCATGCGTCGGCGTGGCGGTGACGGTGCCGGTCGAGACCTGGCTGCCATCGGCCACGATCAGCGGCAGCGAAATCGAATTGTCGACGAAATCCTGGTACTTCAGCGGCAGCGCGAAGCGGCGGTGCGCGAGCAGGCTGAGCTTGAGCGACAGGCCCTCGCCATGCAGCTCGGCCGGCAGGTACATCCGCTCGGATGCCTTCATGTAGAACAGCCCGCGCTGGCGCAGGCCCTTCTTCGCGGTGGCCGCGTCGAACAGCGAGACGGTGTTGTCGACGCCCAGGTTGATGTCGTGCTCGAACTCGCCGAGCACCGCCAGCTCTTCCTGCAGCGGCACGTACATCAGCCGGCCGAGCACGCCCGCCGCGCCGCGGCGCCACAGGATCGCCTGGTGCGGCGGCTCGGCGGCGCGGATCGTCACGCTGCCCTCGTCGCGCACGAATCGCAGGCAGCCGGCCTGGACCCGGTCGCGCACGTCCGACTGGCGCGACTTGATCGAGTTGCCGCGGCGGACGGCACTGCCATCGGCCTCATAGCTGACCACCGAGCCTTGGGCTGCGGTGCAGAGCTGCTCGAGCACGGCGACGTTGGCGCACATCGCTTCGAGTGCGGCGCAGTCATAGTCATCGTGACCGATAAAGCCCTTCTTGTCGAAGCCCGAGCGCGACTGCTCGCGCAGCAGCAGATAGCGGCCGGCGACCTTTACGCCGAGCGCGCCGGCGAGCAGCGTCTCGACATCGTTCTGGACCGAGCCGTTATAGCCCAGATCGACCAGCATCAGCGTGTCGCCCTTGGCGGGGTTCACTACCTTGCGGACATGCGCGACCAGCCGCTCGGCGAAGGCACGCGACGCCTGGTTGATCCGGCGCATGCGCTGCGGCTCCTGCACGGCCTTCAGGAAGGCGGCCGGGCGGGGATTGTCCTTGACCAGCTTGGCCGCCTCCGGGGCAGGCAGCAGCATCTGCTTGGCGACGGCGTTCAGGTCGCCCAGGATCTCGCGTTGGAGATACTGGTCGACCGCTTCCTTGGTGCCGAGCGAAGCGGCGGTGGCGGTGAAGCGGCTGATCTCGACGGCATGGCCCTCGCCGCCGCGCGCCTCATAGACGCGCATCGGCAGATACCCGTCGCGCATCAGGAACACGGCGTGCACCGTGCCGCCATTCTGCGCCTGCAGCGCTGCGGCCTCGTCGACCAGCCAGCGGTCGAACCCGTGCAGCACCGGGCCGAGCGTGGTGTAGCCCAGCCGCTCGGCAGCGTCGCGGATGTGCGGCTCGAACGCGGCGATCGTCGCGCGGTGCGGCTGGTGGGTGATCGCCACGCCAGCGGCGGTCGGATGGAAGATCGAACTGATCGCGCTCTCCAGGCGGATGCGCTGCTCGCTCGCCTCGGTGAACTGCTTCAGGTGCAGCGTGTTGACGCCGAAAGGGGCGACGCCGTCGACGTCCGCCTTCTTGTTGTCGCCGATGTGCAGGATTTTCTCCGGCGCGAGCTTCAGTGCCTTGAGCACCGGCTCGTACAGGCCTTCGCTCTTGGCCTTGCCGTAGAAGGACGAGCAGAAGATGCGGCCGATCAGCCCGGCTACTTCCGGGCCGGCGGCAGCGGCGATCAGGCCGCGCAGCTGCTTCTCGTCGAGATAGGTGTCCGAGACGATGATCGTCTCGATGCCGCGGGCCTTGGCGGCACGCATCAGCGCCACGGTGGGCTCGAAGGCGAAGCAGTGCGCCGCCTCGGCATCGAGCTCGGCCTGCACGGCCGCGGCGCGCTCGGCGGCGCGCGCGTTCGGCATCAGCTCGGCATAGATTTCGTCGATATGGACTTCGTTGCGGCGGTGGCGGACCGCGGCGGAGCTCCGCGCGGTCTGCTCGGCCCAGCCGCGCTGGAGCAGATTGGCTTCGCCGAGCGCGCCGAACAGGTCGCGCGGGGCATGCACGTCGCGCCACAGCAGCGTGTCGAAACAGTCGAGCGACAGCAGGGTCACGCCCGGATAGGCGTCTAGTGCCGACGGCAACGCGTGCGGAAGGATCTGATTGGCCAATGAATTTCCCCGGATGCGCACCACGATTTCGAGTGGCGCACTAATCTTATAGGATGTGCGCACCCCGAACGGTCGCAATCGTCCTAGAATGAGAGGGTCAAGCAAATGGAGCGAGCATGACCCTTAGTGCCTATCAGGCGGCCCGTGCCCGGGCCGAAACGCCGCGTTCGGCAGAGCTCAGGCTTTTGGGCGAGATTACCGGTCAGATGATGGAAGCGGAGGAGCGCGGCCTGAAGGGCGCGCTGCTGATGCCGTCGCTGCATCGGAACCGCGAGATGTGGAACGCCTTCCACAATGACTGCAACGATCCGAACAACAGCCTGCCGCGCGAGCTGCGCGCGCAGATCGTCTCGCTGGCGCTGTGGGTCGACCGCTTCACCAGCGACGTGATCGCCGGCCGCGAGCGGATCCGCGAGCTGATCGACGTCAACCGCACGATCATGGAAGGCCTGCGCATGCCCCAGCGCATCGCAGCCTGACGTCATCAGCAGACCTGAAAAGGGGCGCCCGGCAAGAGCCGCGGCGCCCCTTTTTCATGGGCGCGGGATCAATGCGCGCACTGCTCGCCATAAGCGGCGATCAGCGATTTGCGATATTCGGCCAGCGGCTGCAGGCCGACCGATTTCCGCCACTCCTCCACCCCTGCCTCGTCTTCTAGCGGCCGGGGACGCCAGCCCGTCTCACCGCAGACGAACTGCGATCCGTAGCGCTGCTTTCCCGTGAGCGGCAGCATCACGCGGTCGTACAGCAGGGCATAGTTCCGGCCGTCGACTTCCCGGCGCGCGAGCAACGGCTCCATCAGCTTGAGCATCCTGAGCTGGAAGATCGGGTCGTCGTCGGCGTGCTGCACGAGCAGCCAGGCATTGCCGGCGGCAAGCTTGCCCACCGCCGAGATGGTCGGCCAGCCGTGCTGTGCGACCACGGTCTTGAGCCAGGCGGTATTGCGATGATCCTGGTCGCGGATGGCGCGCCAGAGCAGCGCGATCAGCACGCGGCGGCTGTCCGGGTCGAGTGCCGGCGCATCCGCTGCATCGCCCTGGCCCCACACCGTTGCCATTCGTAGCACCTGGTCGGGAATGACCGCGACGTGCAACTGGTCCCGCAACTCCCCCAGGCTGTTGGGCGCGGCGGATGCCGCCTGGCGGACGGCGAACAGATAGGTGTGATAGACCGGAAGCGCGGTCGCCAGGGCACGCGAATAGCTCGGCCAGTCCTTGAAGTCCTGCGCGGTCCAGCCGGCCATCATGACCTCGCTGCAGACGTCGGTCGCATAGGCGGACCAATAATCGGCCGGGGCATGATAGCCCAGTGCCGCCAGTGCTGCTTCGTCGCGCGGAGGATTGGCGCGGCAGCTGTCGAGATAGGCCTTGATCGCCTGCCAGTGGGCAACCTCCGCCGCGTTGGCGCCAGGCAGGCTGCCGCGCAGCCACGCATAGTCGCCGGGGTCGAAATACCCGTCGCGCACATGGCTGGCGATCTGCGGCGGCAGCGACTGCGCGGATGCAGTATTGGCGAGAAACGCGAGAACGAGCAGCAGCGCGCGCAATGGACAACCCCCTTCAGCCGATGACGGCGCGAGCCTATTTCCCGGAAATCGGAGCCGCAAAGAAAAAGGGCACCCCGGCCGAAGCCGAGGTGCCCCCGCGACCCCCGAGGGGGAAGGCTCAGAACGAGGCCCAGTCCTCGCTGCCGGCCGTCGCCAGCGCGGGCATCGGCTTGACCGGCGAGACATAGGCCGCTGCCTTCTTCGCCGCCGCCTTGGCCGGGCGCAGCGCCGGCCGCATCGCGGCACTGGCGCCAACGGTAAAGCGGCTTGCCTGCTCCGAAAGCGCGCTCACCTCGGTGTTGAGGTTGCGCGCCGCCGCCGAGGTTTCCTCGACCATCGCGGCATTCTGCTGGGTCGACTGGTCCATCGTGCCGATCGCGGTGCTGATCTGAGTGATCGCAGTCGACTGCGCCGCATTGTCGGTCGCCATCTCGGCGAGCAGCGTGTGCACTTCGCTCACATCGCTCGAGATGTTGGCGAGCGCGCTGTCGACCTTCTCGACCATCTCCACTGCCGAGACGATATCGGTCTGGGTGGCGGTCAACTGGTCGCGGGCGCGGCCGGCTTCCTCCTCGGCGCGCATCGCGAGCGCCGAGACGAGGTCGGCGACGACCGCGAAGCCGCGGCCCGCCTCGCCGGCGCGACCGGCTTCGACTGCCGCGTTCATCGCGAGCACGCGCGTCTGGAAGGCGATCTTGTCGAGGCCCTCGATCACGCTGTCGATGCCCTTGGCGGACTCGTTGACGCGGGTCATCGCCTGCATCGCCTCGTCGGCGATCGCGCGGCCGCCCGAGACGGTGCTGATCGCCCCGTCCGCGCGCTCCACGGTGCGCCCGGCGGAGGTGGCCATCGCGCGCAGGCGCTGGTCCATCTGCGTCACGGCGGCGGAGGTCTCCTCCAGGCTCGCCGCGTTCGCTTCGGTGCGGCGCGCCAGGTCTTCCGATGCCTGGGCGATCTCGGTCGAGCCGGTGTGGATCGTCGAGGTCGATTCCATCACCGATCCGATCAGCGTGCGCAGGCTGGTCAGCGCCTCGTTGAAGTTCGCCTTGAGCGCCGCATAGTCGGCCGGGAAGTCGCGGTCGATCGACGCGGTCAGGTCGCCCTTGGCGACTTCGCCGAGATTATGGCCGAGCGTGTCGACCACCATCTTCTGCTCGGCATCCGCGATTGCCTTGGCGGCGGCGGCGGCTTCTTGCGCCTGGGCGGTGTCGCGGAACACCAGCACGGTCTTCGCCATCGCGCCCAGTTCGTCGCCGCGATCGGTGCCGGGCACCTCGACGCGGTTGTTGCCGTCGGCGAGCGCACGCATCGTGTCCTGCAGGCGGGCGAGGGGGTTGGTGATCCCCGAACGCGAGACGAAGAAGGCGACCCCCATCGCCACCAGGATCGACAGCACGCTGACGGTCAGCATCGTGTAGGTGGTGCTGTCGCTGCTCTTGCCGAGCTCGACCGACTGGGTGCGGCCATCGGCGACGATCTGGTCGTTGAACTTGACCAGCACTGCCGCCAGCTCGCTGACCAGCGGATCCATCTGCGCCAGCAGCGCCTTTGCCCCGTCGTCGTCATTGCGCTGGCCGAGCACGATCGCGCGCGAGGCCAGGTCATGGATCTTGGCGAGGCGGCTGCGGAAGTCGTCGAGCTGTGGCTTCAGAGAGGGCTGGAGCCGCTCGGCATTGCCGAGCAGCTTCTCGCCCGCCTGGTAGTTGGCAAGCTCGATCTCGTCCGCTTCCTGCGCGGTCTTCGAGCTGCCCTCATAGGCGAGCGCACGATAGCCGGCATAGGCCATGTCCGACGCGCGGCGATTGGCGCGGGCCAGCTCGGTCGCCACCGGCATGTGGTTCTGGACGAGGTCCGAATAGTTGGAATCGATGCGCTGCAGCTCCTTCGAGCCGAACAGCGACATGGAAAGCCCGACCGCCGCGACAATGGCGACGAGCGCCAGGATCTTGGTCGGAATCTTGAACTTGGCGAGCATCTTGATTTCCCTGTGCGGAAGCGGGCCCTCCAACCGGAGAACCCGCTTCAAATCATTGCGTCGTTGGAAACGAGGGCATCAGAACGACGTCCAGTCGTCGTCGCCGCCGCCGCTCGTCACCGGCTTGCTGAGGGGGAGGGGTTTCACCGGCGAGACATAGGATGCCGCCGGCTTCTTGCTCGCCGGTTTTGCCGGTCGAGCGGGGACCGGCATGGGCGCGGGGCGCATCGCCGGGCGAACCGCGGCGGTGCCGACCGTGAAGCGGCCTGCCTGGTCCGAAAGAGCACTCACTTCGGTGCTCAGGTTGCGCGCGGCGGCGGAAGTTTCCTCCACCATCGCGGCATTCTGCTGGGTCGACTGGTCCATCGTCCCGATCGCCGAGCTGATCTGGGTGATTGCGGTCGACTGGGCCTGGTTGTCGTTTGCCATTTCTGCGAGCAGCGTGTGCACCTCGCTCACGTCGCCCGAGATGTTGGCGAGCGCGCCGTCGACCTTCTCGACCATCTCCACCGCGGCGACGATGTCGGTCTGCGTCGCGGTCAGCTGGTCACGGGCGCGGCCGGCCTCTTCCTCGGCGCGCATGGCGAGGGCGGAGACGAGGTCGGCGACGACCGCGAAACCGCGGCCGGCCTCGCCGGCGCGGCCAGCCTCGACCGCGGCGTTCATCGCAAGAACGCGGGTCTGGAAGGCGATCTTATCGAGGCCCTCGATCACGCTGTCGATGCCCTTGGCGCTGTCCGCCACGCGAGTCATCGCCTGCACGGCTTCATCGGCAATCGCGCGGCCGCCCGAGACGGTGCTGATCGCGCCGTCGGCACGCTCCACGGTGCGGCCTGCCGAGGCGGCCATGGCACGCAGGCGCTCGTCCATCTGGGCGACAGCGGCGGAGGTCTCCTCCAGGCTGGCGGCATTGGCTTCGGTGCGGCGCGCCAGGTCTTCGGAGGCCTGGGCGATCTCGGTCGAGCCGGTGTGGATCGCCTGGGTCGATTCCATCACCGAGCTGATCAGCAAGCGCAGGCTGGTCACCGCCTCGTTGAAGTTGGTCTTGAGCTCGGCATAGGCGGCCGGATAGGCGGCGGTGATCTCGGCGGTCAGGTCGCCATGGCTTAGCGCCTGCAGCGTGTCGCGCAGCGTCGCCATCACAGCCTGCAGCTCGGCGGACGAGCGGGCATCGGCCTCGGCGCGGGCCTTGGTGCCCAGGCGGAACTGCTCGACGGCATTGGCGATCTGGCCGAGTTCGTCGGCACGGTCGCGGCTCGGCACTTCGGCCTCGCCACCCTGCGCGAGCACGGTGGTGGCTTCGGTCAGCTTGGCCATCGGCAGCGCGACGGTGCGGTTGATGATCAGCCAGATGCCGATCAGGCCGGCAAAGGCCACCAGCGACAGCAGGATGGTCATCGCGAACGAGAAGGTCGTCTGGCTCTGGCCATAGGCATTGTCCTTGGCCGAGCGGTCGCGCGTCTTGGCGAGCAGGTCGTCGGCCGCCTCGATCGCGTCGTGCGACTTGTCCTTGCCCACGCCCTTGATCGCGGCGAAGGCGCCGGCCTGCTCGCCCTTGTCGTGCAGGTCGAAGATCGTCTTGTTGGCGTCGATCAGTGCGGTCGCCTTGCCGCGCAGGTCGTCCACGCTGCCGCTGAAGTCGCTGCCGGCGACCTTGCTGTAGGAATCGATGTCGGCAAGCAGCTTGGCCTCGCCCTTGGCGCGGCGCTCGACCAGGCTGGCCGTGTCCTTCTCGCTGGCGGCGTTGTAATAGCTGTAGACGATGATGCGCAGCTCGCGGATGTCCGCCAGGATGTCGGTCAGGCCGGAAAGCCCGGTGATGCCGTTCTCGACATGGCGGGTGGCGACGCCGCTCAGGACTTTGTTCGAAGCATAGCCATTGATGCCCATGCCGAGCACCAGCGCGCCGAGAAGGGAGAAGGCGATGAGCAGCTTCTTCGCAAGCGGCCAGCTGTTGACGGTCCTGAGCATAGCGGTGTTCCACTGACTTTCGGCGCCCGGTAAGACGCGATGGATAGGCCCCGAGGTGGGGAAAACTATCTCCATTATAGGACTGGCGGTCCCTTTGGCCCCGGAACTACGTAGTTCGCCGGAGGCTAACGAGAAAGAACAGCAGCCAATCCTTGCCGAGGCCGCGGTGGTCTTCGGCTCGTCCTATAATTGTCACGGTAACCATTTCCGGAGTGTTCCGTGGCCTCTTCCGTCTCCCTTCGTCTCGCCTGCTCTGCGATCCTGCCTCTCCTCGCCGCCACGCCCGCCTTCGCGCAGGATCAGGTCAAGCTTAGCATCAACGGCAGCGTCCGCGCCCGCGCCGAGACGATCGACGGCCAGTTCCGCCCGAACACGCCGGAGAGCGACAGCTTCCTGTCGTTCCGCACGATGGTTGCGGCGAAGATCGATATCGGACCGCTCACGATCGGCGGCGAAGTCGTCGATGCGCGCGGCTATGGCGAGAGCGACAAGAGCTCGGTGCGCACAAACGAGATCAACGATCTCGAGCCGGCCCAAGTCTATCTCGCCTATCGCCCGGCCAAGGGCGTGCAGGTCACCGTCGGCAAGTTCTCGATGGACATAGGCTCGAGCCGCCTCGTCGGCCGCACCGATTTCCCCAACGGCGTGCCCACCTATATGGGCGCCAAGCTCGAGGCGCAGGACAAGCACAAGAATGCGCTCGTGCTGTTCTGGACGCGGCCCTTCACGGCGCTGCCCGACACCCCGGCCGACATCTATGACAACAAGGCCCAGCTCGACCGCGCGACCGAGAATATCGAATTCTTCGGCGGCGACGCCACGCTCGCCCGCCTTTTCGGCACGACCTCGCTCGAGGCCTATGGCTATCGGCTGATCGAGCACGACCGCGCCACCCACCCGACGCGCAACCGCCGCCTGGTCACCTTCGGCGCGCGCCTGCGCCGGGCGCCGGCCAAGGCCAAGTTCGACTATGAAGTCGAAGGCGCCGTCCAGCGTGGCCTGGCGCGTGCGACCAGTTCTGTAAGCGACGTTCGCGACCTCAGGGTCCGCGCCGGCTTCGTGCATGGCGAGGCGGGCTATACGATCGCCGGCAAATGGGCACCGCGCATCTCCGCGATGTTCGACTATGCGAGCGGCGAGACCGCCAATCCCAACAGCTACACGCGCTTCGACACGCTCTACGGCGCGCGCCGCGCCGATTTCGGCCCGCTCTCGCTCTATGGCCCGTTCGGCCGCGCGAACATCGTCTCGCCGGGGGTGCGCTTCGAAGCCAAGCCGTCCAAGCGCCTCGACCTGATGGCATCGGTGCGCGGTGCCTGGCTCGCCTCGGCGATCGACAGCTTCGCCTCGACCAGCGTCATCGACAAGACCGGCCGCTCGGGTCCGTTCGGCGGGGCCCAGCTCGAGCTGCGCGCGCGCCGCTGGCTAGTCCCGCAGAAGCTGCGCCTCGAGCTTGGCGCTGCCTATCTTGCCAAGGGCCCTTTCCTGCGCGACGCGCCCAATGCGCCGCATACCGCCGACACCAAGTTCGGCCATGCGGACCTGTCGTTCGCCTTCTGATTTCCGCCTGCAGGCCGGCACTTAGGTAGAAGACACGGATGGGACACATTCCGGATTCTGCGTAAATTGCGGCATCCACGGGCAGCACGTCCGGGTCGCAACTGCAGGAGGGCCAATTGAGCCCGACGGTTCCATTGCTGGTGCTGGTGGTCCGCGAGGCGGGGCTTCGCAGCACGCTCGTCGCGCGCCTCTCCATGGCGGGCGGCGATGTGGTCACGGTCGACAATCTCGACGATCCGCGCGTCGAGCGCTGGTTGGCGAAGCGCCCGGTGCTGATCGTCGACGACGCCGCGCTCGCCGGGCGTCACGGCGGCGAGGCGGCGCTTCGCGGCGATCCGCGCTGGCGCGCGGTCGCGGTGGTCGGCGGGCAGGCGGCTGAGGGTGCCGCCATCCCGCGGATCGCGCCTGCCGATTCGGCCAGCGTGCTCGAGGCGATGCTGGCCGGCTGGGGCTATCCCGAGCGCTGAGCCGGGCTCAGTTCTTCGGGAACATGCCCGCAGCAAAGGCGATACGCAGCGCCTCGGAAAGGCTGCGCACTTCCAGCTTCTCCATCAGGTTCGCGCGGTAGATCTCCACCGTGCGCGGGCTGATGTCGAGCTCATAGGCGATGATCTTGTTCGAGCGCCCCTCGATCAGCCCTTTGAGCACGTCGCGTTCGCGCGGCGAAAGCTTGGCGATCTTGGTCTCGGCGACATTGACGCGGCTGGCCGCCTCATTGCCTTCTTCCAGCCGGGAGAAGGCGAGGTCGATCGCGGTCATCAGGAACTCGGCCTCATAGGGCTTCTCGATGAAATCGAGCGCGCCGGCCTTCATCGCCTGCACCGCCAGGCCGACATTGCCCTGGCCCGTCAGGATGATCGCCACGAAGCGCGGGTCGCTGCCCACCGAATTGAGCACGTCCAGCCCCGTCGATCCGGGCATGTGGAAATCGAGCAGCAAGACGCCGGGATCTAAGTCCGGCAAGGATTCGAGGAATATGTCGCCCGACCGGAAGGCCCGGATTACCAGGTCTGAGCGCAAGGATAGCAGGCTGTGCAGCGACGCGCGGACGGCGTCGTCATCGTCGACGATATAGATCGTTTTTGTCATCTACTCTCCACCCTGTTCCGTGGTGGGCAGCGTGAAGCGGAAGACCGCGCCACCCTCAGGCCGGTTTTCCGCGCTCAGGACCCCACCATGTGCTTCGATGATACGCTTGCTGATGGAAAGTCCAATACCCATTCCGCCGCCCTCTCGCTTCGTCGTGGTGAAACGTGAAAACAGTTGGGCCAGCATTGGTTCCGGTATGCCCGGGCCGCTATCGGCGATTTCTATTGCAACCATGTCGTCATTCGACTTGCACGAACTTACGGTGATCCGGCGATCGTTGCCGCCTTGTTGACGAAGAACATCTATAGAATTGCGCAGAAGATTGACTACGACTTGCTGCACTTGCACACGGTCTGCGAAAACGCAGGGTATTTCGGGGTCCAGGTCATAGGTTAGGCGAATGTTGAACTGGCTGGTTCCTATGAGAACCAGGTCGGCGGCGTCGCGGATGGTTGGCCCCAGCGGCGTGTCGCGCATATCTACATCGCCGCGCATAGTGAAACTGCGCAGCCGGCGGATGATCTCGCCCGCGCGCAGCGTCTGTTCATTGGCCATCCGCAGCAATTCGCCCACGCGCTCGATCTCTTCGCCCTTGCCGAGCATCATCCGGGCGGCGGCGAGGAAGTTGGAGGTGGCGGCGAGCGGCTGGTTGAGCTCGTGCGCCATGTCGGCGGCGAGCTCGCTCATCGCCGACTGGCGGCCGACATGAGCGAGCTGGGCGTTGAGCTCGCTAAGCTTTTCCTCGCTTTCGAACTGCTCGGTCAGGTCGCGGGCGAACAGCGTGAAGAGCAGATGCCCGTCGACCCGGGCGACGCTGGCGCGCACTTCCATCGGAAAACGCGTCGACGCGCTGGAGAGGCCCATCGCCGCGATCGTCTCGCCGCGCGCCAGCGGCGTGCCGGTCTTGAGGAAGCTCGCCAGCCGCGATTCCGCTTCCTCTTCATCAGCCGGATAGGGCGTCAGCATCGATACGTGGTGGCCCAGCACCTCTGGCGCGCGATAGCCCCAGAGTTCCTCGGCCGCCGCGCTGAACACCCGGATCGTGCCTTCCTCGTCCACCGCGAGCATCGCCTCGGGAACGGTCTCGATGATCGAGCGCAGCTGCGCCTCGCGCCGGCGCAGCGCGGCCTCGCGCTCTTCGCGGTCGGTCACGTCGAGCATCGCCCCCACGGTGTGGGTCAGGTTGCCCCAGGCGTCGTAGAAAGCGCGCGAGGATCCCTCCACCACGCGCACCGATCCGTTGGTCTTGGTGAAGCGGTAGCGGAAGCGGAACAGCGGCGCGCGGTCGGCCACCGCCTGCTCGATCGCCTCCATCACTGCCTCGGCGTCTTCGGGCTCGATCTGCTCGCGCCAGCTGTCGAAATCGGTGATCGTGCCCGGTACCAGCCCCAGCCGCTCCTCCGAGCCCGCCACCCAGGTGATCCGCCCGGACTCCACATCCCATTCGAACACGCCCACTTCGTGCGTTGCTGTGGCGATGGCGAGCCGCTCCTCGCTCTCGCGCAGCTCGGCCACGGCCTCGGCGCGGTCGGAGATATCGGTCATCTTGTGGACCATCACCGGATCGCGCCCGGCGATCTCGACGCGGTGGGTGCGCTCGAGGATGGCGATCTCGCGCCCATCCCGGGTGATTTCCACCAGCTCCTGAGCCCCGTCTGGTGCGCGGCGGGGCAGGACGGCCTCGGCGCTCTCGCAGCGCGAGTGGAGCAGCAGATACTTGTACTGCCCGACCACTTCCTCCTCGCTCCAGCCGAACAGGCTCGCTGCGCCCTCGGACCAGTGGACGATGCGGCCGTCCGGCGTGGTGATCGCCATGGTGGTCACGTCGATCGCCGCGCTCAGCTCGTCCTTGCCCGATTGCTCGCGGGCCACGCGGGTGACCGCCCAATAGGCGATCGTGCCGACGACGAGGATGTTGGCCAGGACGATCAGCAACTGGCCCGGCATCGTCGCGATGACCAGCTTGTGGGTGAAGGTCAGCTCGAGCACGGCGGGGAGCACCGGCAACAGCAGCGCGGCGGGCAGCAGAATCTGCAGCACGCGGCGGTTGCCGGGATCGCGCGCCATCGTGCGCATCCAGCTGAACCCGCTGTTCCAGGCGATCGCGGCCAGCGCCAGCGAGATCGAGATCACCGCGCCGGGCAGCGAGGTGGTGAGCAGCGGCACCGACGGGTTGCTGCCCGGTCGCGAGAACAGGATGATGATCGCGGCCGCTGCAGCCAGGCCCAGCGCCACGGTGGCGACCAGGCTGCGTATCTCCTTGGCGAGCAGGTCGTGCACGCTCTGGCTGAGACCCGCCAGTCCGAGCACCAAGAACACCGCCGCCGGGTTCACGCCGGTGCGCCCAAGGGCCGGGAATTGATATTCGGCAAGCTGGTTGGGAAAGAGCAGCGCGTCGACGCCGAGGTCGGCACCGCTCCAGCGCTCAAACAGCGAGACCAGCGCGATGGTGAACGGCGCGGTGAGGCTCGCCACCGCCGTTTTGCGCCGCCCGGCGAACGAGGCGAGAAACCCCAGCGACAGCCCGACATAGCCGATCGTGGTCCAGGGCCAGGCGGGATATTCGGCAAAACCGAACCCGCGCAGCGACGGAATGTTGAAAAGCCAGCCGGCAAACGCGGCCAGACTGCAGGCCAGCCCAAAACCGGCGAGCGCCACGGCGACTCGTCTGTTCACCGGCGCCGCCTGCCGGGAGAGCAAGAGCGGCCGCCTGGTAGGGTCACTTGCGAGACGCAACGATGCACCTTCCCCTTCCGGGAACTGTCAATAACACCAATCAAGCTCAAGAGAAAATGGGGATAGTCCAGAGTGGTTCAGTCTTTTTTTGAGGGTTAACCTTCTTAGGCACCCTTGCCAAAGGATCAGTACCTGCGCGATCACGGATTGTTACGCAGTGGAGGGCAATCTTTTGATCCGCACATTGATCATCCTGGGAGCGCTGGCGGGGCTCGCCGCCTGCGATGCCGGCGGCGGCCGCGCGCAGAGCGCTTCTTCCGATCCGGCACCCGCTTCCTCGGGCCCCGGCAAGGGCAAGGGCTATAGCCACGATCCCTTCCCCTCCACCTACCATGCCTATCCCGGCGTGCCGACGCTGCTGACCAACGTCACCGTGTTCGACGGCGAGGGTGGGCGAATCGACAAGGGCCAGGTGCTGTTTCGCGACGGCAAGATCGTCGCAGTCGGGCAGAGCCTCGATGCTGGCGGCGCCACCGTGATCGACGGCAAGGGTAAGTATGTCACCCCTGGCGTGATCGACATCCATAGCCATCTCGGCGACTATCCCTCGCCCGGCGTGCAGGCCAATTCGGACGGCAACGAGATGACCGGCCCGGTCACCGCCGATGTTTGGGCCGAGCACAGCGTCTGGCCGCAGGATCCCGGCTTCGGCCGCGCGCTGGCCAATGGCGGCGTCACCACGCTCGAGATCCTGCCCGGCTCGGCCAACCTGATGGGCGGCCGCTCGGTGGTGGTGAAGAACGTCTATGCCCGCACCATGCAGGGGATGAAGTTCCCCGGCGCGCCCTATGGCCTCAAGATGGCGTGCGGCGAGAACCCCAAGCGCGTCTATGGCTCGAAGGGCCGCATGCCCTCCACCCGCATGGGCAACATCGCGGTCGATCGCGCCACCTGGGCGCGCGCGGTCGAATATAAGCGCCGCTGGGACCGCTATGAGGAAAAGGGCGGCGAGCCGCCGTCGCGCGACCTCGCCATGGATACGCTCCGCGGCGTGCTCGAGGGCGAGATCCTCGTCCAGAACCATTGCTACCGCGCCGACGAGATGGCCATCGTCCTCGATATGGCCAAGGAGTTCGGCTACCACGTCTCGGCCTTCCACCACGCGGTCGAGGCCTACAAGATCGCCGATCTGTTGAAGGCGAACAACACCTGCGCCGCGGTCTGGGCCGATTGGTACGGCTTCAAGATGGAAGCCTATGACGCGGTGCCCGAGAACCTCGCCATCCTCGACAAGGAAGGCGCCTGCGCGATGATCCATTCGGACGACGCCAACGGCATCCAGCGGCTCAACCAGGAAGTCGCCAAGGCGCGTGCCTCCGGCATCAAGGCCGGCATCCCGATCAGCGAGGAACATGCCTGGACCTGGCTGGCGATCAACCCGGCCAAGGCGCTGGGCATCGCCGACAAGACCGGCAGCCTCAAGCCCGGCAAGATGGCAGACGTGGTGCTGTGGAACGGCAATCCGTTCAGTGTCTACACCCGGCCCGAGATGGTCTGGGTCGATGGCGCGCTGATGTATGATGCCAAGGACCCCAAGCGCCGGCCGGTTTCCGATTTCGAGCTCGGCCAGCCGGGCGAGGGGGATGTGAAGTGATGACGAAGAAGCTCCTCCTCGCGGCCACTGCCGCGCTCGCCTTCGCCGTACCTGCCGCCGCCCAGACCGTGGCGATCACCAACGCCAAGCTGGTCGTCGGCGACGGTGGCCAGCCGGTCGACGGCGGCACCGTCGTGATCCGCGACGGCAAGGTCGTCGCGGCCGGTCCGGGCGTCGCCGTGCCCGCCGGTGTCCGCGTGATCGATGCCGGTGGCAAATGGGTTTCGCCCGGCATCTTCGCCGGCTTCACCCGCATGGGCATCGTCGAAGTCGATGGCGTCGACGAGACCAATGACAGCGGCGCGAGCGGCACGGCCTTCCACGCCGCGATCGACGTTGCTCCCGCGGTCAATCCCAAGTCGAGCCCGATCGCGATCAACCGCGCCGAAGGCATCACGCGTGCCGTCGTTGCGCCCGACAATCGCGGCTCGATCTTCGCCGGCCAGGGCGCGATCATCGATCTCGGCGCGGACATGGACGCGGTCAGCAAGCCGCGCGCCTTCCAGTTCATGGAATGGGGCGAGAACGGTGCGCGCGCCGCCGGCGGCAGCCGCGCGGCGGCCTATGCCACGCTCAAGAACGCGCTGTTCGAGGTCCGCGACTATATCCGCGCGCCGGCGAGCTACACCGATCGCGGCAAGGATGCCTTCCTAACCCGCGCCGATGCCGAGGCACTGGTGCCGGTGGTGCAGGGCCATATGCCGCTGCTCATCCATGTCGAGCGCGCATCGGACATCCTGGTGCTGCTGCAGCTCAAGAAGGAGATGCCGGCGCTCAGGATGGTCTTTGTCGGCGCGACCGAGGGCTGGACCGTCGCCCCGCAGATCGCCGCCGTCGGCGTGCCGGTGATCGCCACTGCGCTCGCCGACCTGCCCGAAAGCTTCGAGCAGCTTGCCGCCAGCCAATCCAATGTCGGCCGGATGACCGCCGCCGGCGTGCTCGTCGCGGTCGGCACGATCAACCAGGACGAGGCGCGCCAGGCGCGCTGGGAGAAGCAATACGCCGGCAATCTGGTGGCGCTCAACCGGGTGCCCGGTGCCACCGGCCTCGATTGGGGCGCGGCCTTCGCGGCGATCAGCTCGAAGCCCGCGGAAGCGCTGGGCCTTGGCGGCGAGTTCGGCTCGCTCAAGCCCGGCCGCCGCGGCGACGTGGTGATCTGGGACGGCGATCCGCTCGAGATCGGCACCTCGGTGGTCAGCGTGTTCATCGACGGTGTCGAGCAGCCGCTCGAGACGCGGTGGACGCGCCTGCGCCAGCGCTATCTCGATCCGAAGGACGGCGCGCTGCCCAAGGCCTATCAACACTAGGAACCTATGGTTACGGTCCCGCATTGATTGGGGGATTACATAAAGGGGACGCGGACATGTTGAAGCACATCATCGTGCCGGGCCTGGCAGCGCTCGCGCTTGCCGGCTGCGGCGAGCCGCCGAGCAGCACCAACCTCACCTCGAACGAAGCGGTCACTGCCGAACCGCTAAACGCCGCGGAAGATGGCAATGCGGCGGACACCACCAACTACAGCGCCGCGGTGCTCGGCCTGAACGACGCCCAGCGCAACGCGACCTTCATCCGCGCGCTCCAGGACGCGCCGCTACCCTGCGATCATGTCGATGCCTCGACCCGCATCGCGGACCAGGACGGCGTGCCGACCTGGCGCGTCACCTGCAAGGGCGGCACCAACTACATGATCAGCATGCCCAGGAACGGCGTGGCAAAGATCATCAGCCGCACGGATCGGTAGGGGCGACGATCAGGTCATTCGGGGTTTCGGCGATTCCATCGGTTGATCAGGACAGCGCCAAGGAATGGAAGCACCGCCTTGCTCAACGCGGCGAGTGTTCCGGTCAGCATGCTCAGGAAAAACATGGGCGCGGAGCTAATCGGTTCCCCGGCAATGATGGCCGCGTGGCCGGCATTCTTCAATGCGAGCAGCGCCTGCCCAAATGGGGAAGATGACCGCGCTGAAGGATCATCGAAGCCTGCCGCATCGCCCAATCGTAAATTCGCATGGTCCCCGCAGCCTGGCGGGGTCATGATTAGAGCGTTTCCCCGGTCAATGCGCGACCGGCACCAATCTGGTCACTTCGCGTCCTGCATGGTCAAATGAAGAGGGAGGCTCCCTCGCGGGAGCCTCCCTCTTCATTTCGAACAACCGGAACGATCAGAGGCCGATCACGCCGCCGTCATTCTTGGTGATCACCACCACCGCCGAGCGCGGGCGGATCGTGGCGGCGGCCGTGCCCGTCGCCTGGCTGTCCGGCCAGTGGCTGGTGATCGTGGTCGGGTTGGAGGCGGTCAGGCCGTTCTCGCCCGGGTGCTGGATGCCGACGAACAGCGTGCGGCCGTCCGGCGTCGAGTCCACGCCGGTGATCTCGCACTCGATCGGGCCGACCAGGAAGCGCTTGAGGTTCGCCGCGGTCGGCGCCGCGCCGACGCGGGTCGCCTGGGTGGAGGTGACTGCAGTCGCGCTGGTGTTGGTGATCGTGCGCGCGCCGCCATCGCCGACGCCGCCCGGCATCGCCGCCAGCATCATGCAGTTGGTCACGTCGGTGAAGGCGCTGTCGTCGGTCTGGAACCACATCATCGGCTTGACCTGGCCACCGGCATGGCTCGGCCGGCTGAACGCCATGCCGTCCGGGCTCGAGAAGTCCTGGTCGGCGGTCAGGCCCGAGACGTTGATGTTGGTCGCATCCAGGTCCGAACCGGCGCCGAACAGGTAGATGTCCCAGGTGAAGGTCGTCGCCTCGGTCGTGGCACCCGTCTCCTTGAGGCGGATGATGTGGCCGTTGCGATTGCCGCGCGAGGCGCTGGGCGGATCGACATAGACGCGCGGGTTGGCCGCATCGGTGCGACGCTGGGTCGCGCTCGGCGTGTCGGTGCTGACGACGCGGTTGGCGTTGTTGGTCAGCGTCAGATAGACTTCGCCGGTGACTGGGTTGACCGCGGTCCATTCCGGGCGGTCCATCGGGGTCGCGCCCGCGGCATCCGCGGCGAGGCGCGGGTTGACCAGCACGTCGACCTGGTTGGCGAAGGCATAGGGCGCGTAGGTCGCGTCGATGCCGTTGCTGCCGAAGGTCAGCGCTTTCCAGCTGCCGGTGCCGTCGGCGTTGAACACCGCGACGTAGATCGTGCCGGCATCCATGTACTTGTCGCCGATCGACAGGCGGTCGGTGGCGTCCGCATCGGCGGCGACCCAGGCGGTGTTCGAGACGAACTTGTAGAGATACTCGTTCACCGCGTCGTCGCCCATGTACCAGGCCGGCTTCTTTCCGACGACGAACGCGCCCGGCCAGCAGCCCTCATGGCCCATGCGGCCCAGCGCCGTGCGCTTGCGGGGCGCCTTGCTCTTGTCATACGGATCGAGTTCGACCACCCAGCCGAAATTGTTCGGCTCGTTGCGGAAGTCGGAGAGCGCATCGGCACCGGTCACGCGCGCGTCCCAGCGGCGGAACAGCGTGTTCGTGGCGTCGGCCGCTATCACGGTCGACCAGCCATAATTGCCGGTGCTGGTCACGCCGTAGCGGTTGAGCGCGGTCAGCTCCTTGGCCGTCCGGCCGGCGACATCGGTGCTGGCGCGGCGGAAATAGCCGGCCCAATTCTCTTCGCAGGTCAGCGCCGTGCCCCACGGGGTGGTGCCGTTGGCGCAGTTGTTGATCGTGCCGCGGCCCTGGGTGCCGTCGGTCGAGAAGGCGGTCTTGAGGAAGTCCGATCCCTTCACCGGGCCGTTGAACACCATAGGCGTGCTCGGGGTCAGGCGGCGGTTGAAGGTCGAATCCTGCTTCACCGTCCAGGCGCGGTTGGCGCCTTCGCTCACCTCGGTCACCGAGACGCCGTGGCACTCGATTTCCTTGAGCGCCTCGCTCTCGGGACGCGCGCCGGCCACGGTGGTGGCGCCGGCGACGTGGAGATACTGCTGGTTGATGTTCTCGTGGTTCTGCACGATCAGCCCGCGCGTCGAGCTGGTCGCGTCGCGCGTGCCGGTGGCGCTCAGGCCATACCAATACATCGCGTCGCCATGGTCGCCGATGCGCTGGGCGAAATTGGTGTCGGTGCCGTCATTCTTGTAGGCGTCGACGCCGGCGGCGATCGGGTCGCCGGTGCGGTTGATCACCTGCACGGTGTAGCCCGTCGGCACGGTGACGACGTCGAGCTTGTTCTTGGCGATCGCCGCGAAGCCCAGCGCCGCGGGGTTGACCGTGATCGTCACAGTCGAGGTCGTGGCCGGGCCGGTGCCGTTGGCGGCGGCGAGCTGGAACACCAAGTTGGTCGCGGCCGCGACCGAGGGGGCGAGGAAGCTGGTGGTCGCCGTGGTCGTGCTGCTCAGCGCCACGGTCGGGCCGCTCAGCTGGGTCCAGGCCATCGTCGAGGAGGTTGAGGTGCCGGTCAGCGTAACCGTGCGGCCCGAATTGGTGGTCGCGGCGGTGCCGGCGCTCACCGTGGGGCCGGCATCGTTGGGGATGCTGGGCAGGTCGTCGCAGCCGGCGAGCAGCGCGCCGCCCATGGTCGCGGCGACGATCGCGGTGCCGCCGCGCTGCAGCGTGTCGCGGCGCGAATAGCGCTGGTCGATCAGCGCGCCCAGCGTCGGCGCGGTGGTGTGGACGTTGGTGTCGACGTCGCCATCGGTATAGCCGAAGCCGGTCTCGGTGAGATTGGTCATGGAAACCCCCAAGCATCCGAGTCACTGGCGACCCGGTTGCCCGGTCCTTGGAAGGCCGAGATGACGCCAGCATGCGATAGCTGTTTCGTCTGCATGACGTTTAAATTGCGCATCGATGACGCTTGGCTTGGGCGGGCGGGAGCGCTTAAGCAGGCGCACCATGCAAGCCGGCCCACCCGATCCCGAAGCGCCGCCGATCGCGGCGGACAGCCTGGCGCACCGGCTTTCCGGCGCGCTTTCGGCCGTGCGCGTACCAACCAGTGGCTGGCGCACGGCGGCGGCGTTCGGTGCGCTGGTCGCGGCGGGGCCGCTGCTGACGATCCTCGGTGCAACCCTGCTCGCCCAGCATGAAAAACGCGCGACGGCGCAGTTGCAGAACGATCTCGCCCCGCGCATCCAGGCCGAGGCGGCGGCGCGCGAGGCACGTGCCGCGCTCGCCAACGCCGCCGGCCGGGCCGCGCCGGGCACGGTGCTCGAGACACTCGCCGGCGTGCTGCCGGCCGAGGCGAAGCTTACCCGGATCGAGCGCACCGCGGACGGCGGCCTCGAGTTCGACATGGCGGGCGGCGATCCCGACGGCCTGCGCGCCGCGATCCGCCGCGCGCCTGAATTCGCCGGCATGCGCAACACCAGCCAGCGTCGCACCGATGCCGGGATGATCGTCTCGATGCGGCAGGACGCGCAGTGAAGCTGCCGCCCTTCGTGGTCGGCGGGCTCGCCGGGCTGGTCGCCGCGCTGCTGCTCGCGCCGTTCACCGGCACCGCGCTCGGCGAGCTCGCCTCGGCCCGCGCCGAGCATGCGAAACTGGCGGCGCTCGCCGCGAGCCCGGCCAAGCCGCCGCCCTTGCTCGCCCCAGGGCTCGGCCTCGGCGTCGCCGACCCTGCGGCCGGGCGCGCCGCGATCATGACCCGCGTCCATGCGCTGGCGCAGCGCAGCGGCGTGCTGGTCGAGGAGATCAGCGCCGCCCCGGCGCCCGCCGGCGTGATCGCATTGCGCATCCGCCTGTCGGGCGCGGAAAAGGCCGTGGTCGCGCTCGCCGATGCGCTTGAGCGCGACAAGCCGCTGATGCGCCTGCGCAGCTGGCGGATCGAGCCTATCCCCGAAGGCGGCCCGGAAAACAGCGGCGTCCGGCTGATCGGCGAGGTGGTCGCGGCATGGCAGTGAAGCTGCGTCCAGAATGGATTGCGCTCGGCATCGCCGGCGCCGTCGCAGTGGCCATGCCGACCGCCCTGCTGCTGCCCGGCAAGGCAGGCAAGGGCGTCGAGCGCGCGCCCGTACCCGCGCCAATCGGCGCCGGCACGATGCCCGTGCTCGCCCGCGCCTATGAGCGCCTGATGTTCGCTACGTCCGAACCGGCCGAGGCGCCCAGCGACGCGCCGCAGCTCGTCGGCATCGTCGGCCGGCTCAATGTCGACGCAGTCGCGCTGGTCAAGTCGAGCGACGGCTCCACCCGCACGCTGCGGGTCGGCGAGAGCGTCGACGGCTGGAGCCTGGCCAGTCTGGCGATCGACGCAGCCTTCTTCACGCGCGGCGCGGAGCGCGTGCGCGTGCCGCTGCCGATCGAGCCGGGGGCGGAGGAAGCGGCGCCGACGGAGCATGGGCAATAGTCTCCACGTCCGGCCGGGTGAAATCGCCTGACATTGCAAGGAAGTCGGCGCTGCGCCACAAGGTGCACATGGCGCTTGAAGAAAACGAGCTGTCGATTCGATCGCGGCACGGAATGTTGCGCGACCTGCTCCCGATCTACAGTGTCTATCAGCTCTTTCCCAACGTCCTGGCCCTTGGCCTGATCGTCTGGCTAGGTCTTTGGCTCGGGCATATTCCGGCAATAGTGCCGCTTGTCGTGATGCTCGGCTGGCTATTTCAATTCGTCACCCGGCCTTCGGTGATGGCGGTGTCGAAAGCACAGGCCAGCTGGATCGAAGAGGTCCTCGAA
This sequence comes from Sphingomonas sp. KR3-1, assembly GCF_040049295.1. NCBI lineage: Bacteria > Pseudomonadati > Pseudomonadota > Alphaproteobacteria > Sphingomonadales > Sphingomonadaceae > Sphingomonas > Sphingomonas sp. KR3-1. The sequence goes on from NZ_JBDZDQ010000002.1 coordinate 386,559, forward strand.
GAGCAGGGATTTTACGAGCAGTCCGAAGTCGATGGCCGGTGGCGCCTGATCGACAGGCAATGGTGGCAGCGCCTGCCTCATCTGTTCATTGAATTCCTGCCCGGCGATCCGATCACGGTAATCGCGCCGCGCGACGTGATGGAGGCGCTGCGGGGCACGCTCGAGCTTTTCGAGGAGCATGAATTCCTGTTTCCGCAGGGCGACTCGCCCTTTTCATTTCAGCCGGCCGAGCCCGATCCGCTGCCCTGGCACGCACAGGTGCCAACATTGGGATTGGTGGCTGCGTGTGTCGGCGCCTGGCTCTGGTACGCCGCGACGCACGAGGCGGGCGGGATGGGCGATTGGGGCCTGTCCGGGGCCGCGCTCCGCCAAGGCCGGTTCGAAAATATCCTGCTGCACATGGTCGCCCATGGCGGCGCGATGCACCTGACCATGAACATGTCGATGCTGGCGGCGATCGGCGGCGCGCTCACCTTGCGGCTGGGCTCGCCGCCGCTAAGCTGGCTGCGCTTCCTCTTGCTGTTCCTGCTCAGCGGACTGGCCGGCGCAGCGCTGTATCTGCTGGTGCACCCGGCGGGGACGGTGCCGATGGTCGGCGCGTCGGGCGCGCTGTATGGCTTGTTCGCCCTGTTCATCCGGGCGCCTGCCGATGGCCGGGGCACGCTGTCGCTAAAGTCGCGGCGGATTCGGCGTGTCGGCTGGGAGCTGGCCAAGCAGAACCTGTTCCTGTTCGGGCTCCTCGCGGCGCTGGCCTGGGCGAGTGGAGGCGCAGGCGGGCTGGCTTGGGAAGCGCATCTCGGCGGCTTCCTGTTCGGCTTGCTTGTCGGCCCGAAGCTGTTGCCGCGAAATGCGGAAGCCCGCTCCGGCATCGAGGGGCCACCGGTGCTGATCCCAGGGACTGTCGCGCCGGCCGACTGAGCGCGTCCCCTCAATAAATCCCGTCGATCTCCACCGTCAGCCGCGGCGTCGGCGGGGCGAGGAGCAGGCTGCCGCGCTTGGCATTGGCGATCTCGTCCGCGCGCAGCCGGTTGTAGCGGTCCTTCGATGCCGCCGCCGCATCGGCGCCGTCGCGCAGGATCGTCGGCTTGAGGAAGATGAACAGCGTGCGCTTCTGGTGCTGCTCGCGGCGGCTCTTGAACAGCTCGCCGACGATCGGGATGTCGCCCAGGATCGGTACCTGCTGGCGCGTATCGGTATAGTCGTCCGCGGTCAGCCCGCCCAGCACGATCGTCTGGCCGTTGTCGGCGAGCACAGTGGTGGTGATCGCGCGGCGATTGGTGACCAGGTCGGAGGCGGCGGCGGTCTGAGCGGTGGCGATCGACGAGGCTTCCTGGTTCACCTGCAGGCGGATCGTGTCGCCGGCGTTGATCCGCGGGAGGACGCGCAGCGTGATGCCCACATCCTTGCGCTCGATCGTCGTATAGGGGTTCACGGTGCTCGAGCTGGTCAGCACCGAGCCGGTGATGAACGGCACGTTCTGGCCCGAGACGAACTCGCCCGCGACATTGTCGAGCACGGTCAGCTGCGGGGTGGAGAGCAGGTTGGCGCGGGTCGAGGTGCCGAGCGCCTGCACCAGCAACGAGAAATCGTCACCGATCGCGATATTGGCGGTCAGCCCTGTGCCGAGCACCTTGCCCGCCGGAACGCCCAGCGCGGTCAGAATCGTGCCCATCGACACGCCGGCGGTGTCGAACGAAGTCGCGCCGCCCTTCACTTGGTTGAGCACGGCGCCGCTGGTGCCGAGCTGCACGCCGAGCTGCTCGGCATCGTCGCCGGTGATCTCGGCGATCGCCGCCTCGATCAGCACCTGCGGGCGGCGCACGTCGAGATCGGTGATCAGCTGCTCGATCGATGCGATTGCGGTGGCGGTGCCGCGCACCACTACCGCATTGAGCTCGGGCGCCGGCTGCACGGTGAGCTCGGGCGTCGAGAAGCCCTTGGGCGTCTGCGTCTGCACCGCCTGCATCGCCGTGCCGTTGGTGTTGGCGCTCTGCATCGCGCTGCCCATGCCGCCGCTGGTCGAGGCCGCGCTGTTGGGCAGCGCCGAAAGGTTATTGTTGCCCTGGCTCAGCCGCGCGAACGGGTTGGAGCTGCCGCTGCCCAGGCTGGTCGCCACAGGATTGTCGGCGCTGTCGCCCTGGCCCAGCACGCCGCGCAGCACGTCGGTCACGGTCTCGGCATCGGCATAGTTGAGGCGGAACATCCGGGTGATCGGCGTCGCGCCGCCCGGCTGGTCGAGCGAGATCAGCATCTTGCGCGCCTCGGCGACCGATGCCGGCGTGCCGCGCACGATCACCGTGTTGCTGCGCGCATCGGCGGCGATGCGAGTGCCTTCGCCCAGCACGCCCTGCAGCGCGGTCGCTACGTCGGTGGCGTTGCCGTTCTTCAACGAGACGGTGACGAAGGTCGCGCCGCTGCCGCCGTCGAGCTGGCGGGCGATCGCCTCCACGCGGCGGACATTGTCGGCATAGTCGGTGATCACCACCGCATTGGGCGTGCTCAGCGGCTCGACGCTGCCGAAGGTCGCGACCAGCGGGCGCACCACGCGGGCGACATCGGCGGCGGGCACGTTCTGAAGGCGGACCATCCGCGTCACCAGCTCCTGGCCGGAGGCGCCGCGGCTCGGGATGCCGCCGTCGCGCACCGCATTGGCCGCGGGCACGATCCGCCAGGCCCGGCCCGAGCGCACCGCCGAGAAGCCGTTGGCCCGCAGCACCGACTGGAACAGCTCCCACACCCCGGCAGGCGACAGCGGAGTCGACGAGGTGACGGTCACCACGCCCTTCACCGCCGGATCGAGGATCAGCGTGCGCCCGGTGATCCGCGAGATCTGGTCGGCCACGTCGGAAATCTCGACGCCGCGCATGTTGACCACGACGTCGCCGGTGCCGGCGTCCTGCGGGGCTGGGGCGGGCGCAGTCTGGGCGAGGGCAACCGTATCCAGGGCGATCCCGGCGAGCGCTAGGGCGGCGATGGCGGAGCGAATCTTCACAGGGGCACTTTCTAACGGAGTGGCACGGTAAGCGTCAGCCGCTTCCCGTCGCGCAGGACCTGGATCTGGGCATTGCCGCTCGACTGGGCGGCCGCGAAGGCGCCCTGGGCGGCGGCGGTATCGGTGAGCGCGGTGCCGTTGATCGACTGGATCACGTCACCCGCCACCATCCCCGGCGGGGCATTGTCGCCGATGCGGTATCCGCCCGAGACCGGGCTCGCGTCGAAGCGCTGGAGCAGGCCGGACATCGCTGCGGCCGGCGGGGCAGGCGGCGCGCCGGCCGGGCGGACCACCGGCGGGCCGTCGGGCGCGGTCACCGGGTTGGAGGGCGCGGGCGCGGCCTGGCCCTGCGCCGCGGCCTGGCGCTGCTCGGGCGTCAGCGTCGGGTCGGGGAAAGCGAGGAACTCGTTGCGGCCGCCATTGGCCAGGATCACGCGGTCGCGCCGGATCGCCTGGATCGTCGCGCCGTTGACATTGTCGCCCACCTTGTACGGCTTGGCCGGCTGTCCGCTCACCGAGATGAAGGCCGTCGAGAGCTCGGCCGGGCTCGCCGCGATCACGCCCTTCAGCTCGAAGGGCAGGGTGGTCGCCTGGCCCGCTTCGGAGACCGAGGGCTTGCCGAACGGGGCCAGCGCCACCGCGGGGCCGATGTCGGGCGCCACCGCGGGTCCGGTCGCGCCCGACGGCACGGTGATCGCACCGGTGCCGGCATGGCCGGCGATCCGCCAGGTGAGCCCGGCAAGCGCGATGGCCACCGACACGACGACCGCGCCGGTGAACAGGTCGAGCCCGATGCGCGCCTGGCGCGGCGTGAGGGTCAGGGCAGCCATTACAGCTTCCGTCCGTCCACGAAGCCGTCGAGCGATGCAAGCGCGCTCTTCTCCTCGCCCGCGAACACTTCGACGCGGACGCGCTCGATTTCGGGGTCGTCGGTCCGCCGCTTCTCGACCGAGACGCGCCAGGGCTGGCCGAGCATCTCGACCTGCTCGCGGCCCGGCGCGCCCGCCTGCAATTCGGCCATCCGGTTCTCGGCGACCCACATCGCCGTGGTTCGCCGCTCGATCGCCCGTGTCGAATCGATATGCGATTCGACCGTGCGCATCAGCCCGACCGTGGCGATCGCGAGCACCGCGAGCGCGACGAGGGCCTCGATCAGGGAGAAGCCGTCATCCCGACCATCTTCTTTTCCCCGGCGAAGGCCGGGGACCAGCCCGTCAACGCAATCGCGCGCGGCAGCGCGCTTTCGCGCGCACGCTGAGTCTGGACCCCGGCCTTCGCCGGGGAAAAGGAAGGAGGAAATGCCTGCGCTCACAGCTTCAGCTCCCCCACCGGAAACGCCCGCACGGTCATCCCGTCATACACCACGGTCCAGCGCTTCGGCCCGCTCTGGATCACCGCCTGCATCGGTTTGCCCGTGCCGTCGACGCCTAGCACAACCGGCGGGCGCACGCTCAGCGTCATCACCATGCCGCCGGGCAGCTTGTGGAAGCCGAACGCCTCGTCGGTGCGCGGCACGGTCTTGCCGTCGGCGCTCATCATCGCGAAGCCATAGCCGTTCTTCTGCACGGTGAAGGCGATCGTCCGGTCGCCGAGCATCGCGTCGTCCGCCGCGGCCTGCAGCCGGGTGGCGAGGCGCCGCGCCTCGGTCTCGACGCTCGGCGCGCGCGTCACCGATCCCATGCCGAGCGACACCGCCCCCGCCATCACGCCGATGATGACCAGCACGATCATCATCTCGATCAGCGTCATGCCCGCTTCGGAGGGGCGCGCAGCGATGCCGGTCCCCCCCACGGGCCTTATCCCTTGCCGTCGATATCGGCGTCGACGCCTTCGCCGCCGACCTTGCCGTCCTTGCCGAGCGAGCGGATCGTGAAGCCGCCGCCTTCGGACGTATATTCATAGGGCTTGCCCCAGCCGTCGACTGCCGGGGTGGAGAGGTACCCGCCCTGCGGGAAGGTCGAGGGCACCGGCGGCGCGGTCGGCTTCTCGCTCAGCGCCTTCAGGCCCTGCTCGGTCGTCGGGTAATCGCCATTGTCGAGCCGGTACATCTTGAGCGCGCCGGAGATGGTGGCGATGTTGCTCTTGGTCGCGGTGGCCTTGGCCTCGTCCGGCCGGCCCATCACGTTCATCGCGACGAGCCCGGCGACGATCGCGATGATCACCAGCACGATCATCATCTCGATCAGCGTCAGGCCGGCCTCGCTTTCGGGCACGGCGTGGCGCTTGCGGTTATGCACCTGAGGTGCAATGTCATGGAACTGTTTCAAAACTATGCGCATCCCCGCCCCATGCGTCCTGCCCATGAAGCAAATGTGACAATGAGCCCAAACGCCCCGGGTGCGCCCGACCCATATGAGCCCCCCGCCGCAGGCGTGTGGACGCTGGCGGGAGACCGCCTGATCATAACCGTGCGCGAGTGGCCCGCAACCATTCTCGTGCCCACCGGGCAGGTGCGCCTGCTCGCGGTCGACCTGCCGCTCCCCAGCCACGCCAGGCGGATGGCCGCCTTGCCCTTCGCGATCGAGGACCGAATCGCCGAGCCGGTCGATTCGGTACATATCGCGCTCGGCGAGGCGATCGCGCCGAACCGCTATCTGGTCGGCATCGTCCGCCACGACGTGATGGCCCGCTGGATCGCCCAGGCCGAGGAGGCCGGGATCGGCCATGCCGCAATGGTCCCGGACGTCCTCACCATGCCGCGCCCCGAGCAGGGCTGGGCCGTCTCCCAGGCGAATGGCCGCGCCGCGGTGCGCGATGCCGAGGGTACCGGCTTCGAGGTTCCCGCCGCCTTGCTCCGCCCCGCCTGGGAAGCCGCCGAGCGGCCCGCGGTCGCCAGCTATGGCGAGCGCCTGCCCGACGACATGCAGAAGGCCGCGGCGACGCTCGACCCGGCGAGCTTCGGCCCCGCCGCCGGTGCCGCGGTCGCCGCGCTCAACCTGCGCCAGGGCGCCTATGCCGTCCGCAAGGTCTCGGGCGGGCCGAGCCTGTGGCGCAAGTTCGCCTGGATCGCCGCGATCGGTGCCGCCGCGCACATCGTCATCGCGCTCGGCGACGTGGTCATGCTGCGCAGCATCGCCGATCGCCGCGAGGCCGAGACCCGCGCCGCCGCCGCGCTCGCCGCGCCCGGCGTGGCGCTCGGCGACGATCTCGCCAATTCGGTCACCGGCATGCTGCCCACCGGCGGCGGTCAGGTGCCGCAGGTCTTCGTGCCGCTGGTCACCCGCGTCTCGGGCGCGCTCGGCCCGCTCGGCGGCTCGCTCGCGGTGCGCACCATGACCTTCCAGGGCAGGCTGCTCACCCTCGATCTCGAAGCCTCGCTCGATGCGAGCCTGGCCCAGCAGATCGACGCCGCGCTCAAGGCAAACGGCATCGCCGGCCAGGCAGTGCGCTCGCCCGACGGCGCGATCCGTATTACGGCGAGTGCCGCATGAGACTGATTCTCGCCCGCATGCCGGCGCTCGACGCCGCGCTGATCCGCTTCGATGCGTGGTGGAGCACGCGCAGCCCGCGCGAGCGGCTGATGTTCGGCGTCCTCGCCGCGCTGCTCGCCGGGGTGATCCTCGTCTACGGCGTGGTCAAGCCGCTCCAGTCCGCCCGCGCTTCGGCGCTGCAGGACATCCGCACCTATGAGACGCTCACCGCGCGCATCCGCGCCGCGGGCACGCTCAGCGCCAGCCAGCCCCAGCGTCGCCAGGGCTCGCCCAACGACGTGATCCTCGGCTCGGCCCCGAGCTTCGGCTTCACGCCGGTGGTCGCGCCGATCTCGGGCGGTGCCCGCGCGACGATCGCCGATGCCAGCTATGATTCGCTGATGGCCTGGCTCGCCGATCTCTCCGCGACTTCGAGCCTGCGCGTCACCCGCGTCGAGATCCAGCGCCGCCCCGATGCTGGCCGCGTCAGCGCCGTAGTGGATTTCGGCGGATGAGCGAGATGCTGATCCTCACCGACGACGTGCCCGCGTCGCTGCCCTACAGCTTCGCCCGCAAGAACGGCGTGCTGCTGCGCGCCACCGATGCCGGGCTCGAATGCGTCCACCGCGCTAGCGCCGCGCTCGACGGCCTGCTCGAGGTCCAGCGTCTCGCGCCCGGCGCGCGCTTCGTCTCGGTGCCCGACGAGCAGTTCGACGCCGCGCTCAGCGCCGCCTATTCGGGCGCCGGCGCCGCTGCGGACATCGACCTCGGCGACATGGACCTGGCCGCCCTTGCCGACAGCGCCGCCAGCGTCGACGACCTGCTCGACACCCGCGACGACGCCCCCGTCATCCGCCTGATCAACGCTTTGCTGCTCGAGGCCGTGCGCGAAGGCGCATCGGACGTGCATATCGAGACGCAGGAAAAGCGCCTCGTCGTCCGCTTCCGCATCGACGGCGTGCTGCGTGACCGGGTCGAGCCGCCGCGCGCGCTCGCGCCGCTCCTCGTCAGCCGCATCAAGGTGATGGCGAAGCTCGACATTGCCGAGCGCCGCGTGCCGCAGGACGGCCGCGTCACGCTGCGCATCGGCGGGCACGACGTCGACGCCCGCGTCTCGACGATCCCCACCCAGCATGGCGAGCGCGTCGTGATGCGCCTGCTCGAAAAGGGCTCGCTCCGCCTCGACATGGAAGTGCTCGGCATGAGCGAGCGCGACCGCGGCGTGTTCTCGCGCCTGCTCGAGCGCCCGCACGGCATGCTGCTCGTCACCGGCCCCACCGGCTCGGGCAAGACCACCACGCTCTACGCCGCGCTCAACCGGCTCAACGATCGCAAGCGCAACATCATGACGGTGGAAGATCCCATCGAATATGAGCTGGCGGGCATCGGCCAGACCCAGGTCAATGCGCGCACCGACATGACCTTCGCCCGCGGGCTGCGCGCGATCCTGCGCCAGGATCCCGACGTGATCATGGTCGGCGAGATCCGCGACCAGGAGACTGCCCAGGTCGCGGTCCGCTCGTCGATGACCGGCCATTTCGTGCTCTCGACGCTCCACACCAACAGCGCGGTCGGCTCGGTCACCCGCATGATCGACATGGGCGTCGAGCGCTATCTGCTCGCCCCGATGGTCGTTGGCCTCTGCGCCCAGCGCCTGGTCCGCAAGCTCTGCCCGAGCTGCGCCCGGCAGGACGAGGCGACCGAGGCGGACTCGCTCCTCCTCGGCGGTGCGCTGCGGCCCGGCAAGAAGCTCTGGCGCGCGGTCGGCTGCGCGGAATGCCATGGCGAGGGCTATCGCGGGCGAGCCGGGCTGTACGAAGTCGTCGCGGTCGACGAGAAGTTCCAGAAGCTGATCCATGACGGCGCGTCCGAAGCCGATCTCGAAGCCTATGCGCGCCGGGACAACCCCAGCCTGCTCGACGACGGCGTGGCGAAGGTGAAGGCCGGCGTGACGACCGTGGAAGAAGTGGCGCGGGTGGTTCGCGATGAGGCCTGACCTCCAATTCCTCCCCCAGCTTGCTGGGGGAGGGGAACCGCGCCCGCAGGGCATGGTGGAGGGGCCGCCGTCGCAGACGGCGGTGTCCCACCGCCGCCCCTCCACCACCGCTTCGCGGCAGTCCCCCTCCCCGAGACAAGCTCGGGGAGGAATTTAGCATGCCGGCCTATGCCTACCGCGCCGCCGACAAGGCCGGCGCTGCAAAGAAGGGCATCATCGAAGCCTCCAGCCCCGCCGCGGCGCGCGCGCTGCTGCGCGAGCAGGCGCTGCTGCCGCTCTCGGTGGAAGTCGCTGCCGACAAGGGCGCGAGTTTCCTCAACATCCAGCTGCCGCGCTTCGGCCGCGGCGGCATCTCGTCCAAGGCGCTCGCCACCGTCACCCGCCAGATCGCCACGCTGGTCGGCTCGGACATCGCGATCGAGGAAGCGCTGCGCCTCGTCGCCACCCAGTCCGAGCAGGCGCCGACCAGCTCGCTGTTGCTCGACGTTCGCGCCGCGATCCTCGATGGGCGCAGCTTCGCCGCGGCATTGGCGCAGCATCCGCGCGCCTTCCCCGAATTCTACCGTGCCTCGGTGGCGGCGGGCGAGGCCTCGGGCCGGTTGCCCGACGTGCTCAACCACCTCGCCGAATTCGTCGAGAACCGCCAGGCGAACGGCCAGAAGCTCCAGCTCGCCTTGATGTATCCCGCGCTGCTCGCCTTGGTGTCGTTCGGCATGATGGCGCTGCTGCTCGTCTATATCGTGCCCGATATCGTCAAGGTGTTCGTCTCGCGCGGCGCCGATCTGCCGCTGCTGACGCGCCTGCTGATCGCGGTGAGCTGGTTCCTCCAGAATTTCGGGCTGTACCTGATCCTCGCGCTCGCGGTTATTGGCCTGGCTTTCGGCCGCTGGGCGCGCGTGCCCGCCAATCGCCTGCGCATCGATCGCTTCTTCTCGGAGAACCGCCCGTTCCGCCGCTTCAGCCGCCAGCTCAGCGCCGCGCGCTTCGCCGGCAGCCTGGCGACGCTGGTGGGCAGCGCCGTGCCGTTGGTCGACGCGCTTCACGCCGCCGCCGCGGTCACGCCCAATCGCTGGGTGCGCGAAAAGGCGCTCGGCGTCGCCGCCCGCGTCCGCGAGGGCATCAGCCTGCGCGCGGCGATGACCGAGGCTGGCGTCTTCCCCTCGATGCTCGTCGCGATCGTCGCCTCGGGCGAAAGCTCGGGCCGCCTCGCCCCCGCGCTCGACCGCGCCTCGAGCGAGCTGCAGCGCGAGCTCGACGCGATCGTCGGCACGCTCGTCGCGCTGGTCGAGCCGATGGTGCTGCTGGTGATGGGCGGGCTGGTGCTGATGATGGTCCTGGCGATCCTGCTGCCGATCATCAATCTGAACAACCTGGTGGGGCTTTGATCTAAAATTCCTCCCCGGAACGGGGAGGGGGACCATGCGCAGCATGGTGGAGGGGGTGCGCCCCAGGTGATTCCCTTTGTGGAGAGCCCCCTCCGTCAGCGCTGCGCGCTGCCACCTCCCCGTGCCGGGGCGGAACTAACTACATCTGCCCCTGGATCGTCGCCCCGCCCGGCAGTCCCACGAACGGCAGCACCGCCGCGCCGTCCGGCGTCATCGAGATGTCGAGCGAGCCGTCCTCGGTCAGCACCGCGGTCAGCAGCGTCTTCAGCCGCTGGGCCGAGGGCGCGACGCGGATCGTCGTCTTGTCGCCGACATGCTCGGCGGTGATGATCAGGGCAGGGACCGCCACCGGCCCGCCGCTCCTGGCGCGGCAGCTGCCCGGGTCGGTGGTCACCTTGCCCTCCGCCATCCGCGCGCCGCCGCCGGTGGCGATGCGCTGCATCTCGACCTGCAGCGCCAGGTTGCAGGTGAAGGGCAGGTTGGGCTGGAGCGCCTTGAGCAGGCTCGCATCGGCGGATCCGCTGACATGCTCGAGCACGCTGCGCCCGCCGATGTGGCGGATCATCTGCCCGCCCAGATCGGTGTTCGGCCCCGTCGCCTTCCAGTCGGCGGCAAAGGCCAGGCTGGTCAGCGAGCGCAGCGGCGCCATCTGCCAGTCGAAGCTCGCGCCTCCGGCCACGCCGACCTCGCCGTTCCATACCGTGCCCGCCACGCCGGTGCGCCAGGTGCCGTTGGGGAAGATCACGCTCGCTGGCATCGTTACGATCAGCGCGAGCAGATAGGCCCCTATGCCGAGCAGGACGAAGAGGATAATAGAGCGCCGTGACCCGCCCCCAACTCCCAGAGTCGGCAATGGATCGACGGACCCTGCTGAAGTCGCTGCAATCAGGCCTGGTCGCGTCAGCGGCATCGGTCGTGCTTCCCTCGTCGGTGTTCGCAGCGGAGAAGAAGGACAAGCGTCCGATTGCCCTGCTGCTGCCGCTCACGGGCCCGCGAGCGCGGCTGGGGCTTAGCATGCGGCAGGCCGCGTTGCTCGCGGAAAACAGCGCCTTCGTCCAGAGTTTCGACACCGGGGGCACCGCCGCCGGCGCCGCCACGGCCGCCGCGGCCGCTCTCAAGATCAAGCCGGCGATGATCCTCGGCCCGCTCGGCTATGAGGAGGTCCCCGCCGTCGCCAGCACCGTCGCCGGCCGCGTGCCCGTCATCGCCTTCAGCAATGACAGCGTGCTGCGCGCGCCCGGCACCTGGATCTTCGGGATCACCGCCGGGCAGGTGACCACCGCGATCCTGCGCTATGCCCGCACCCGCGGCGTCAAGACCCTGGCGATGATCGACGACGGCTCGCCGTGGAGCGCCGCCGCCGCGCTCGCCGCCGGCAAGGCGGAGGCCGAGCTCGGCATCGCGGTGCGCGTCATCCCGTTCGAGAACGACCAGCGCATCGCCGGCATCCAGAACCTGCCCGACGCCGTGCTGCTCCCCGGATCGGGCGAGAAGGTCCTCGCCGCCGCCGGCGCGCTCAAGGACAGCGGCGCCCAGCTGCTCGGCACCTTCCAGGCGCTCGACAACCGCCCCGCCGCGCTCGAGGCGCTTGCCGGCGCGTGGCTGGCGAGCCCGGACCCGAACGCCTTCGGCACCTTCGCCAGCGCCTTCCAGGCCCGCAACGGCGGCGAGCCCGGCACGATCGCCGCGCTCGCCTATGACGCCGCCGGCATTGCCAACACGCTGCGCGCCGACAACCGCCTGGGGGTCGAGGGGCTGATGGACGCCAAGGGCTTCCACGGCGTCACCGGCCCGGTCCGCTTCCGCACCGACGGCTCGGTCGCTCGCGACTTCGCGATCGTGGTGGCGGGCCCGACCGGCTATACGCCGGTGGCGGCGAGCTCGGGCTCGTGACTCTTCTGATCCTCCCCAGAATGGGGAGGGGAACCGCGAAGCGGTGGAGGGGGCTTTCCGCAAGCACTCCGCGCGAGGTGAGCCCCTTCCACCAGCCCCGCGCCGGGGAGGAGCAGGGCTTCACCCTGATCGAGCTGATCATCTCGATGGGTCTGTTCGCGCTGATCGCGGTCGCCGGCCTCGCGCTGGTCGATGGCATCATCAAGGTCCAGGGCCGCACCGAGAAGCGGATGGATCGGCTTGCAGACCTCCAGCGCGCGCTGTTCGTCGTGTCGAGCGACATCGACCAGATCTCGCGCGGCCCGGTCTCGGGCGGCGGCGAGCATCTCAACTTCACCCGCGCCGCGCCCGGCTTCGGCGGCCCGGCGATCGACCTCCAATATTCGGTCGCCAACGGCAATCTCGTCCGCGGCTCGGGCCCGCTGGTGCAAACCGTGCTCGGCGGCGTCAGCGACGTCCGCTGGCGCTTCTTCGACGGCGCCGCCTGGGCCGATCGCTGGCCGGTCAAGGACGAGGACAAGGACAAATGGCCCCGCGCCATCGCGGTCGACTTCCAGGCGATCGGCCCAGGCGGCACCCCCGGCGCGCTGCGCCGCGTCGTTACGCTGCCCGACCAGGCGGAGTATCCCAAGCAATGAGCCGGGCCCGCGAGGACGAGGCGGGGATGATCCTCGTCAACGTGCTGATGTTCGTCGCGATCGCCGCCGGGCTTGTGCTATTGCTAATCAATCGCGAGGAATTGGCGCTCGATCGCGCCCTGCGCACCCGCGAGGCGGCGCGGGCATTGTCGGTCGTCCGTGGCGGCGAATTGTCGGCGGTGGTGGCGCTCCGTCGCGACATGGTCACCGCCCCCAACGAGGACGACCGCACCGAGCCCTGGGCCAAGCTGTCGGAGAACGGCGCCAGGATCGAGGGCGGCAGCTTCGACCTCGCGATCGCCGATGCCGAGGGCCGCTTCAACCTCAACGCGCTGCGCGCAGGCGACGCCGGCGCGATCGTGCTGTTCCAGACGATCGCCCAATATGTCGGCCTGTCGACCGACGACGCGGTCAAGGCGATCGCCTATATCCGCCTCTACGGGCCGCTCACCGATGTCCGCCCGATCCGCCTCGCCGGCTTCGATCCGCAGGCGACGGCACGGATGGAGCGGCTGGTCACTGCGCTCCCCGGCACCAGCTCGATCAACCTTAACGCCGCCGATCCCGAGATGCTGCAGGTGCTGTTCCGCGATCCGCTCGCCGCCCAGCGCCTGGCCGAGATCCGCACGCGCAACGGCAAGCTCACGCTCAAGGACCTGACCGACCTCAACCTGTCGATGCCCTGGGGCACCAGCTTCCGCTCGGGCACCTTCTGGGTGCATACCCGCGCGACGATCGGCGGCACCAGCCAGCAGGCCGCGGTGCTGATCCAGCGCGTCCTCCGCCCCGACGGCAAGATCGCGGTCGGCGTGGTCGAGCGCTGGCGCGGCGCAAGCATCCCGCCCGAGGCTCCGCCGTTCCCCGCCCGGTGACTCGATCCTTCGCGTCCGCGCGGGCTTAAGCAAATCCAAATATCCCCGCGCTAGAGCTGCCGGAATGAGCGGCCGGGGCACGGACATAGCAGCGGGGCGGAGCGGCGGCGGAAGCCACTTCCTCGCGCTCGATGGCCTGCGCGGAGTCGCGGCGCTGTTCGTCGTCGCGCACCATGTCGAGGATTCGGGTTTCGATTTCGGGCTGTTCTCGCGCGGGTACCTGGCCGTCGACTTCTTCTTCATGCTCAGTGGTTTCGTCCTGTCGCACGCCTATGACCGCCGCTTCGCCGCCGGGCTGGACTGGACGGCGTTCATGAAGCTGCGGCTGCTCCGGCTGTGGCCGGTGATGGCGATCGGCGTGGCGCTGGGCGTCGCGGTGGCATGGGGCGGGGCGGTCGCCCCCGATCTGCTCGCCATCCGCGCCGCGGCGGCGTTGCTGTTCATCCCGTTGCCGCTCGCGACGATCCACCTGTTCCCGCTCAACGGCGTGCAATGGTCGCTCTTCTTCGAGCTGTTCGCCAACGCGCTGCATGGCGGTCCGCTGAAGCGCGTGCCGGTCGCGGCGCTGGCCCGGCTGCTCGCCGCCTCGGTGCTCCTGCTCTTCGTAGTCGCCTTCCTGCACGGCGATCTCAAGCTCGGCCATGTCGTGGGCGGCTGGCTCGGCGGGTTCGCGCGCGTGCTGGTCGGCTATATTAGCGGCATGCTGCTCTATCGGCTGTGGTGCCGGGTCGGTGCCCAGGCGCCGCGCCTCGATGCCCGCTGGGTATGCGTGGCACTGGTCGCCGCGCTGGTTGCGCCGGCCCTGTCCCCGGCAGGCTGGTGGTGGATCGATCCGCTCGTCGTCGTCACGCTCTTCCCGGCGGTGTTGTGGTTCGGCGCGACGGCGGCGGTCTCCGCCCGCTGGCGCGGCCTTGCGGCGGCGAGCGGCGCGATCTCCTATCCGCTCTACGCATTCCACCTGCCGCTGCTCGAGCTGGGCGAGCGGCTCGGCGACGGCGTCGGCGGGGCGGCGGCAGGCGGGTTCCGCCTGGCGGCGGCGCTGCTCGCGATCGCTCTGGCCTGGTGGTGGTCGCGGGCCGACTGGCGCTTCCTGCGTCCGTCGCCCGGCCGCTCGCTGGCCTGGCCCTAGAGCAGGATCCGGAACACCGCGCCGCCACCGGCGGCATCGTCGATCGCGATGCTCCCGCCATGCGCCACTACGATCTGCCGCGCCAGGTTGAGCCCCACGCCGGTTCCCGTCGCGCGCGTCGTGAAGAAGGGCAGGAACACGTCCGCCCTCAGCCCCTCGGGCACGCCCGGGCCATTGTCCTCCACTTCGATCGCCAGCGCGTCGCGATCCGCGAAGATGCGCAGCGCCAGCGCCGGCGCACGCTCCCGGCCCGCCATCGCCTGCCCGGCATTCTGGAGCAGGTTGATCAGCACCTGGGCGAGCAGGTCGGGGTCCGCATCGATCTCCAGCCGCGCCGGCCGCACCTCGATCGCCAGCGGCAGCCCGGGCGCGCGCGCCGCGAAGATCCGGCCGAGCTGCTCCGCCCAGGGGCCCGCCGCGAACACTTGGCGCTTGATCTCGGGCGTGTGCGCCACCGCGCGATAGGCCTCGATGAAATGCCCCAGCCCGTGCGCGCGCCGGGCGAGCGTGGTCACCGCCGCGCGCGCGTCGCCGATCCGCGGATTGGCCGCCAGGTCGGGATCGTCGAGCAGGTCCGCCGCCGTCGCCGCCAGCGAGGTCACTGGCGTCAGTGAATTGAGGATTTCGTGCGTCAGCACGCGCACCAGGTCGGTCTGCGCCGCCATCTCGACCGCATCGAGCGTCCCCTGGATCGGCTGCACCGTCACGGCGCGGATGCTGCGCCCGAGCCGCTCGAGCGTGCCCGAGCGGACCAGCACGCGCTGCGTCCGTCCCTCGATCGTCAGCAGCAGGATCTCCTCCGCCGCGTCGCCCCCCGCCAGCCGCTTGGCCAGCGTCGCGCCATAGGCGGCATAATCCTCGGGCCGGGTGCCGGGCGCGTCGCGGAACAGCCGCCGCGCCGCCTTGTTGGCCGGCGCGACGTGGCTCGTCCTGTCCACCGTCAGCAGCGCTACCGGCATGTCGTCGACCAGCGCCTCGAGGAAGCGCATCTCCGCCGCGCTCGCCGACTGGCGCACGCGCAGCCGGTCCATCGCCTCGTCCAGCGCGCCGCCCAGCTCCTCGAACCCGCCGCCGCGCGTGCCGCCGAAGCGCGCCGCGGTATCGTCGAAGCGCAGCGCCTCGATGAAGCGCGCCACCGCGAAATTGGTGCGCGAGACGTGCCACCACAGCCCCCAGATCGCCCCGGCGACCAGCAGCATCGCCACCAGCCGCGCCGCGGCGAGGCCAGGCGTCAGCCAGGCCAGTGCGCTCGCCGCCAGCGCGCCCGAAAGCGCGGCGATCCACGCGATCAGGCCCAGCGTGAAGCGCCGGTCAAAGCCCATGCTTCTCCATTCGGCGATAGAGGGCCGCGCGCGACAGCCCGAGTTCGGCGGCGGCGAGCGAGATATTGTAGCCGTGCTTCTTCAGCGCTTCCTCGACCAGCCTGCGCTCGACCCGCTCGAGGTTGAGGTCGTCGCTGGCCGGGGCAGGGGCGGCGGGGGCGACTGCGGCGGCCGGCACGATCCGCGGCATCGCGCGCACCAGCGCGAAATCCTCGGGCTCCAGCGCGACCTCGCGCGCCAGGATCACCGCGCGCTCCAGCGCATGGCGCAGCGCGCGGACATTGCCGGGCCAGTCATGCTCGAGCAGCGCCATCCGCGCCGCCGGGCTCAGCACCGGCACCGGCCGGCCATAGCGCTTGGCATAATGCTGGAGATAATGCTCGATCAGCTGCGGCACGTCCTCGCGGCGCTCCCGGAGCGGGGGAAGGTCGATCTCCACCGTGTTGAGCCGGAACAGCAAGTCCTGCCGGAAATGCCCCTCGTCGCGCAGCTTCTCGGGCGGCAGGTTGGTCGCGGCGATAACTCGGATATTGACCGGCACCGGCTTGTTGGCGCCCACCGGTGTCACCTGGCGCTGCTCGAGCACGGTGAGCAGCTTCGGTTGCAGGCGCAGCGGCAGGTTGCCGATCTCGTCGAGGAACAGCGTGCCGCCGTCCGCCGCCTGGATCCGCCCGACTCGGTCGGTCCGCGCATCGGTGAAGGCGCCCTTCACATGGCCGAACAGCTCCGAATCGATCAGGTCCTCGCTGATCGCGCCCAGGTCGACGGTCAGCATCACCTGGTCGGCGCGCAGCGACTGGCGGTGCAGCTCGCGCGCCACCAGCTCCTTGCCGGTGCCGTTCTCGCCGAGCACCAGCACATTGGCGTCGGTCGGGCCGGCGCGGCCGATCAGCGAATGGACGCGCGCCATCTCGGGCGAGGCGCCGAGCAGCGGCGAGGCGCCCGCCTGCTGCGCAGGGGCCGGGGCGGCGCCTTTGCCCCCCGCGGCCGTGCGCGAGCGGCGCAGCGAGGCGGCGGTGCGCACCGTCGCCAGCAATTTCTCGTTCGACCAGGGCTTGGAGACGAAGTCGGTCGCGCCGCGCTTCATCGCCGACACCGCGACCTGCACGCCGCCATGCGCGGTGATCATCACCACCACCATCTCGGAATCGAGCGCGAGCAGCTTGTCGAGCCAGGCCAGCCCTTCGGCCGCATCGGTGGCGCCGCGCGCGAAATTGGCGTCGAGCAGCACCGCATCGGGCGTGCGCGCCTGGATCAGCGGCAGCGCCTCGTCCGGGCTGCGCACCGCCTCCACATCCTTGAACAGGCGCCGCAGCAGCAGCCGCGACGCCATCAGGATATCGTCGTCATCATCGATCACGACGCAGAAATCGAATTCCGGCTCGCTCATCCCGCCACTCCCGTACAGCCACTGTGCGGAACCGGACAATCAATTTGCGTGCCAAGCGCCGCGATTGTCCGGAAAGTCTGCGTATCTAGGCAACTTCCCATCACCCCGGCTCACAGCCGGGGTGATGAAGCGGCACTTGGCACGCCTCGTGCTGGGATATCCGCATAGCGGAGACAGGGCATGCAACGGCCAGGATCGGGGAAAAGCAGGGCGAGGATGCTCGCGGCGCTCGCCGCAGCGGCCATTTTCCTCGCATTTGCGCCGCAGGGCCGTGTCGGGCTCGACCTGCGGATGAACGCCGCCGGCGGCCATGCCGCCCTCGATCTCGGCCTGGTATCGTTTCGGCTGGCGTTCGATTTCGGACGCGCCTGTCCGGAATCGAACAGTTGCACGGGCATCCTGCGATGAGCGCCCACAGGGAAATGCAGCTGGCACGGCTATTGCTGGGTCAGGGGGCAAAGGAAACAGGGCATGACGATCTTGCGGATGCAGAGGAACGAGGGCGCGGTGTCCGGCGCCGGCATGGATAAGCTGGTCGAGACGCGCAGGCTGCCGGCCCGGGCGAAGATCGCGCTCGGTGTTGCCGTCGCGCTGCTCGCCGCGCTCGCCTTCTGGTGGTTCGCCCCCACCGGCGCCAGCCAGACGATCGGCGCGGACCGCGTGACGATCTCGCCGGTCACCCGCGGCACCTTCGACGATTTCATCCCGCTGCGCGCCCGCGTCACGCCCTTGCTCACCGTCTATATCGACGCGGTCGAGGGTGGCCGGGTCGAGAAGATGCTGGTCGAGGACGGCGCCACCGTCGCCGCCGGCCAGCCGATCGCGCTGCTCTCCAACGCCGAGCTCCAGCTCTCCACGCTCGCCCGCCAGACCGAGGTCGAGCAGCAGATCAACAACATGCGCAGCCAGGAGCTGGCCCTCGTCCAGACCAAGCTCGCCAACGAGCGCGCGGTGCTCGCGGCGGAAACCACCTATGACAAGGCCCGCCGCCAATATGAGCGCGAGAAGCCGCTGGCGGACAAGGGCTTCGTCTCGGGCAAGCAGTTCGCCGACACCCAGGCCGATTACACGCTGAGCCAGCGCAACCTCGCCGCGCTCCGGGCGAGCCAGAGCACCGATGCGAAGCTCCAGGGCAGCCAGCTTTCGCAGCAGGCGGCGGCGGCCAAGTCGATGCAGTCGGGCCTCGCCATCGCGCGCGCCAATCTCGATGCGCTCCAGCTGCGCGCGCCGGTCGCCGGCCAGCTCTCGGGCTTCTCGGTCCAGGTTGGCCAGTCGCTCAGCCGCGGCGAGCGGGTGGGGCAGATCGACAGCCCGGGCCGCAACAAGCTGATCGCCGGGGTCGACGAGTTCTACCTCGGCCGCGTCCAGGTCGGCCAGCAGGCGGCGCTCGACTGGAACGGCAAGCGCTACGGCGCCAAGGTCACCAAGATCTATCCGCAGGTGCAGAACGGCCAGTTCCAGGTCGATCTCCAGTTCCAGGGCACCGAGCCGCCGCAGCTCCAGCGCGGCCAGACGATGCAGGCGCGCCTGACGCTCGGCGATCCGGCCCCGGCGCTGCTCCTGCCGAACGGCGCCTTCTACAACGATACCGGCGGCAGCTGGGTGTTCGTCGTCGCCCCCGGCGATGGCTCGGCCCAGCGCCGCAACGTTCGCCTCGGCCGCCGCAACAGCGATTTCGTCGAGGTGCTCGAAGGGCTCGATCCCGGCGAGCGGGTGATCACCTCGCCCTATACCGGCTTCACCGACAAGACGCGCCTCGACCTGACCAAGTGACGAACAAGAAAGGGAATTCCATGCTGCAGATGCGCGAACTCTCCAAGGTCTACCGCACCGACACGGTGCAGACGACGGCGCTCGACGCGATCGACCTCGAAATCGCCGATGGCGAGTTCGTCGCGATCATGGGCCCCTCGGGCTGCGGCAAGTCGACCCTGCTAAACATGATCGGCATGCTCGATAGCCCGTCCTCGGGGTCGTACCTGTTCAACGGCCAGGAAGTCGCCGGCCTTACCGAGAGCAGGCTCGCCGATGTCCGCAAGGAGAATATCGGCTTCATCTTCCAGAGCTTCAACCTGGTCGACGAGCTGTCGGTCCGCGACAATGTCGAGCTCGCGCTGCTCTACCACAATGTCCCTGCCGCCGAGCGCAAGCGCCGCGTCGACGAGGTCATGGACCGCACCGGCATCGCCCACCGTGCTCGCCACCGTCCCAGCCAGCTCTCGGGCGGCCAGCAGCAGCGCGTCGCCGTCGCCCGCGCGCTCGTCGCCAGCCCCAAGCTGATCCTCGCCGACGAGCCCACCGGCAATCTCGACACCCAGCATGGCGAGGAAGTGATGCACATGCTCCAGACCCTCAATGCCGAGGGCTCGACGATCGTCATGGTCACCCACTCGCCCGCGCATGCCGATTATGCCGGCCGCATCGTCTCGATGCTCGACGGCCGCGTCCTCCACGAACGCCGCCGCGCGGCCTGAGCGAAGCGGGAAGGGGGAGAGCGGCCATGTGGCGCAACTATCTGCTGATCGCGCTCAGGCTACTGGCGCGCAACCGCGTCTATGCCGCGATCAACATCGGCGGGCTGGCGCTCGGCCTGGCCGGCTGCCTGCTGATCCTCAACTATATCGGCTATGAGCGCAGCTACGACCGCTGGCTCCCCGGCGGCGAGGGCGTCTACCAGCTCCAGTCGACCTGGCACGCCACCGGCCAGCCGATCGCCCGCTCGCAGAACAGCCCCTATCCGGTCCACGACACGTTTGCCGCGGGCTTCCCGCAGATCGAGGCACTCAGCGTGATGAGCAGCGGCCAAACCGTCACCACCCGCGGCGGCCAGGCGATCTTCCTCGATTCGACCACCGTCGATCCCAGCTTCTTCCAGGTCTTCCGGCTGCCCTTCGTCGCCGGCTCGGCCGAGACCGCGCTGCCCAACATGAACTCGATCGTGCTGACCGAGACCGAGGCGCGCCGCGAATTCGGCCGCACCGACGTCGCCGGTCGGCTGATGACGCTCGGCGCCGGCACGGGGAAGGTCGACTTCCGCGTCACCGGCGTGCTCAAGGACCTGCCGAAGAATTCGAGCATCAGGCTCGGCGTGATCTTCCGCTACAATCCCGCCAACGATGCCGGCCTGCCGCCC
This sequence comes from Sphingomonas sp. KR3-1, assembly GCF_040049295.1. Classification (NCBI taxonomy): domain Bacteria; kingdom Pseudomonadati; phylum Pseudomonadota; class Alphaproteobacteria; order Sphingomonadales; family Sphingomonadaceae; genus Sphingomonas; species Sphingomonas sp. KR3-1. The sequence goes on from NZ_JBDZDQ010000002.1 coordinate 406,719, forward strand.
GCCTTTCGCGGCTGGGGCGCGATGAACCAGGCGCATTATGTCCGGCTGCGCGCCGGTGCCGACGTCGCCGCGATCAACGCCGCGCTGCCCGCCTGGGAAAAGCGCGCGATCCCGCCCACCTTGGTCGACGGCCGGCTGCGCTCCAAGGCCGACATTCTCGACCTGAAGCTGGTGCCGATCGCCGATGTCCATCTCGGCACCGCGCAGGAGAGCGCGCTCGTCCCCGGCGGCGATCCGCGCACGCTCGCCACCTTCGCGATTGTAGCGCTTCTCGTCCTCGGCATGGCGGCGATGAACTTCGTCAACCTCTCCACCGCTCGCGCCACCCAGCGCGCCCGCGAGGTAGCCTTGCGCAAGGTGCTCGGCGCCACCCGCGGCCAGCTGATCGGCCAGTTCCTCGGCGAATCCCTCCTGATGGCCGGCGCCGCGATGCTGCTCGCGCTCGCGCTGGTCGAGCTCGCCACGCCCTGGCTCGCCGCCTGGATCGATGCCGATCTCACGGTCCGCTATCTTGGCGCCGGCGGCATGCTGCTCCCGGCGATCGGCCTGTTCCTCGCCACCGGCCTGCTCGGCGGCCTCTATCCCGCTTTCTATCTCAGCCGCTTCCAGCCCGCCGAAGTGCTGCGCGCCAACAAGTCCGCCGCCGAGACCGCCGGCAGCGGCCGCCTGCGCTCGGCGCTGGTCGTTCTCCAGTTCGCCATCGCGATCGGGCTGATCGCCTCCACCGCGGTGATCTGGAGCCAGACCCGCTACGTCCAGACCGTCGATCCCGGCTATCGCCGCGACGGGCTGATCCAGATCGACAATGCCTGGCGCTTCGCCGGCGACAACGGCGAGTACGAGGCCGCCCGCCGCGAGCTGCTCGCCGTCCCCGGCGTCGTCGCCGCCGGCCGCACGTCGCTCGGCGTCGCCACCCAGAACCGCAACATCCTCGCCGTCCGCGCGCCCGGCGCGCCGGAATCGCTCTCGATGGGCGTCTACGGCGTCGATGCCGAGCTGTTCCGCACGCTCGACATGCGCCTGCTCGCCGGCCGCTTCCTCGGCGACCAGCGCGCTAATGACGCCATGCCGCGCGCGAAGGACGGCATCCCCGCCGAGGCCGCTCAGGCCGCGCTCGTCCAGCGCGGCGTCAACATCGTCGTGAACCGCAACGCCGCGGCGATGCTCGGCTTCGCCTCTCCCCAGGCGGCGATCGGCAAGACGGTCAAGGTCGGGGTCGACGGCGCCGCGATGGTCTCCTCGACCATTGTCGGCGTCGTCGAGGACACGCGCTTCCGCACCGCGCGCGATCCGGTCGAGCCGCTGGTCTACACCAACGACAGCGACAAGACCGCCACCGTCCTCGTCCGCTATGCCGCCGCCCGCCCGGGCGAGGTGCTGGCCGGGCTCGGCAAGGTCTGGCGGAAGTTCGAGCCCGAGATCCCGTTCGAGGCGCGCTTCGCCGAGGACATCGTCGCCCAGGTCTATGCCGCCGATCGCGCGCGCGGCACGCTGTTCGCCGGCTTTGCCGGGCTGGCGGTGCTGATCGCCTGCCTCGGCCTCTATAGCTTGGCCGCCTTCGCCACCGAGCGACGCACCAAGGAGATCGGCATCCGCAAGGTGCTCGGCGCCAAGGTGCGCGACATCGTGCGGCTGCTCGCCTGGCAATTCTCCAAGCCGGTGGTGCTCGCCAACCTCGTCGCCTGGCCGGTGGCGTGGTGGGCGATGCGCGACTGGCTGAACGGGTTCGACACGCGCATCGCGCTCACGCCGACGCCCTTCGCGCTGGCCGGGGCGCTCGCGCTCGGCATCGCGCTCGCCACCGTCTCGGGCCACGCCTTCCGCGCCGCCCGCGCCAATCCCATTCACGCCCTTCGCTACGAGTAGGAACCCGATCCATGTGGCGCAATTACGTGACCGTAGGCCTCCGGGCCCTGGCAAAGAACAAGGTCTATGCCTTCATCAACATCTTCGGGCTGTCGCTCGGCATCGCCGCCTGCCTGCTGATCCTCACCTATGTCCGCTACGAGTTCAGCTACAATGCCTGGCTGCCCGGCGCGGAGAACACCTACCAGTTCCAGACCTGGTTCCACGCGACCAAGGGCGGCCGCCCCGCCGGGCAGTCGCAGACTACTGCCTACACTGCCAAGGCCGCGCTGCTGAAGGATTTCCCGCAGATCGAGCATGCGGTCTACACCACCGGCCAGGGCGCGATCTATGTCCAGGACGGACAGCCGACCACCACCCGCGTCGGCCTGCTCACCGATGGGCCCCTGTTCGACGTGATCCAGGTGCCCTTCGTCTATGGCGACGGCAAGCACGCGCTCGATGATCCGCACGCGCTGGTGATGAGCGAGAGCGAGGCCAGGCAGCGCTATGGCAACGTCAATCCGATCGGCAAGACGCTCACCGTGATCAGCGGCGACATGACCGCCGACTACCGCGTCACCGGCGTGTTCAAGGATCTGCCCAAGAACAGCGTGATCCGCATGACGATCGTCGTGCGCATCGATCCGCAGGACTATTTCCGCCGCCTGCCGCTCACCGTCACCTCCTGGCGCTGGCAGAACGGCCAGATCTGGGTGAAGCTCAAGCCCGGCACAGATCCCACCGCGATCAACGCGCAGCTGCCCGCCTGGGAAAAGCGCAACATCCCCGACGATCTCGGCCCCGGGCCGCGCGTCAATCCGGCGGACGAGGAGGATTTCGGCCTCGTCAACATCCGCGACATCCATATCGGCAGCTCGAAGGGGCCGGCGGTCACCACCGAGCCGGGCACGGTGCTCACCTTCGCGGTGGTGGCGCTGCTGATCCTCGCCATGGCCTGCATGAACTTCACCAACCTCGCCACCGCCCGGGCCTCGCAGCGCGCCCGCGAAGTGGCGCTGCGCAAGGTGCTCGGCGCGACGCGGCGCCAACTGGTCACCCAGTTCATCGGCGAATCGATGCTGGTCTCGGCGATCGCCACGCTGATCGCGCTTGCGATCACCGAGCTGGCGCTGCCGCTGCTCAACGCCTTTCTCGATACCGGCATCACCTTCAGCTATTTCGGCGTGCACGGCGTACTGCTCCCCGTGCTCGGGCTGACGCTGCTCGTCGGCCTCGCCGGTGGCCTCTATCCGGCGCTCTATCTCTCGCGCTTCCAGCCGGCCAAGATCCTCAAGGCCAACAAGTCCGCGGCGAACGCCGAGGGGAGCGGGCGGCTGCGCAGCCTGCTGGTGATCACCCAGTTCGCGGTGTCGATCGGGCTGATCATCTGCACCGCGGTGGTCTACGGCCAGACGCTCTACGCCCGCAGCGTCGACGCGGGCTACAAGCGCGACGGCCTGCTCCAGGTCAGCGGCACCGGCCGGCCCCAGGTCCAGGCGGTGATGGGCTCGCTGCTCGAGGAACTGCGCCGCACCCCCGGCGTGGTCGATGCCGCGCAGGTGGTGCTCGGCCTCCAGACCGGCAACAATTCCAGCACCAGTGTCCAGCGCCCCGGCGGCGAGCAGGTCGAGCTCGGCATCTACGGGATCGACGCGCATGCGATCCCGACGATGGGCATGCGCCAGGTCGCCGGCCGCAACTTCTCCGATGCGATCGCGATGGACGATGCGACCACGCCGACGCCCACCGATGTCGCGTTCGAGAACAAGCTGGTCGCGCGCGGGATCAACGTGATCCTCACCGAGGAGGCGACACGCCGGCTCGGCTTCAGCGATCCCGCCGCGGCGGTCGGGCAGCAGGTCCAGGCCGACATGATGAGCCCCGGCGTCGCGCTGATGCCGGCAACCGTGGTCGGCGTGGTCGGCGACGTCCGCTACCGCACCGCGCGCGATCCGATCCAGCCGATCATCTATTTCTACCAGAACAAGGGCTATTCGCAGATGATGGTGCGGATCAACGGCGACCCGAAGCAGGTCAACGCCCGCATCGAGCAGGTCTGGAAGCGGCTCGTCCCCGATATCCCCTACAAGGCCGATTACGTCACCGATCTCGTCCACGACGTCTACAATGCCGACGAGACGCGGGCGCAGCTGTTCGGCGTGTTCGCGGTGCTCGCGGTGGTGATCGGCTGCCTCGGCCTGTTCGGCCTCGCCGCCTTCACCGCCGAGCAGCGCACCAAGGAGATCGGCATCCGCAAGGTGCTCGGCGCGCGCACCGCCGATATCGTGCGGCTGCTGGTCTGGCAGTTCAGCCGGCCGGTGCTGATCGCCAATCTGATCGCCTGGCCGGTCGCCTGGTGGGCGATGCGCGGCTGGCTCAACCAGTTCGACACGCGGATCACCCTCGGCCCGGTCCCCTTCGTCGCCGCGGGCGCGGCGGCGCTGGTGATCGCCGTGCTAACCATCGGGGCACACGCATTCCGCGTCGCCCGTACCAATCCGGTTCACGCTCTGCGCTACGAGTAGGCGCGTCAGTGCAGGGCTGCGGAGCGGGCGAGGGGGCAACTCCTCGCCCGTTTTGCATTCCACCCAATTCCTCCCCGAGCTAGCTCGGGGAGGGTGACCGCCGCCGAAGCGGTGGTGGAGGGGCCGGCGCGCGCCACCCGGGGACGGCTTTGGGCTGACCAACCCTCTAGCTTTCGCTCCCGGCGAATTCCGGCGCCCAGGGTTTCTCTGCCGCGTCGCTCCCTTTCCCGTCGTCCCGGCGAAAGCCGGGATCTCGTGCGGCTCCGGTCCCGCGCCTTCGCCTGAGATCCCGGCTTTCGCCGGGATGACGGAAGGGCCGGACGAAGCGCCGGCGACCCTCCGTGCCTCTGCGCGAACAATCCTTCTCTTCGCGCCTTCGCATGCGCCATTTTCATCCCCTAGCGAGGGGTATGGACGGAAATCCATCACCCGCTATTCTCTGCGCAAACCAAAATCGGAGGGGACAATGATTCGTATCGCCAAGATCGCGCTTCTCGCAGCTGCAGCGATGACACCGGTGGCATATGCTGCGGTCGAAGTCATCGGCCACATGACCCCCGCCGAGCCGATCACCAAGGCGCGGATTGCCGCGCTCCCCATCGTCCAGCAGCGCGCCTGGAACGTCTATCTCGATCGCTCGACCGCGCTGATGGCCGCCGACAAGGCGGCGCTCGCCGCCGAGCGTCAGGGCCTTACCGAGGTCCCCGCGCCGCCGGCTCCCGGCAAGTCGGGCGGCAGCGGCATGGACGCCAAGCAGCCCGCCGCCTTCTATGCCAGCGCCACCGCGCGCCGCGTCGCCGACAATATCGTCAGCTTCCAGACGCCCGCGGGCGGCTGGGGCAAGAATGTCGATCGCGACGGCCCGGCCCGGGTGAAGGGCCAGCTCTATGTCGCGGTCGAGCATCTCCCCGCCAATGCCCGCACCGGCGATGACGAGGACTGGAGCTATGTCGGCACGATCGACAACAACGCCACCACCTCGGAGCTGCGCTTCCTCGCCCGCGTCCAGGCGGCGGTTCCGGGCGCCGAGGGCGACAAGTATCGCGAGAGCTTCCTCAAGGGCATTCGCTATCTCCTGAACGCGCAGTTCCCCAATGGCGGCTGGCCGCAAATCTATCCGCTCCAGGGCGGCTATCACGATGCGCTCACCTTCAACGACGATGCGCTCTCCTCGGTGGTGACCGTGCTCGCCGATGTCGCGCGCCGCCAGGGCGACTATGCCTTTGTGTCCGAAGCGCTCGCCGGCGAGGCGCGGGCGGCGTGCAACCGCGCGATCCAGGTGATCCTCAAGACCCAGGTGGTGGTCGACGGCAAGCGCACCGTCTGGGGCCAGCAGCACGATGCGCTCACCCTCGCGCCCGCTGGCGCGCGCAATTTCGAGCCGATCGCTCTGTCCTCCGACGAGAGCGCCGACCTGCTGATCTTCCTGATGAAGCAGGCGGGCCGCTCGCCCTCGGTCGTCGCCGCGGTGAATGACGGTGCCGCCTGGCTCAAGGCGCATGCGGTGTACGGTGTGGTCTTCGAAAAGGGCAGTGACGGCCGCAAGCTGGTCGACAAGCCTGGCGCGGGGCCGCTCTGGTCGCGCTATTACGACATCCAGACCGGCAAGCCGATCTTCGGCGACCGCGACCGCTCGATCCACACCGAGGTCAACGAGCTCAGCCAGGAGCGCCGCAACGGCTATAGCTGGTACAATACCGGTCCCGCCAAGGCGCTGGCGGCCTACGACAAATGGGCGGAGATGAAGTAAGCGGCTTCATCCCTCCCAGCATGCGTCGGGAGGGAACGTGTCTATACATAAGCGTCCGTAGTGTCCGGTCGTCGGGGGATTTCGCTCTCCCCGGCGTGGTCCGCCGACCAGCGCGGGGGACCAGGCCTGGGCCTGTACGCAGCGTCCTTTCGGTGTCCGGAAGGTCTAGTTCGCCGACTCGAGCGTCTCGGTCGCCCGCAGCCAGGTCGCCTCGGCTTCCTCGAGTTGCCCCTCGACCTCGCCGCGACGCTTCATCAGCTCGCCCATCGACAGTGTTTTCAGCCACTTGGGCGGCTTGCCGGCCAGCGCCGCGTCGAGCTCGGCCAGCGCCTTCTGCGCCTTGGAGATGCTGTCCTCGGCGTCGCTCACTGCCTTGCGCAGCCCGGCCGAAGCCTCGCGCGCCTGGGCGCCCGCCTTGCGTTCGTCCTTCTTGCTGGCCGCAGGCGTGCCCGGCGCCGGCTTCCCGGATACGACAAAGGCGGCGTAATCCTCTATGGTTCCATCATATTCCCGGGCGGTCCCCCCGTCGACGAGGAACAGCCGGTCGGCGACAAGCTCGAGCATGTGCCGGTCGTGGCTGACCAGCACCACCGCGCCCTTGAACTCGGCCAGCGCCTGGACCAGCGCCTCGCGGGTATCGACGTCGAGGTGGTTGGTCGGCTCGTCGAGGATCAGCAGGTGCGGGGCGTTATGGGTGACCAGCGCCAGCGCCAGCCGCGCCCGCTCGCCGCCCGAAAGCTTGCCGACCTTGGTCAGCGCCTTGTCGCCCGAGAAGCCGAACCGGCCGAGCTGGCTGCGCACCTGCACCGGCGTCGCGGTCTTCATCACCCGGCCCATCGTCTCGATCGGCGTGGCGTCGGGATCGAGTTCCTCGACCTGATACTGGGTGAAATAGCCGACCGTCAGCTTGGTGGCGGTGGTCATTTCGCCCGACATTACCGGCAGTTCGCCGGCGATCATGCGCGCCAGCGTGGTCTTGCCGTTGCCGTTGCGGCCAAGCAGCGCGATCCGGTCGTCGGGGTCGAGCCGCAGCCCCAGCCGCGAGAGGATCGGCTTGCCTTCCTCATAGCCGACCGCGGCGTGATCGAGCGTCAGCAGCGGCGGGCGCAGGCCTACGGGGCTCGGGAAGTCGAAGCGCATGCTCGGATCCTCGGCCACCGCCGCGATCGGCTGCATCCGCTCCAGCGCCTTGACGCGGCTCTGCGCCTGCTTGGCCTTGCTGGCCTTGGCCCGCCAGCGATCGACAAAGGCCTGCAGCTTCTCGCGCTCGGCCACCTGCTTCTCGCGCGCCGCCGCCTGCTGCGCCAGCCGCTCGGCCCGCTGCCGCTCGAACGCGTCGTATCCGCCGACATAGAGCGTGGTCTGGCCGCGATCGAGGTGGAGGATATGGTCGGCGACGTTGTTGAGCAGGTCGCGCTCGTGGCTGATCAGCAGGATCGTGCCGCGATAGGCGCGCAGGAAGCCCTCGAGCCACATCACCGCCTCGAGGTCGAGGTGGTTCGAAGGCTCGTCGAGCAGCAGGATATCAGGGTTGAGGAACAGCAGCGAGGCCAGCGCCACGCGCATCCGCCAGCCGCCCGAGAACGAGTCCATCGGCCGCGCCTGCATGTCCTCGTCGAAGCCCAGGCCCTTGAGGATGCGTCCGGCGCGGGCAGGGGCCTCATAGGCGTCGATCTGGTCGAGCCGGTCGTAGATCTCGCCCAGCCGGTCCGGATCATGCTGCGTCTCGGCCTCGAGCAGCAGCGCCGCGCGCTCTACATCGGCTTCGAGCACGGTGTCGAAGGCGCTGGTCTGGCCGCTGGGGGCGTCCTGGCGGAGATAGCCGAAGCGGGCGGTCTTCGGGATGTCGACCGAGCCGTTGTCGGTCTCGATCATCCCGGCGATCGCCTTCATCAGCGTCGACTTGCCGGCGCCGTTGCGGCCGATGAAGCCGACTCGGGCGCGCGGCGGGATCGCCGCGGAGGCGTTCTCGATGATCGCGCGGCCGCCAAGCCGGATGGTGATGTCGCGGAAGGAAAGCATGCGCGGGCGCCTAGCAGCAGATGGAGGCGCACCCAAGCGCCCCGTGACCCCTGGTGGTCACACCGCTGTAAGTGCTGAAATTAGCGGGAAAGAAATTGGTCGGGGAAAGAGGATTCGAACCTCCGGCCCCTGCCTCCCGAAGACAGTGCTCTACCAGGCTGAGCTATTCCCCGACCGGCGCCTCCGGGGCGAACCCCGACTGCGAGGGGGCGCCTATAACCACGCTATTTGAGTCACGCAAGCCGCTGAATCAGCTTTCGCATCAGCTTTTCCTCGCACCCAGCATCGCATCGACCGAAACGAACTTCTCGCGCGGCGCCCCGATGCGGGCCGCGGCGATCTCGGCGGCGTCGATCTTCTGCCAGTCGCGGAAGGTGACGAGGTCCACCCCGCGCCGTTCGAGCAGCGCGTCGAGCCCCGGCCGCCCGGCCTTGCCCGAACCCTCTGCGATATCCTCGGCAATCTTCTCAGCGATCGCGAAGCCGTCGGGCCGGTTGGTGCCGATCGTCCCCGTCGGCCCGCGCCGCGCCCAGCCGACCGCGTAGAGGCCGGGCAGCACCCGCCCGTCGAGATTGGCGAAGCGCCCCGCCTTGTCGTCATAGGGCACGCCCTCGATCGGCGGGGTGCGATAGCCGATGCAGCTCACCACCAGGCTGGCGGGAATCGCATAGGTCTCGCCGGTGCCGTGCGCGCTGCCGTCCAGACCCAGCGCGGTACGCTCGACGATCACCCGCTCGACCTTGCCTTCGCCTTCGATCGCGACCGGCATCGCGAAGAAGTCGAAGACGATGCGGATCGGCTTCTCGGGCATGCCCTGGGCATAGCGGCGCAGATGGCCGACCGACTTGCGCTGGCCGGGGTCGAGCACGCCATCGTCTTCCACCGGCGGGAAATCGCTGGGATCTACCACGGGCACGGCGTGTGCCAGCTCGCCGAGCTCGCCCAGCTCCTTGGGCGTCATCGCGATCTGGTGCGGCCCGCGCCGACCGAGCAGGGTGATGCTGTGGACATGCGAGCCGTGCAGCGAATCGAGCGCATGGAGCACGATGTCCGAGCCTTCCAACTCGTCCTCGGCCTTGGCGAGCACGCGTGCCACGTCGAGCGCGACATTGCCGTTGCCGATCACCACCGCGGGGCCGTCGAGCGGTGGGTGGAGATCGGCATAGTCGGGATGGCCGTTATACCAGCCGACGAATGCGGCCGAGCCGACCACGCCGGGCAGTTCGGCGCCAGGAATCTCCAGCTTGCGGTCATGCGGCGCGCCGGTGGCGAGCACGACGGCGTCGTACAGCTCGCGCAGCTCGTCGAGCGAGACGTCCTTGCCCAGCGTGACATTGCCGACGAAGCGGACATTGTCGGTGAGCGCCACCGCCTCGTAGCGCCGCGACACGCCCTTGATCGACTGGTGATCGGGCGCCACGCCGGTGCGGATCAGCCCGAAGGGCACCGGCAGCCGGTCGAGGATATCGACCCTCACTTCGTCGCCGAACACCTTCTGGCAGGCCTCGGCCGTATAATAGCCTGCTGGTCCCGAACCGATCACCGCGACATGACGCAAAGGGCCTCTCCTCCCGCGATCTAGGCGCTCACCGTAGCGGCAAGGCAGGGGAGGGCAACCCTCTCGACGGCGCGCCCGGATTGTTGCTAGGCCGTATCAGTGAGCTCGATCGAAATCGCCGCTGCCGTTCTTGTGCTGGTCAACGTGGCGCTCGTCGTGCGGCGGAGCATGTGGAACTATCCCTTCGCGCTGGTCGCGGTCTCGCTCTACGCCTGGGTCTTCTTCGGGCAGAAGCTCTACAGCGACGCGCTGCTCCAGCTCTTCTATCTGGCGGTCAACCTCTATGGCTGGTGGAACTGGGCCCGCTCGCGCGCCGAAAGCGGCGAGGTGCAGGTCGAGCGGCTGAGCGGGCGCGGACGCATTCTCGCGGCCGGTATATGCGCCGCCGCCGCGGCAGGCTGGGGCTGGCTGATGCACACGCACACCGACGCAGCCTATCCATGGTGGGACGGCAGCATCGCCGTGATCAGCATCGCCGCGCAGATCCTGCAGTCGCGCCGCAAATGGGAAAGCTGGGTGCTGTGGATCGCGGCGGACCTGTTTGCGGTGCCTTTGTTCGCCGTAAAGGAAATCTGGCCTACGACGATACTCTATGCGATTCTCCTGGTCCTCGCGGTCCGGGGACTCCTCGACTGGATCAAGAAGACGGCATGAAACTGCGTTCCATTTGCCTTCACGGGCCCGAAAGCACCGGCAAGTCCACGCTCGCCCCCCGCATCGCCGCACATCTCGGCGGCGAGGTGGTCGACGAATATGGCCGCGAATATGCCGAGGCGCGGGGCATCGACTTCACGATGCAGGACCTGCTCGAAATCGCGAAGACCCACGATGCCGGCATGCGCACGATGATCGCAGCGGGGTTCAGGCCGCTGGTGCTCGACACCGATCCGCTGATGACCGCGGTCTGGGCCGACATGCTGTTCGGCGAGCGCGATCCCTGGTTCGACGAATGGCAGGGCACCGCCGATCTCTACCTGCTGTTCGATATCGACATGGCCTGGCGCCCGGACGGCACGCGGATGTTCGGCACGCAGGAATTGCGGCAGAAATTCTTCGACCTGAGCAAGGCCGAGCTCGAGCGGCGCGGGGTGCGCTGGGCGCTCGTCTCGGGGCAGGACGAGGAGCGCTTCGCCAAGGCGATCGCCGCGATCGAGGCAGTGCAGGCTGAATTGGCGCAGATCGACGAGTCGTCCACAGCTTGATGTTGCAGGTGCGAAAAATTCCGCAATTCTGTCACGCCGCGTACACAATCCGATCCTAACCGCCCGGGCAAGGAGCTGACAAAAGCTTCGAAAACAGGATGTCCGGCGTGGTGATCACGCGATTCCGTGCATGCGGGATCGCGGGCTTTTGCGCGCCGGCCGCACAGCAGGGAAACACCAGATGCATACCCGGATCACCAAGACCGCGCTCTATCTCGGCGCGGCTTTCGGCGCGCTCGCGATCAGCGGCACCGCCCAGGCGCAGGACAGCGCCACCCCCGCCGCCGACAACGAGCCGACCGAGATCGTCGTCACCGCCGAGCGCCGCTCCGAGAACCAGCAGACCACCCCGGTGTCGGTCGCGGTGATCGGTGGCCAGGACGCGCGCGACTTCGCCGCCGCCGGCGACGACACGCTGCTCTCGCTCTCGGGCAAGGTGCCGAGCTTCTACGCAGAGACGACTACCGGCCGCATCTTCCCGCGCTTCTACATCCGCGGCCTCGGCAATATCGATTTCTACCTGGGCGCCTCGCAGCCCGTGTCGATCATCCAGGACGACGTGGTGCTCGAGCATGTCGTGCTCAAGTCGAACCCGGTCTATGACCTCGATCACGTCGAAGTGCTGCGTGGCCCGCAGGGCTCGCTGTTCGGCCGCAACACCACCGCCGGCATCGTCAAGTTCGACACCGTCCGCCCGACGCTCGACGCGCTCGATGCGCGCGGCACGCTGAGCTATGGCAGCTACAACAGCATCAACGCCGATGTCGGCATCGGCGGCCCGCTGGCCGACAATGTCGCGATCCGCGTTTCGGGCCTGTACCAGCACCGCGAAAACTATGTCGACAACGCCTATGCAGGCCCGAGCCTCGACGGCACCAACGGCCCGCGCAAGAACGCGATGGGCGGCTTCGACGAGCGCGACGCGCGCATCCAGCTGCTGGTCAAGCCGACCGAGGACTGGACCTCGCTCTTCTCGGCGCACATGCGCAACTACAATGGTACCTCGACCCTGTTCCTGCGCCAGGCGCTCAAGAAGGGCTCGAACGACGTCTCCAACGTCTCGCGCACCACGGTCCGCTTCGACGAGGCGATGGACAATCCGCAGGATTACAACACCTACGGCATGTCGTGGAACAACAGCTTCGATTTCGGCCCGGTCACGCTGACCTCGATCACTGCCTATGAGACCTCGTCGGGCTATAGCCGCGGTGATACCGACGGCGGCGCTGCGGCGGACTTCCCAGTCGGCGGCTCGCCCAACGGCTATGGCGAGTCGATGGGCCGCCTGGCCGATCTCGACCAGTGGACGCAGGAACTGCGCCTCTCCAGCAACGGCGAGGGCCCGTTCAAGTGGCAGATCGGCGGCATGTATTTCGACAGCCGCGACATCACCGAGTTCTACCAGCGCGCCTGGTTCCTGCTCGGCGCCAACAACAACCCGAACAACTGGGTGCGCCTGCACGACGTGAACACCAGCTGGGCGGGCTTCGGCCAAGCGAGCTACCAGATCACGCCGAAGTTCCGCCTCACCGCCGGCGTGCGCGTGACCGAGGACACCAAGACCACCGATCTGCTCAAGACCGCCAACACCGCGACGAACGCCGTCACCTATACCGGTCGCCGCCATGTCCGCATGTCGGACACGCAACCCAGCTGGGACGTGAGCGCGCTCTATGAGGCGAGCGACGATCTGAGCGTCTATGCCCGTGTCGCCCGCGGCTTCCGCGGCCCGACGATCCAGGGCCGCTCGGCCGTGTTCAACTCGGACTTCACCACGGCGAATTCCGAGACGATCCTCTCCTACGAAGCCGGCATCAAGTCGCGCCTGTTCGACAACAAGGTGCGCTTCAACCTCACCGGCTTCTACTACAACGTCAACGACATCCAGCTGAACGGCAACGACTCGAACGGCAACGGCGTGCTGTTCAACGCCGACAAGGCCGAGGCCTACGGTGTCGAAGCCGAGCTGAACATCCACCCTGTGCGCAACTTCCAGGTCTCGCTGGGTGCCAGCTGGCTCCACACCGAGATCAAGGACAAGCGCGTCTATGCCCAGGCCTGCGCGCTCAATGGCGTGCTCGTCTGCACGGTGAACGATCCGATCGTGACCCGTACCGTGTTCGGCGCCCCGGCCTATTTCGCGCAGATCGACGGCAACCCGCTGCCGAACGCGCCGGAATACAACCTCAACGCCACGGCGCGGTATGACATCCCGGTCAGCGACAGCTCCAAGGTCTTCATCTCGACCGACTGGAACCTGCAGGGCTACACCAACTACGTGCTCTACAAGACCGACGAGTTCTACTCGAACGGCAACTTCGAGGGCGGTCTGAAGATCGGCTACACCGGCGGCAACGGCAGCTGGGAAGTCGCGGCCTTCGCCCGCAACATCACGAACGAGAAGAACCTCAAGGGCGTGATCGAGAACTACATGGCCGCCGTGCTCAACGAGCCGCGCGTCATCGGCGTCTCGCTGACCGGCCGCACCCGCTAAGCTGGGATCACGAACAGAAAAGGGCCCGGTGGCAGATCCGCCACCGGGCCCTTTTTCGTTTCCGGGAAACCGGGCGAGCGCCGCATCGCGCCGCCCGGTTTTGCCTCAGTTGGACGGTGCCAGCTTGGTGTTCAGCACCCAGCCGACATTGTCGTTCTCGTCGGCGACTTCCCACCACAGGCCGTTCTTGTTGCCCGTCGGATAGACGATCGAGCCGACCGGCAGCGTGCGGATGATCTTGCCCGTCGCGGCGGGAGCGGTGCGCATCGCCACGGGGCCCTGCGCCGTGAAGGTCTTGGCCGGGGCAGCCTGCGCGGTGCCGGCGTCGCCGGGCTGGACGAGGCCGAGATCGATGACCATCTTCGAATAGGCCTGGATGAACGACAGCGTCACGATCCGGCCGATATCGGTGTTCTCATAGCCGCCGCCAACTGCACCGAGCGCACCGCCGAGGAAGCCGACGCCGCCACCGGCGCCGAACGAGATGTCGTTCTTCGCGTAATAGCCGTCCTGCACCGCGATCGTCTCGGTGGTGCGGACATTGGTGAGCGAGAGCACGGTGTTCGCCTCGAGCTTGCGCGACTTGATGCCGCCGCCGATCGCTGCGCCCGTCCGGCCGCCGAGCAGGCCGCCGATCGCACCACCCAGGCCGCTGCCGCTCGAATTGCTGTTGGCGCCCTGCACCTCGGCGACGAGCACATAATCGGCGGCCTTGATCTGGCCCTGGCCGACATTCGAGCCGCGCTGCAGGCCGAGATTGCCGCCAATCGCGCGCTCGCGCGACGCAGCCTGCAGGCCCGAGCCGCGGTCGACGAGGTTGAAGCAGCCCGAGCGCTGCACCAGCACCTTCAGCAGCTTGGCGGGCGGCGCGAGCTGATACTGGGTCCAGCCGCTGGGATCGTCGCCGTCGACGATCGAGAGCGTGCCGAGCTTGCGCGCGCAATGCGGCACGTCGGTCACGGCGGCTTCCTGCATCTTCTGGCCCTTGGTCGGCTTGGCTTGGCGCTGGGCATAGGCCTGGCCGGCGCCGAGCAGCGCGGCCGAAGCCATGAGCAGCTTTGCGATGCGTGCGGACTTCGAGGTCATGATAGTTCCCCCTCTCTTTTGTGGACCGACGCGCGATAGCGGGAAAAGCGTTTCGGAGGAATTGCAGAAGTCGCAACGGCGCAGGGGCCTAGGCCGAGGTTTCGTGAGAAAAGGCGAGCGCGTCCTTCGTGGCGGCACCGCTGGCGGTGTTGTCGAATATGACCCAGCACTCCCTGGCGCCAGTGGCGCACGCCTTTTCCATCCAGCCGGCGCGCGCCGTTGCGTCATAGGCGGACCAATAGATGCGCGGACTGCCGTGCAGCCGGAAATAGGCGAGGCCGGGCCAGCCGCCGGGCACTGCCGCCTCGGGTACCGGCGCGGGATCGGCGGCGACGCGGGCGATGCGGTGGGCGACCAGCAATGCCTCGGCTTCAGGCGCGAACCAGCTCGCGTGGCGCGGCTCGAGCGCAACCGAGCCGCCGACGATCTCACTCAGCTGGGCAAAGAACCGTTCCGCCGGCACAGCGTCGAAAGCGAAGCTGGGCGGCAGCTGCACCAGCACCGGACCGCGCTTGCCGCCGAGTCCAGCGGTCTCCTCGGCGAAGCGGGCGAGCGCCGCCGCGCAATTGACGAACCGTGCCTCGTGGGTGATCGACCGGGGCAGCTTCACGGCGAAGCGGAAGTCGGCCGGCACGCTCGCTGCCCAGCGTTCATAGGTAGCGCGGCGGTGGGGGCGGTAGAAGCTCGAATTGATCTCGGTCGCGCGCAAGCAGCCGGCATAGCGCGCGATATTGCTGGCGCCTGGCGGGAAGCTGTCGCGCACGTCGCGGGGCAATGCCCAGGCAGCGGTACCGATGCGCAGTTCCATGGCGATGCAATCCGCGATGACGCCGGGGGTTCCGGCACAGCCCCGCGCCTGCTAACGCGCGCGGATTATGGCGACTGAACTTTCCAAGATCCGCAACTTCTCGATCATCGCGCACATCGACCACGGCAAATCGACGCTGGCCGATCGGCTGATCCAGCGCACCGGCGGCCTGTCCGAGCGCGAGATGTCCGCTCAGGTGCTCGACAATATGGACATCGAGAAGGAGCGCGGCATCACCATCAAGGCGCAGACCGTGCGCCTGGAGTGGAAGGGCCATGTCCTCAACCTGATGGACACGCCGGGTCACGTCGACTTCGCCTATGAAGTCTCGCGCAGCCTGGCCGCCTGTGAGGGCGCGCTGCTGGTGGTGGACGCGGCGCAGGGCGTCGAGGCGCAGACGCTGGCGAACGTCTACCAGTCGATCGAGCATGATCACGAGATTATCCCGGTCATCAACAAGATCGATCTCCCTTCGGCCGAGCCCGAAAAGGTGCGCCACGAGATCGAGGAGATCATCGGTATCGACGCGTCGAACGCGGTGCTCGCCAGCGCCAAGTCCGGCATCGGCATCGACGAGATCCTCGACGCGATCGTCGAACGGATCCCGGCGCCCAAGGGTGATGCGGATGCGCCGCTTAAGGCGATGCTGGTCGACAGCTGGTACGATCCGTATCTCGGCGTCGTCATCCTGGTCCGCGTGATCGACGGCACGATCAAGAAGGGCCAGCAGATCAAGTTCATGGCCGCGGGCACCACGCACCTGATCGACCGCGTCGGTGCCTTCCGTCCCAAGATCGAGCAGCTGCCCGACCTCGGCCCCGGCGAGATCGGCTTCATCACCGCACAGATCAAGGAAGTCGCCCAGGCCCGCGTCGGCGACACGCTGACCGACGCCAAGCGGCCCGCTGCCGAGGCGCTGCCGGGCTTCAAGGAAGTCCAGCCGGTCGTCTTCTGCGGCCTGTTCCCGGTCGATGCCAACGATTTCGAGAAGCTGCGCGAGAGCATCTCGAAGCTGCGCCTTAACGACGCCAGCTTCTCGTTCGAGATGGAAACGTCGGCCGCGCTCGGCTTCGGCTTCCGCTGCGGCTTCCTTGGGCTGCTACACCTGGAGATCATTCAGGAACGCCTCACCCGCGAATATGACCTCGACCTGATCACCACTGCCCCCTCGGTGGTCTATCGCCTGCGCCTGTCCAAGGCGGCCGGCGAGGCCGAGGCGCGCACGATCGAGCTGCACAACCCCGCCGACATGCCCGACCCCAATCGCATCGACGAGATCGAGGAGCCATGGATCAAGGCGGTGATCTACGTGCCCGACGAATATCTCGGCTCGATCCTCAAGCTCTGTCAGGACCGCCGCGGCATCCAGCGCGACTTGACCTATGTCGGTGGTCGCGCCCAGCTCACCTATGAGCTGCCGCTCAACGAAGTGGTGTTCGACTTCTACGATCGCCTCAAGTCGATCAGCCGTGGCTATGCCAGCTTCGACTATGAGCAGATCGGCTATCGCGAGGGCGACCTCGTCAAGATGTCGATCATGGTCAATGGCGAGCCGGTCGACGCGCTGAGCATGATCGTCCACCGCGGCACCGCCGAGACGCGCGGTCGCGGCATGTGCGAGCGACTGAAGGACCTGATCCCCCGCCATCTGTTCAAGATCCCGATCCAGGCGGCGATCGGCGGCAAGGTGATCGCCCGCGAGACCATCGCGGCGATGCGCAAGGACGTGACCGCCAAATGCTATGGCGGCGACATCACGCGTAAAAGGAAGCTTCTGGAAAAGCAGAAGGAAGGCAAGAAGCGGATGCGCGAGTATGGCTCGGTGCAGATCCCGCAGGAGGCCTTTATCGCGGCGCTCCGGATGGGCGAGGAATAGGCTCGGTCGATCTGTCTTGCCGACGGAAAAGGCGCGGAGTTGCCTCCGCGCCAGTTTCTTGTCGAGCTGCCGCGCTTAGTTGAACGGAAGTTCCGGCGGCAGCGGGAAGGTCGGTCCCGGCAGGCCCGGGCCGGGGAAAGGATCCCAGGGGCCGGGGAAGGGATCCCACGGGCCAGGGAACGGATCGCCCGGGAAGGTCGGAATATGGTCGTTGCTCAGGCCGCCATTCGCCTGCTCGATTTCGATGTCGTTCAAAGTTCGCATGTTTCGTCCCACCAGTTCGAGGGATGACGGACGGCGCGGCTCGGCCGCGCGGCCCGGGCACAGCCGCCCGCCATCTTGCCGATCGGGTCAATCGTGCTTTGCGCGGTGCCGAGTCCACAGCAGGACCGACAGGGTTCCGAGCGTCAGCACGATGACCGGGATTGCCAGCGCCGGACCGGCGTGCAGCGTCCCGGCGATCAGCAGCAATCCGCCGCCGACCTGTACCGGGAACGCCTTGGCCCTGGCCTCGGCCTGGTTGCTCAATTGAGCACGCCGTCGCGGCCGAGCGCGACACCCCAGGCGCCATAGGCCGCCCCGATTACCACCGCACCGGCGGGCCCGGCGATCAGGAAGCCGATGGCGCCGCCAACGGCCGCGCCAGCGGCGAAGTTATAGGCGTCGTCCATGTTGCCGCCGTCGACGAGGTCGAATTCGGCAGGGGTGAGTTCGGCGATGAGGTTCTGCTGCGTGATCATGATTTCTCTCCTGAAAATTTGTTGTGGTTGTTAAATCAGCGCATTTCGTAGAGCGCGACGCCGACAAGGCCGCCGACGAGCACGCCCACTGCGGCGCCCTCGGGGCCAGCAAAGCCGCCGATCAATGCGCCCGCACCGGCGCCGATGAGAAATGCCTCGGCCACTTCGTGCGAAGCGCCCGAAATCGCGTCGACTTCCGCGAGTGAGAGTTCGTGGATGTCGCTGTTGGTCATTGCAGTCGTCGTCATGGTCATCCCCTTTCTAGTCTGCATGTCGTGACGAATGCCGGGTGCAGAAGCCGGCATCCCTTGCGCCGGAACGGGCGCGCCGGACGTTTCCGGCGACCCGTTTCGGTGTGCCTCAATTGTAGGGAAGCTCCGGCGGGAGCGGATTGGTCGGCCCGGGCATGCCG
Source organism: Sphingomonas sp. KR3-1 (assembly GCF_040049295.1). Taxonomy (NCBI): domain Bacteria; kingdom Pseudomonadati; phylum Pseudomonadota; class Alphaproteobacteria; order Sphingomonadales; family Sphingomonadaceae; genus Sphingomonas; species Sphingomonas sp. KR3-1. Next base: position 425,040 of record NZ_JBDZDQ010000002.1, read on the forward strand.
GGGCCGGGGAAGGGATCCCACGGACCAGGGAACGGATCGCCCGGGAAAGTGGGAATATGGTCGTTGCTCAGGCCGCCATTGGCCTTTTCGATTTCGGCTTCGTTCAAGTCGCGCATCATGCTCTCCTTGGCGCTGTGAGGAATGGGAGGGACGGCACGGCGATCAGAGCGCCGGCTCATCCGGAAAGAATGGAGGTTCGGGCGGCCCCCAGGGACCCCAGGGGAACCAGGGGTCCGATCCGGTCGGGTCGAAGCCCGGCGGATAGGGGCATGTCGGCGGTGTGACGGACGCGCCGGCGGCAACCAGGGCGATCTCGTCGACCGCCAGATTCTCGATGACATGAGACATGGCGAACTCCTTCCAATGGCTGCCGTGTGAACGCGCGGCAGGGTTCGTTCCCGCCGCCTTTCGGCGGGAGCGTTTCGCTTCTTTCGATTGCCTGCTGTCGGCGGGGCTCGGCTCCCCGCCGGCCAGTGCTAGAGGGCCAGTCCGGCCGCGGCGTCTCCGGCTGCGCCCCCAGCGGCCGCCGCGGCGCCTGCGGCTGCCGCGATCGCCCCCGCAAGGGCCTGGGCAGCTTCCGCCACCGGGATCATCACCGGGATGATGATCAGGCCGCCCGATACGGCATTGACTTCATTGGCCGAGAGCGGCGTTCCTTTGGAATTGTGCATGACGAGTTCCTTCCTTGCCGGCCGGCGACCTGCATGATCGTCGCGCGGCCGATGGTCTGAATTTGCGATGCGGTGGCATTCAGCTCCGATCAGCGGCCGGTCTGACCCCTTGTCCGATTCCGGTTCTGCCAAGCCACGACGAGCCAGCCTGCCAGCAAGGCGGCAGGGAGAACCGCATAGGGCCAGGCATGGGTGCGGGCGAAGAGCTCCACGAACAACAGGATCGCTCCTGCTACGATCAGATTGGCAACCACTTTCATCGGTACCTCATTCGAAAATCTCCCGGGGCTGCCAGGAGATTCTTCCGCCGGATCAGTTGAAGGCGTTCCACAGGCCGGTGCTGACGATGCCGGCGCTCGCCGCGCCGCCGATCGCGCCTGCGGCTACGCCCGCGGCGATCGCGGGCGCTGCAATAACGCCAAAGGCCGCCCCAAGAACGACTGCGCCGCAAACCAGGGCAGCGCCCTGAAGCGACGCGCCGTCGATCTGCTCGATTTCCCGAAGGGTAAGTTCCTGCATGATATTTCCCCCGTGATATCAGTCGGTAATGTAGTAGAGCGCGACGCCGACAGCGAAGCCGCCGACCAGGACGACCGCCGCGCCAGTTCCTCCCGAAGACGCGCCGGCAAGAGCGGCAACAGTCCGCGCTGCGCTCATGCCTGCGACACCGGCCATGAATGCTTCGGTGACGCTGCTGCCGCCATCGACAAGGTCGATATCTTCAATGGTAAGGGCGCAAATCGTAGAAGGCATGGTAATCACCCTATTGTCGTTCAATAAATGCTGCGATTCGCAGTAGAATTGATGATGTTATCAGGGCTTTGTTCTGTCAAATGATGTTTCTTAATTTGATATTGGTTTTGCAAGTTTAACTAGATCAGTTTGGTGTTATTCAAATTAATGCGAATATAACGAAAAAATCTCGGCAAAATATTCACGGAATAACACCGATCGAAAAGGGCGAAGTCTTGATGTGCTGATCCCATCAGCCTTGCTCATCCCGCGTTGGCCCTCAGCTGTTCGCGAATGGGAGCGAATTGACTGGTGATGTCCTCGAGCACGCCGCCGCGCGCCGCATAGATGCGCTGCGCCGACAGGATCGTCTCAAGCCGGTGCGCGATGATCACCCGGGTGATGCCGAGTTGCGCCACTGCGGCGTTGACCGCCTGCTCGCGCGCGGGGTCGAGGTGCGACGTCCCCTCGTCCATCACCAGCACGCGGGGCTTGCGATAGAGGGCGCGGGCTAGCAGCAGGCGCTGCTTCTGGCCGCCCGACAGCGACGAGCCCATGTCGCCGACCAGCGTTTCATAGCCCATCGGCATCGCCGCGATGTCGTCGTGCAGCGCCGCGACCGTGGCCGCCTCGGCGATCCGCGCCATGTCGGGCGCATCGTCGAACAGCGCGATATTCTCGGCCAGGCTGCCTGCGAACAGATGGTCGTCCTGCAGCACCGCCCCGATCTGGTCGTGATAGTTCTTGTGGCCGAAGCGGTGCAGCGGCACGCCGTCGATCAGCACTTCGCCTTCGTCGGGTTCGGCCAGGCCCAGCAGGATCTTGACCAGGGTCGACTTGCCTCCGCCCGACGGCCCGGTGATCGCGACATGATCTCCCGGAGCAACGTCCAGGTCGAGTCCGTTGAGCACGAGAGGGTCGGTCGGGCTGTAGCGGAACTTGATGCCGCGCAGCGCGATCGCGCCCTCCATTGGGGTTTCGCGCGGCAGTGCCTCGCGCGTGAAACTCACATCCTGGTCGGCGAGCGCGATGTCGGAAAGCCGCTCGAGGTGCAGCCCGAGCATCTTGAAGGCGATCCCCTGGTCGATCAGCGACGCGGCGCGCTGCAGGAACTGCGTCTTGTAGGCCATATAGGCGAAGATCATGCCGACGCTGAATCCGCCATCGAGCACGAAGCCGATGGCCAGCCAAGTCGCGACGATCATCTCGACCCCGAAGATCAGCGTGTTCGCGGTCGACTGCCATGCGGCGAGGCGCGAGAGCGACGCACTGGCATTCATCGCATCGGTGAGCCGCGTCTGCCACAGCGCGTGGCGCGCCGCTTCCCGGTTGAACAGCCGCAGGGTGACGATCCCGCGCAACGACTCGATCATCGTCGACTGTTCCTTGCCCGACATCATGATCGCTTCTTCCTGCGCCTCGCGCTGGGCAGCGAAGGTGAGCGCACGGACAAGGCCGTAAAGGCCGAAGGCGATGAGCGCGACGAGTGCCAGCGCCGGGCTGTAGAAGAACATGATCGCGAGCGTGAAGATCGCGAGGCTGCCGTCGAGCACCGAGCCCACGGCGCCTTCGGTGAGAAACTGGCGGATCGGCTGGATCGACTGGAAGCGCGACAGCACGTCGCCGACATGGCGCTTCTCGAACCATGACACCGGCAGGCGCAGGAGGCGCCGTGCGACGTTCGCGGCGACGCCGTAGCCCAGCGCCGTGCCTGCCGAGAGCAGCACGAACGAGCGCAATAGCGACGCACCCGCATTGATCAGCGTGAACAGTCCGAAGCCGAGCGCCAGCACTGCGAGCAGATCGCGGTCCATTGCGGGCAGCACGCTGTCCAGTGCCACCTGCATGTAATAGGGCGAGGCGAGCACGAAGGCCTGCATCACCAGGCTCAGCACCAGCGTCTGCACCATGGCGCGCTTGAGGCCGGTGATGTGTCGCCAGAGCTGCCGCAGCCGCAGGTGTTGGCGCTGGTTCGCCGGCGTGAAATCCTCCGCCGGGCGCAGTTCGAGCGCGACGCCGGTGAAGTGGTTCGAGATCTCGCTCAGCGAAAGCCAGCGCGAGCTGCCCTCGGGATTATGGACCAGCGCCTTGCCGCCACGCACGGTCTCGAGCACCACATAGTGGTTCATGTTCCAGTGCAGGATCGCGGGCAGGTGGAGATTGCCGAGCTGATCGAGCGGCAGCTTCACTGCACGCGAGGTGAGCCCTACCGCGTCGGCCATGCCGATCAGCGACTTGAGCGCGGCACCGCGCAGCGAAGGCTGGAAGCGCCGACGCAGCGTGCCGAGATCGGTGCCGAAGCCATGGAAATTGGCCACCATGGCGAGCGAGGCGAGGCCGCATTCCGCCACCTCGGTCTGGCGCACCAGGCGAACGCGGCGGCGGCCGAACAGGCCCAGATCAAGTCCATGGCTCATCGATTGCGTACCGCGAAAAGAGGTTCGAACAACCACTGGATCAGGCTCCGTCGCTCGGTGACGATCCGCGCGGTCAGCGTCATGCCGGGCAGAAGCGGTTGCTGGCGCCCAAACGCCCGCACCCAGGGATGCGCGAGCTGGACGGTGACGAGATAGAAGGGCGTCGGCCCGTTCGGCCCCTGGCGCGAAATCGGCGCCCCCGCGATTTCGCTGATCTTGCCGGTGATCGTGCCGAATTGCTGATAGGGAAAGGCGTCCACGGCCAGGCGCACTTCCTGGCCGGGCGCCAGGAAGCCTGCGGCAGCGGTGGGGACGTAGAGCTCGACCCGGGTCTGCGCACCGTCGGGAACGATCGTCATCAGCGATTGCTGGAGCGCGGCGGGCTGGCCCAGGCGCGCGGTGAGGGCGCTCACGGTTCCGCCGATCGGCGCGGTGAGCTGATAGCCCCGCGCGACGTCCGCCTGCGCGATCTGCTGCAGGAGTTCGGCGCGGTTCGACTGGTTGCCGGCCATCTGTGCCTCCGCCTGCGCTGCGGACTGCGCGATCGCCCGCTGGGTCTTGAGCAGGTCCGAGCGCTTGCTCGCGCGCAACTGCTCCAGCTGGGACAGTTGCTGCTGGCGTGAAAGCAGCGCGGCTTCGCGCGTGTCGAGATCGCGGCGGCTGATATAGCCGCGGTCGGCGATCTGACGGGCACTTTCGAAATCGGTGCGGGCGCTGGCGACCAGGCGTTGCTGATCGGCCAGCTGCGCTTCAAGGCTCTGCAACTCGCCGGCAAGGCCCGTCGCCTGCGCAGCCAATTGCGCGCGCTCGGCGTCGGCCGCCTGGAGGATGAACTCGCCCTGGCGCGACAGGCGCTGGTCCTGCACGCCGAGGGCGTCGCGGATTCGCTCGGGGGCGGTCGCGCCGTTCGACTGCGATTCCTCCGCGCGGATGTCGAGCAGCGGCGCGTTCGCCGCGACGCGCTGGCCTTCGCGAACGCGGACCGCAGCGACGATGCCGGCGCGCGACGGCACGATGGTCGCCATCCCGGTATCGAGCGTGATTGCGCCGCTCACGGTTGCGACACGGGCATAGGAAGCAGTGGCGAGGAACGCCAGCGCGATGCCAAGTGCGACGATTATCAAGAAGCCAATAGCCTGCCAGGATAACGGAACGGCGATATTTACTTCGCCGTGCAGTCTATCGGCACGATATTTGACTGCTTCCTCGCGGAAGAGTGCATGAGACGCAGACAAGAACGGAATCCCCACCCCGTAGAATCAGATATTTCTTGTTTTTTGTGCGACTTAATACATGGGTCGCAAAAGGCGCTGGGGATTGCAACGGTAAATTTAGCGCGGTTTCGGTGTGTTCCGCCACCGAAACCATTCCGGACTATTGTTACGTTGTGTGAACTATATTGAGGGAATTATTCGTTGTAGGTTCGATATAACCAGATTGGATCGCGTTCTGCCAATTTATCTTGGCTCTCCAATATATTGAAACCTAAGTGGTTGTCCCGTGCGCCATTCGCCGGATCGGGCGAGATGCTGCCAGGCCGCGCCAGTTGATCGCCGAGCCGCTCGATGCCACGACGGGCGCCGGCGCGTGGCTCGGCGATAGGACTGCGGGTCAGTTCTTCTTGCCCACTGTCACCCCTGCGAAGGTCGAGGAGGAGCCTGATTGACCGTTCGGGCTGTCGATGTTCAGCGTGAAGTTCGCGCCAAACTCCGCGGCGTTGGGGCCGAAGAACTTGCCGAACGCGGAGCCGCTGGCCGCGCCGTAGGTCGTCAGGAAGAAGGAATTGGTGACGCAGCCATTGCAGCCGCCCACCACGCTGTTGGCGAACTGGAACGTTCCCAGCGCCCGCGACGCGCCATTCGTGCGGTCGGTCGAGCTAAGGTTGAGCGCCAGTCCCATGGTGCCGGTACCGAAATTGACGTCGAAATTGCTCGTGCCGCTGAGCGTGGCTTCGTGCTTGAAATTGCCGTCATAGCCGCTGCCATAGGCGACGCCGGTATAGGTCGCGGTGCCGGTCTTCGGCATCTGGAAGTTCGGCGTCTGCCCGCCGAACGGGACGTAATATTCGGTCCGGGTGGCGCGCCCGTCCTTCACGGTGGACTGGGTGATGTTGGCGAAGCTCGTATAGGTCAGCGCGACCTGGCTGTTGCCAGCCCCAGGCTTGAAGATCCGCGCGTCGTAATTGGCGCCGTGATAGACGTCGAACAGCGCGTCGCTGTGCGCGGCATCCAGGTCGCTCCGGGCGACCGTGACCGAGATCGGCACCGCGGTGCCGAAGCCGACGCCCGTCGTCACCGATTGGAAGACATAGGATTTGTCGGCGGGATCATAGGTGACTTCGATGCTGCCATCGACAGTGACCTGCTGAGACGGGCTGAGGTCGGGGACCACATAATATTGCGCGTCGGTGCCCGTCAGCGTCGTCCGCGTGGTGAGGCCGAGCAAGCCGGTCTGCGACGCGGTGGTGTCGCTGCCGCGCTTGCCGGCAAGAGTGCCGGTCGCGATCGCCCCGCCGGCCGAGCTGGCCTGGAAGGCGGCGCCGACTTCGTCCGCCGCCGGGCCGAAGAACTGGCCCGAGGCATTGCCGCTATAGTTGGTGGCGCCGGCCAGCGCGATGCTGCTGGTGAAGGCGTTGCTCGTTGCCGAGATGGTGCCGCTGCCGGTCCAGGAGCCGCTGTCGGCCGTGCTGCCGCCACCCAGGCCGAGCCCGGGCACGTTGTTGGTCACCGTATAGGTGCCGAGCGTCGAGAGCGCGCCGGTCGCGAAATTGGCGGTCACGCTGCCGAAGCCCGACAGCGTCTGAAGCTGTGCGCCCGGGGCCGCGACGCCACCGTTCATCGTGACGTTGAACGCGGCCGATCCGGTGCGCGGCACGTTCGCGTTCGGCGTGTCGAAGCCATAGAGGAAGGCGTCGAACTGGTTGAGGCTGGTGCGCCGGTCGAGCGCCAGACCGGCGCGCAGATAGGACGCGTTCACGTCGGACATCTGGTAGACCATCGTGAAGCCCGGATTGGCGACCGGCGACGAGATATGGCCGTCGGCGCCGAACAGGGTAGTCGAGGTGCCGTTCTGGCTCTTGTAGATCGCCGCCAGCTGCGGCGCCTGCGCAGCGCTGGTCACCTTGCTGCTGCCGTCGAGCTGCGCCGTCATCGAGCGCGAGATCGGGTGATAGAAGGTGTCGCTGGTCGGATTGTCGAGCAGGGTGCTTGGCTGATTGAGCAGCGTGCTTCCGCGCGCGCCATAGATGGTGCCGGTCGAGGCCACGTCCGAGCTCGGGTTGGTCGAGAAGGTCGCGCCGACTTCCTCCGCGCTGGGGCCGAACAGCGCACCGTGGAATTCGCCGCTGCCGGCATCGTCGAGCGAAATCGTGCCGGTGAAGTTGTTGCTGCTCGACGAGAGCATCGCGGTCGCCTTCCAACCCAGCCCGGTCGGGCCGGCGCCGTTGGTCGTGTTGGCCTCGTTATAGCGTCCGCTCGCGACGATGGCGCCGCTCTGCAGGTCGACGTTCAGCACGCCTGTTCCAGCGAGCGCGTAGATGTCGCTGCTGAAGCTGCGAACGCCGAGCAGGTTGACGTCGAAGCTCGCCGTGCCGGTGCGCGGCAGCGATCCGTCGGGGGTCTTCACGCCGTAGGAGAAGGAAACGAAGGTTCCGTTCACCGTCGATGCGCCGTCGACCTGGCGCTGCCAGAAGCCGCCACCGACATATTTGGTCTTGCCCGTGCCGGTGCCGGGGGTCGTGATGCTCAGATATTCGGTCGTGGTGCCCGAACTGAACTTGTAGGTGGTCAGGGTCGCGGTTGATTGCGAGGGATCGATCGCGCCGGGCCCGAAGGTGCGCGTGAGCGTGCCGTCGGAGACGGTGTAGGCCTGGCTGGCGGCATCGTAGGAGAAGGTCAGCGCGACCGTGCCGGCCGAGGTGCTGACCACCGCGCCGCTCTTGGGAACGCTGACGCTGCCCTTCGAGGCGACGTTGCGAAAGCTTTCGCTGACCAGCGGCGCGATCAGATCGTCATTGGCGGTTGCCGTGGGAGTTGGGCTCGGGCTGGGCGAGGGGCTCGGCGTCGGCGAAGGGCTGGGGCTCGGCGAGGGGCTCGGGCTCGCCGACGGGCTGGGCGTAGGCGCCGGCGTGGTGTTGACCCCACCACCGCCGCCGCCGCCACCGCCGGAACAGCCCGCGAGCGTCAGTCCAAGCGCGGTGCAACAAGCGAGCGCAATCTTCCTGTTCATCGTTCCCCCCTTTTTAGAACGCTGCAGCAATGCCGAATTCAGCAGATATTCTGCTGTAATCGTAGAGTTCTAGCGTAGATTTGTTACGTTCCCAGCGCAGCCTGGCCAAGGGCGCGAACGCACCGATCCGGATGCTTCTGAACGTGCCCGACAGGCTGGCGCTGAAGCGATCGTCGCGGCGCCTTTCGGGATAGAGAAACAGTCGCGCATCGGCTTCGAGATGAGTGTAGCCCGCCGTCACGACTGCGGTGGTCCGGCCCATCTCGCGAAAGAAATAGGCGTTGAAGCCGCCGCTCGCCGTTGCATAGCCGGGATCGCGCGCCGCCTCGCGGGTGCCGGAAAGCTGGATGCCGCCGCCGAAGCGTGCCGAGAGGCTGCGATCGATCGACACCGCCAGCGCATAGCTGCCGCCGTCCTGGAGATCGTTCAGCTTGTTGTCGACCGAGGCCGCCGCGCCGTCGATGCGCAATTGCGCTCGCTTGCCCAGCGGATGCTGCCAATTGGCGCTTCCCCCCAGCGTGAAGCTGTAGGGATGCAGGCCGTACCAGCGCTGGCCGGGGCCGAAGGCGATGCTGAACCGGTCGGCGCCCAGGCTCAGTTCGGGGCCGACTTCCAGCGAGGTGGCGATGTCGTCGAATTCGGAGGCGCGATAGAGCGTGCCGCTGGCCGAGGCGCGGACGAGCAGGTTGACGCGGCGATCGATCGGTTTGCGCCAATAGGCCTGGCCGCGCAGCCATCCGCCGACGCCCGAGCGGGCGCGGGCGCTGCTGTCCAGCGAGAAGTCGCCGATGATCGTGCCGAGCGTCTCGGACTTGGTGGCGCGATTGATGTTGCTGTCGGGCGCGATGCCGCCTTCGACGGAGAAGCCGATCGGCTTCCGCGCATTGAGCGCCGCGGCGTAGAAGCGGACTAGCTGGTCCACCTCCTTCGGCAGGCCGCTTGCCTGCGCCGCGCGAAGCTCCTTCTGCGCGGCGCCGACATTGCCGAGCAGCGCATCCATCCGCGCCAGCTCCAGCCGAACGCGGGCGGCGCCGGGCTTGTCGTCGAGGATGCGGCGGAATTCGATCGCGGCGTCGCGATATTTGTGCTGGCGATCGGCCAGCATCATGCCCAGCCGGAAGCGTGCCTCGGTGCGCAGTTCCGGGTCGGGATCCGCGGCGAGCGCGCGATAGGCCGCCTCGGCATCCTCATAGCGGCCCGCGTCGCGCGCCGCGTCGGCAAAGGCGAAGAGCTCGGCCGCCGTCATCCGGGCACCGCCCGCCGGACGTTGCTGTGCATGACCCGGCGTCGCGCAGGCAAGCCCCGCGAGCACCGCGCAGCCGATTGCTCGGTTCACGTGATTCCCCCTTGAAAGGGGAGGTATGTCAGGCGGTTGGTCCTGTCCAGCCGGTGTTCGGAGGCCGCCTGTTCAAAAATGGTGCCGGCGTTTCGCGGCGAAGCAAGAGCCTTGCCTCGCTGCGTGGCGGCTGTCAGGCAAGGGGCATGACGATCGAGCGAGAGATCGGCCGGCGCGCGCTGCTCGCCGGCATGGGCGCGACGGCGCTGGCGCCGCTTGTGGCCCACGCCGCGCCGCGCCCGCCGCTGGTGCTGGCGGCGGCGAGCCTGCAGGAATCGATGCTTGCCGCGTCGGACGCCTGGGCGGCGAAGGGCCATGCCAGGCCGGTCTGCTCGTTCGCGGCGTCCTCGGCACTGGCGCGGCAGATCGCGGCCGGGGCGGCGGCGGACCTGTTCGTCTCGGCCGACGAGCCGTGGATGGACGATATCGAGAAGCGCGGGCTGATCGTGCCGGGCACGCGGGCGGCGTTCCTCGGCAACCGGCTGGTGATCATCGCCCCCGCCGGCACGCCACCGGCCCGACCCTATGACGAATTGCGGGCGCTGGGAACGACGCGGGTGGCGATCGCCGACCCGGACTCGGTACCGGCGGGGCGCTACGCCAAGGCCGCGCTCGAGCGGAGCGGGCGCTGGGCGGCGGTGTCCCCCAATGTGGTGCGGGCCGAGAGCGTGCGCGCGGCGCTGGCGCTGGTCGAGCGTGGCGCCGCCCCGCGCGGCATCGTCTACGCCACCGACGCCCGGGCATCCAGCGCGGTCCGCGTCGTCGCGGTCTTCGCCGTGAACAGCCACCCGCCGATCCGCTATCCCATTGCCCGGCTCAAGGCCTCGACCAGCCCCGATGCCGAGCCCTTCCGCCGTTTCCTGCTGAGCGGCGAGGGGCGGGCGATCTTCCGCCGCTTCGGCTTCCTGCCGCTGTGACACCCGAGCTCTGGGGCATCGTCTGGCTGTCGCTCAAGGTCGGCGGCGTGGCGGTGCTGGCATCGCTGCCGGTGGCGTTCGCGCTGGCTTGGCTGCTGGCGCGCGGGCGGTTTCCGGGCAAGCTGCTGCTCGACGGCGTGGTGCACCTGCCGCTGGTGGTGCCGCCGGTGGTGACCGGCTGGCTGCTGCTGCTCGCCTTCGCGCCGAGCGGGCCGATCGGCAGCTGGCTGGAGAGCTGGTTCGGCGTGTCGGTGCTGTTCCGCTGGACCGGCGCGGCGATCGCCTCGGCCGTGATGGCATTGCCGCTGATGGTGCGCGCGATGCGGCTGTCGATCGAAGCGGTGGACCGGCGGCTCGAACAGGCAGCCGCGACGCTGGGAGCTGGGCGCTGGCGGGTGTTCGCAAGCGTGACGCTGCCGCTCAGCCTGCCCGGCGTGCTCGCCGGGGCGGTGCTCGGCTTCGCACGCGCGCTGGGCGAGTTCGGCGCGACGATCACCTTCGTCTCCAATGTCCCGGGCGAGACGCAGACCCTGCCGCTCGCCATCTACGCCGCGCTGCAGATGCCGGGCGGCGAGGGGCAGGTGCTCCGGCTGGCGGGGATCTCGGTGCTGCTCTCGCTCGGCGCGCTGCTCGCCTCCGAGCTGATCGCGCGGCGCGCCGGCAGGGGGCTGCATGTCCTTTGACCTCGACCTGACCAAGCGCCTCGGCGAGGCCGAGATCGCCTGCCGGATCGAAGCGGGCCAGGGGCTGACCGTGCTGTTCGGCCCTTCCGGTGCCGGCAAGACCAGCGTGCTGAACATGGTCGCCGGGCTGGTCGAGCCCGATGCCGGGCATGTGCGCGTCGGCGGCGAGACGCTGTTCGAGGCGGCGGCGGGGGTCGATCTGCCGGCGGCCGAGCGGCGTGCCGGCTATGTCTTCCAGGAGCCGCGGCTGTTCCCGCACCTGCGCGTGCGGGCTAACCTGCTCTACGGGCGGCGCGGCGCGGACGGGCTGGATGTCGACGAGACGATCGCGCTGCTCGGCATCGCGCACCTGCTCGATCGCTGGCCGCGGACGCTCTCCGGCGGCGAGGCGCGGCGGGTGGCGATCGGGCGGGCGCTGCTCTCCAACCCGCGCTTCCTGCTGCTCGACGAGCCCTTGTCCTCGCTCGACCGGGCGCGGCGCGAGGAGATCATGGCGCTGATCGAGCGGCTGCGCGACGCGCTCGGCCTGCCGATCCTGATGGTCACGCATGACCGCGAGGAAGCGGCGCGGCTGGGCACGCGGATCGCCGAGATCTGAGATCCTACAACGCCGATGACAGCGAATCGCCAAAGGTCACGAAGGTGGCACCAATGGCGATTTTCTCGGCTTCCTAGGTTGACACAGTTCGCGGAAATGCGCCGCATCTCGCAACATCCTTGCGCGAGACCGGCCCTATATTTCCAACATTTGAAAGAGCGGCCGGCAGCGTGCCGGACCGCGCAAGCCAAGCAGCCGAAATCCTACATTGCAAGGGGAGTCAGGCTTCGAGCTCGGGCGCGTAGAGGCGCCATGCAACGCCGTCGCTGCGCTTCGCGGCATAGAGCGCGCGGTCGGCGCGGCGGGTCTGCTCTTCGGGCGCAAGGTCCCTGCCGCGAGCCAGCGCGATGCCGATGCCGGTGCCGACGTGCAGCGTACGGCCTTCGACGAAGATCGGGCGGGCGATGCTGGCGGCGAGGCGCGCGGCGATCGCCTTGGCAGTCTCGGGATTGTCGAGCCCGGGCGCGATCACGGCGAACTCGTCGCCGCCCAGCCGCGCCGCGGTGTCGCCATCGCGCACCGCGCCGGCGATGCGATCGGCGACCACGCGCAGCACTGCGTCGCCGGTGCCGTGGCCATGCGTGTCGTTGATCGCCTTGAAGCCGTTCAGGTCGAGCATCAGCACGGCGTGGAGCCCCTGCGCCCGGGCCAGCGCCTCATCGAAGGCGCGGCGATTGGGCAGGCCGGTGAGCGCGTCGTGATAGCCGAAATCGCGCGCGTCGCGCTCGGCCCGCAGCCGCTTCTTGCGCTCGCGCAGCCGCCCGTGATGCTGGTTGAGCCCGAAGCCGAACAGCAGCAGCGTCAGCGCCGAGCCGTAGAGCAGGAATTCATCGACCTCGATCCGCATGCGGCGGCCGGTGATCGTGCCGCCCTCGTCCTGGAACAGGTCGAAGGCGAAGATGCCGTACAGCCCCGCCAGCGCGGCGAGCAGCAGGAGGCCGAAGCTTCGATTGAACAGCAGCATGCGCATCGCCTTGTTCTCGGCAGGCGCGGTTAATTCCGGGTGGACGCGGCAATCAGTAGAGATGCGAGCGCGCGGTTCATCGGGGTGTCGATGCCGTGCTTCGCGCCCCGCCGGACGATCACCATGTTGCGCGCATCGACTTCGCTCATCCGCCCGGCGGCAAAGTCGGCGTGGAGCGAATTGACCGACTGCGGATGGGCGCGCGTGGTCCACTCGACCACCTTGTCGGCAAGCCCGTCCTTGAGGTCGGCGCCCTCGGCGCGGCCCACCGCGATGCACTCGCGGACCAGCACGCGCATCACCTCCGCCACGCCCGGGTCGTTCGCCACTTCGGCGGGGCGCAGGGTGAGGGCGCTGACGATGCCCGAGCAGTTGATCGCAAGCTTGCGCCAGGCGGCGGTGGTGAAGTCCGGCGTGGTCTGCGCGTCGATCGGGGTGTCGGCGAACAGCGCGACCAGTGCCTCGCCGGCTTCGCCTTCGGGCACATGGATCGTGCCGTTGCGGCGCTGGATCATGCGGCCCGGCGCACTGCGCTCGGCGGGCAGGTCGATGATCACCGGCACGGTACGCTGGGCGGGCACCTGCGGGAAGCGCTCGCGCTGCTCGACGCCGTTCTGGATCACCGCGAGCCGCGTCGTCGGCCCCATCAGGCGGGGCAGCCAGGCCGCGGCGGCGTCGCAGTCATAGGTCTTGGTGGTACACAGCACCCAATCGGCCTGGGTCGCGAAGGCGGGGTCGGTAATGATGTGCGGTGCCGCGCGGATCAGTCCCTCCGGCGTCTCTACCTCGAGATTGCCGAGCGAAGAGCGCGCGCAGACCGTCACGTCATGCGTCTGGGCGAGCCAGGCGGCGAGGGTGCCGCCAATGGCACCCGCGCCGATCACCGCGACCCGGACCATCAGATCCCGCCCAGATAGTCCATCTTGCCGACCGGTGCGCCCTTGTGGCGCAGGATCGCGTAGGCGGCGGTCATGTGGAAATAGAAGTTCGGCAGCACGAAGCCGGTGAGATAGGGCAGCCCCTTAAAGTGGAAGCTGCGGTTGGGCGTCTTCACTTCGACATCGGCATCCTCGCGCCCGTCGATCGCCTCGCGGGGTACGGAGTTGAGGAATTCCACGGTCGCGGCGATGCGCGCCTGGAGGTCGTCGAAGCTCGCCTCGGTGTCGGCCATTGCCGGCGCCTCGATCCCGCCGAGCCGCGCGACCGCGAACTTGGCGCTGTCGCTGACGCGCTGGATCTGGGAGGTGAGGGGCGCCATGTCCTCATGCAGCCGCGCCGTGAGCAGCTCGTCATGCGCGATGCCCTGCTCGTCGGCCCAGGCGCGTGCCTTGTCGAGGAATGCCGCCAGCGCCTTGAAGCCGCGCAGGAAGACGGGGACGGTGAGGTCGTAGAGTTCGGTTGCCATGCGCGCGCAGATAGGCATCTGCCGGGCCATGCGCAACGGGTGCGCAACGAAGGGTCAGCATTGGGCTGTTCCAATCTCCCCTCCCTGCAAGGGAGGGGCGGGGGTGGGTTGCGAGCGCAGCGAATGCCGGGGGCGCCCGGCGAGACGGCAGCCGGAACAGAAAAGGCCGGGCATCGAGCCCGTCCTTTTCTAACCCACCCCTAACCCCTCCCTTGCAGGGAGGGGAAACCATTAGTGGACAGTCGTCCCGGTGATCGTCGCGCGTGCCGCCAGGGCCGTGCTGCGGCCCTGCGGTGCGGCGATCGTGAAGCTGGCGGTGTTGTCCGCCAGGCCGTCGACTTCCTGGGTCAGGTTGCGCGCGGCCGCGGAGGTTTCCTCGACCATCGCGGCGTTCTGCTGGGTGCCGCGATCCATCTCGCCGATCGCCTCGCTGACCTGGCTGATCGCGTGGCTCTGGGCGTTGTTGTCTTCGGCCATCGTGCCGATCAGCGCGTGGACCTGGCCGACATCGCCCGAGATATCGGCAAGCGCGCCATCGACCTTCATCACGGCTTCGACGGCGGTGACGACCTCGGCCTGGGTGTGGGTCAGCTGGTCGCGGGCGCGGCCGGCCTCTTCCTCGGCACGCATCGCGAGCGCCGAGACGAGGTCGGCGACGACCGCGAAGCCGCGGCCCGCCTCGCCGGCGCGGCCGGCTTCCACCGCCGCGTTCATCGCGAGAACCCGGGTCTGGAAGGCGATCTTGTCGAGGCCCTCGATCACCGAGTCGATGCCCTTGGCGCTTTCGCTCACCCGGTTCATTGCCTGCACCGCCTCGTCGGCGATCGCGCGGCCATTGCCGACCACGGCGATCGCGCCATCGGCACGGCCCAGCGTCTCGTTGGCGGAAAGCGCGATCGACTTCAGCCGGTGATCGATCGCATTGACCGCGGCATTGGTCTCTTCCAGCGTCGCGGCATTGCGCTCGGTGCGGCGGGCGAGATCCTCGGAGGCCGAAGCGATCTCGTTGGCGCCGGTGCGGATATTCTCGGTGCCGGTGACGACATTGCCGATCAGCTTGCGCAGGCCCTGCGCGGCATCGTTGAAGCTGCGCTTGAGGCCGGCGAACGGCCCGGTGAGGTCGGCGTCGATCTCGACGCTGAGGTCGCCGCGCGCCATCGCGTCCAGGCTGGTGCCGATCGTATCGACGATCAGGCGGGTCTGCGCTTCCTTGGCGGCCTCGGCGGCGTTGAGCTTGTCGCGGAAGGCGTCGATCGCCTTGGCCATGCCGCCCAGCTCATCCTCGCGGGTGGTGTGCGGCACGGTCACGGTCAGGTCGCCGCCGTCAAGCGCGCGCATCGTGCCGGCAAGGTCGAGCAGCGGCTGGACGAGCAGGCGTCGCGCAGTGTGGGCGAGCAGCAGCGCGGCGGCCAAGCCGGCGAGCAGCGTGATGCCCAGGATGATCATCGCGATCGTGCCGAGCGTCGCCGAGCTGGCGGCGACCTGCTTGGCATTCGCCTCGATCGCCTTCGACGCGGTCTCCATCGTGCCCTCGAGCACATGGAACTGGTCCATGAAGCCGGGCAGCTGCGCGCGCGCGGCGCCGGCATCGTTGCCGGCGGCGTCGACGATCTTCTGGGCGGCATCGGTATAGCTCAGCACCGGCGCCTTGAGCTTGCTCGTCGCCGCGACGACGCTCGCATCGCCCTCGAACGCGGCATCGGTGTCGATGTTCTTGGACAGCGTCGCGAGGTGATCCTTGAGGTCGGCGACCACTTGCTGGCGCGCGGCGCCGTCGCCGCCGACCAGCGCGTTGAGCACGTCGGCGCGCACCGCGTCGTGCATCATGTCCGCTTCCATATGGTTCTGGAGCAGAGCCGCGGACGAAGCCTGCCCGGCGATCGCCGCGTTCTCCTTGGCGACGATGAACAGCCCGGTGCCGCCCGAGATGGCGGTGATCGCCACCAGGATCGCGGCGGCCTGCGTCGTTGCCTTGTTGAGCGACGTGATCTTCACAAGAGTCTCCCGTGCAGCTGCCGCACCGGCACCCGCCCCGAAGCCAATTATAGGGGGCAACCGGGCCGCTTCGGGCCGAAGCCTCTATTATTGTGTCAGGGGATGCCGCGAACTGGGGCATTGGGACATGCGTGGGACTTTCGGCGGGGGCTCGACGGCCCTGGCGCTGCTTTTTTCGACTTCGGCGTTCGCGCAGGAAACGAAGGAGCCTGCTTTCGACCTCGGCGCGACCTATCGCGTCGATCTATCGGGCGTGGCTGCTGACGGCCGCCGCATGCGCAGCTTCGGGCTCGACGACCTCAACGTCGAAGCCAATGGCGATCTCGATCGGCTCGTCGGCTGGAAGGGCGCGAGCTTCCATGTCGATATCCTCAACAATCTGGGCGATCGTCCCAATGATGCGGCGGGCACGCTGCAGGGCATCGACAATATCGAAGTCGCATCGCCCAAGCTGCGCCTGTTCGAGGCATGGGTGGAGCAGAAGCTTGGCAGCCGCACCACGCTGCGCGCCGGCCTCTATGACCTCAACAGCGAATTCTATTCGAGCGACGCCTCGGGCCTGCTGATCGCCCCGGCGTTCGGCGTCGGCTCGGAGATCGCCGCGACCGGGCCCAACGGCCCGTCGATCTTCCCGACCACCGCGCTGGCGGTGCGGGTCGAGCAGCGCTTCGGCGGCGCCGGCTTCGCACGCGTCGCGGTGCTCAACGCCACCGCCGGCGCGCTGGGCGACGAACATGGCTCTGCGCTCGATTTCGATCACGGCGTGCTGCTGATCGGCGAGGCCGGGGTGGAGAAGGACGGCGACAAGCTCGCGATCGGCGCATGGGGCTACAGCCAGCGGCAGGACGATATCGCCGCGGTGGATGGCGCCGGCGATCCCGTGCGGCGCAAGGCACGCGGCGTCTATGCGATCGCGCAAAAGGCGATCGGCAACCAGGACGGTCCGTTCGCGGCCAGCCTGTTCGTCCGCGCCGGCATCTCCGACGGCAAGACCACGCCCTACAAGGGCGGCTGGCAGGCGGGCGTCCTGGTCAGCAAGATCGTGCCGGGGCGTGACGACAGCCAGTTCTCGCTCGGCGTCAACCAGGCCTATCTCTCGGGCGGCTACCGCGATCTGCTGCGCGGCGGCGGCACGCATACCACCGCGAGCGAAAACGCGATCGAGCTAAGCTATGCGGACAAGCTCACCAAGTTCCTGACATTGCAGCCCGATTTGCAGTTCATCTGGAACCGCGGCGGCGAGGCCGATGCCGAGCGTGTCACCGTCGCCACGTTGCGCGCGACGATCGAGTTCTGATCGTGCCAGGCGAAGCGATTTGCCAGAATCAATATGCAAATCACTGTTTGGTATACGGAAATTTATTCTAGGTGGATGGGGTGTCGCGTCGATATTTACTGGCATAGCACTTGGCTATGCCTTGCATTCATCTTGATAGCATCTGGCGTGAATCGCAAATTGACGCTGGTGTGTTACGTGAATAAATCGCCTCCCTTCGCTCTTTGAGGAACAGGAAGATGCCAGTCAGTTTCGCGCCGGAGGCCATTTCGGCGACGCGGCCGCGCAAGGTGCGTGAGATGCACAATCACCACTTCGATTCGACCGTGTGGAACGACCTGGTCTTTCGCGACGACGATGTGATCGTCTCCACCTATGCCAAGTCGGGCACGACCTGGACGCAGCAGATCGTTGCGCAGCTCGTGTTCGGCGGCGATCCCGAGGTGTCGGTTGCCGAGATCTCGCCCTGGGTCGACCTGCGCCTGCCGCCGGCGTTGATGAAGCTCGCCGCGCTCGAGGCGCAGACGCACCGCCGCATCATGAAGACGCACCTGCCGGTCGATGCGCTGCGCTTCAGCGAGAAGGCCAAATATCTCTATGTCGCGCGCGACGGACGCGATGTGGCGTGGAGCCTGCACAACCATCATTTCAACGCGACCGATGCCTGGTTCGCGGCGCTCAACGACACGCCGGGCCGGGTCGGCCCGCCGATCGCGCGTGCCAATCCGGATGTCGCGGCCTATTTCCGCGAGTGGCTCGAGCGCGACGGCGCGCCCTTCTGGTCGTTCTGGGAGAATGTCCGCAGCTGGTGGGCGGTGCGCGACCTGCCCAACGTCCATCTCGTCCATTTCGAGGCGCTCAAGCGCGACATGCCGGGCGAGATCCGCAAGATCGCCGACTTCCTCGACATCGATGTTTCGCCCGAGGTCTGGCCGCATGTGCTGCGCCATTCGAGCTTCGACTGGATGAAGGCCAATGCCGCCCAGTCCGCACCGCTTGGCGGGGTGTTCTGGGACGGCGGCGCCGAAACGTTCATCAACAAGGGCACCAATGGCCGTTGGCGCCAGGTGCTCACGCCCTATGACGTGGCGCGCTACGAGGCGGTGGCGCTGGCCGAGCTCGGCCCGGATTGCGCGCATTGGCTTGCGAGCGGCGTGGGGGCGTAACGCCCACCCGCTTGCAGATCGGGGTCCATGCGCCGAAGTAGGACGCATGGACCTCGACGCATTGCTCACCCATTATTTCGACACCGACGAGCCCGAGGCGCTGGCGCCGGAAGCGCGCGCCCGCGGCGAGGAGCGGCTGCGCATCGATTTCGGCGTCGAGCAGGAGCCGTCACGCAAGTTCGCGCTGTGGGTGGTGATGGAAGGGCTCGGCATCGCGCCGCTCCCCGCCGAGGCGTTCGAGAAGCACCCCGCGCTCAAGGCCGCAGCGGATCGCTATCTCGACGCGGCGTGGAAGCTCGAGCGCGATTGAGCCGCTAGCGCCCGGTTGCCGGGAACAGCGCCTGCGCAGCCTTCTTCTCGGGGGAATCGTCGGCGCCGTAGAGCACGGGATAGAGGATGTTGCGCGCCAGCTCGGGATTGCCCTGGCGGACCAGCTCGGCGCCGAGATAGAGGCGCGGCGCGGGGGCCGCGGGCACCTGGCGGATCACCCGCGCCATGCCGAGTATCGCCGGCTCGGGCACCTTCTCGCCGGCCTTGGTGAAGCTCTGGAACCATGCGATCAGCGCGAGCGGCGACTGGCTGTCGGCCTGGATCGCGCGCGCGATCGCCTTGCGGGCGTCGGCAAGCGTCGCGGCGCGGTCCGCGGCGGCGCCGGCCACCGCCCGGTTGGTTAGCGCCACGCCCTTCCACGCCAGCGCGCGGGCGTCGTCGGGCGTGCCGGCGAGCACGCGCTCGGCGGCGGCGAGGCAGGCCTCGTCCTGCCCCGCGCGGCATTCCGCCTCGGCAAGGAGCAGGAGCGCATCCGCATCGTGCGGGATCTTCGCCACCTTGTCGCGAAGTCCGGCGATCCAGTCCGCATTTCCCTGCGAACCGAGCTGAATCTTCGCCTCGATCAGCGCGGCACCGCCCAGCGACAGGGTCGCGATCAACGGGTCGCTGCCGAAGGGCTGGTGCTTCGCGGTGCGCGCATAGGAGGTGGAGTTCGACGCGTAGATGTTGAGCTCGCTCTGCAGCCGCCGCATGTCGCCGAATATCTTCGCGGCCTGCGCCATCGGCACGCCCTGGTGGATCGCGGTCATATACGCCTTGAACTGCAGCGCCCGCGCCGGATTGAGCTTTGAATAGGTGAAGAAGTGCGCGAGCAGCCAGGCGTGATAGGGCGTCCAGTCCATCACCCGGGTCTTGGTGGTGCTGGGCTCGAGATAGGCGCCGCTCAGCACTGCCTTCACGTCGAGATCGCCATAAGCGTTGAACACCTGGCGATAGTCATCCGGCGCGCGGGCATAGTCGATCGAGCCGTCGCCATGCACCTCCATTGTCGAGAACAGCGCGCCTACCCCATCGACATACCAGCGCGGATAGACCGCCCGGGTGTAGGTCAGCAGGAAATGCTGGGCAAAGGCGGAGTAGAGCACCGATTCCCAGGAGCGCGCGGTCGGCACCGGCGGCAGGATCTCGTTGCAATTGCCGCCTTCGCCCAAGACCTTGTCGCACTCCTTGTCGAAGGCCTTCTTGGTCGCGAGCTTGATCACCTGGTCGCTGCGCGACACCGCGAGCACCTCGCCGTCCTCGCGCGGGTCATAATAACGCTGGCCGGCGAAGCTGGGCGGGTAGGGGCCTTCCTGCCAGCGCTGACCCTGCAGATCCATCTTCTCGAAAAACCGCGCCGAATCGAACAGCGTCACTTGCAGCTTGGCGGTATCGTCCGACGTGTCGCCCTTGCGATAGAGCCGCGACATCAGAGTGTAGAGCCGCTCGAGATTGTTGGTGACGCGCTTCAACTCGGCGTCGCTGCCGTCGCTGTAGACGATGACGTGATCGCTTTCCGCGCGCTTCCAGTTGCTCTTCTTCGCCTCGATCCCGCCGTTGACGACGATCGTGCTCTCGCCAGGCGCCGGCTGGCGCGGCGGGCTCGTCTGCGCCGCAACGGGCAGGGCGGTGATGAAGCACAGGCCAGCGACGCACCAACGAACGAGCATCATAACCCACCCTCGCAATCAGCAATGCGAGCTTCTGGCTAAATCGCGCATGTTACAAGGCGATTTCCGCGCAGGTGAACGCCAGTCCACATGCGGCGCCCAAAAGAAAAACCGCCGCCCGGTTTCCCGGACGGCGGCGTTTCTTTTCTTGTCGGTGACTGCCGACCGGGGAGATCACTCCTCGGTCAGATAGTCCCCGGCGTCCGCATCGGTGCCATGGCCCGAAGGCACGACCGACGCGAGCGGGTCGCTGCCGGTGCCCTCGGCGTCACGCGTCGAGCGGGCATGCTCGGCCTGGCGCTCCTCGGCGGCCGAGTTCGGCGCCACCAGCGCGTTCTGCAGCGCACGCTGCTGGACGCGGAGGGCGGCGTCGCGGCTCGACGCGGCGACACGCAGGCGGTTCATGCCCGCGCCGGTGCCGGCGGGGATGAGACGGCCGACGATCACGTTCTCCTTGAGGCCGATCAGCGTGTCCTGCTTGCCCTGGACCGCCGCCTCGGTGAGGACGCGGGTGGTCTCCTGGAACGACGCCGCCGAGATGAAGCTGCGGGTCTGCAGCGACGCCTTGGTGATGCCGAGCAGGATCGGCTTGCCGGCCGCGGGTGCCTGGCCCGGAGCGAGCTTCTCGTTGACTTCGTCCATCTCCGAGCGATCGAGCTGCTCGCCCACCAGCAGGGTGGTGTCGCCGCTCTCGATGATCTCGACCTTCTGCAGCATCTGGCGAACGATCACCTCGATGTGCTTGTCGTTGATCTTCACGCCCTGGAGTCGATAGACTTCCTGGATTTCCGACACGAGATATTCCGCGAGCGGCTCGATGCCGAGCACTTCGAGAATGTCATGCGGATCCGGGCTGCCGCCGATCAGGTTGTCGCCACGCTTGACGTAGTCGCCTTCCTGGACGTCGATCACCTTCGACTTCGGAACCAGATACTCCACGACCTCGCCGCCGTCCTCGGGCATGATCCCGATCTTGCGCTTGGCCTTGTAGTCCTTGCCGAACACGACGCGGCCCGAGACCTTCGCGATGATCGCGTTCTCCTTGGGCTTGCGCGCTTCGAACAGCTCCGCGACGCGCGGCAGACCGCCGGTGATGTCGCGGGTCTTGGCGGACTCGCGGGCAACACGGGCAAGCACGTCGCCGCCCTTGACCGTCGCGCCGTCCTCGACCGAGAGCACCGCGCCCGGCGCCAGCATGTAGCGGGCGGCTTCGGAGGCACCTTCGCCGGTCAGGGTCAGGCGAGGACGCAGGTCCTCCTTCGACTTGGAAGCAACGCGGTACTCGGTGACGACGCGCTGGGCGATGCCCGTCGCTTCGTCGGTCTGCTCGGTGAGCGTCTTGCCCTCGAGCAGGTCCTGGTACTTCACGACGCCGCCGGTTTCCGTGATCACCGGCATGGTGAACGGATCCCACTCGGCCATCCGGTCACCCTTGGTGACGATATGGCCGTCGTCGAACAGCACGTACGCGCCGTACGGGATCTTGTGCACGGCGAGCTCGCGCCCATCCATGTCCACGATCGCCAGCTCGGCCGAACGGCTGAGCACCACGCGGCGGCCGCGCTGATCCTCGATGATGCGCACGTCGCGGAACTCGATGGTGCCGTCGACCGGCGCCTCGAGGTTCGACTGCTCGTTGAGCTGCGCCGCACCGCCGATGTGGAAGGTACGCATCGTCAGCTGCGTGCCCGGCTCACCGATCGACTGCGCCGCGATGACGCCGACGGCCTCGCCGATGTTCACCGGCGTACCGCGGGCGAGGTCACGCCCGTAGCACTTGCCGCAGACGCCGATCTTGGCTTCGCAGACCAGCGGCGAGCGGATCTTCATGCCCGGAATGTTGAGCGCTTCGATCTTCGCGACCGCAGCCTCGTCGAGCAGCGTGCCCGTCGGGATGATGACCTCGCCGGACTTCGCGTCGACCACGTCCTCCGCGGTCGTGCGACCGAGGATGCGCTCGCCGAGCGAAGCGATCGTCGAGCCGCCCTGCACGATCGCGCGCATTTCCAGCGCCCGCTCGGTGCCGCAGTCCAGCTCCATGATCACGCAATCCTGCGACACGTCGACCAGACGGCGGGTCAGGTAGCCCGAGTTCGCCGTCTTGAGCGCCGTATCCGCCAGGCCCTTACGGGCGCCGTGGGTGGAGTTGAAGTACTCAAGGACGGTCAGGCCTTCCTTGAAGTTCGAGATGATCGGCGTCTCGATGATCTCGCCCGACGGCTTGGCCATCAGGCCGCGCATGCCGGCAAGCTGCTTGATCTGCGCCTGCGAACCACGCGCACCCGAGTGGGCCATCATGTAGATCGAGTTGATCGGCTTCTCGCGGCCCTTGTTGGGGCCGTCCTCGTAGCGCTTGACCGCCTTGATCTCGTCCATCATGGCGCCCGCCACCTGGTCGCCGCAACGGCTCCAGGCGTCGATCACCTTGTTGTACTTCTCCTGCTGCGTGATCAGGCCGTCCTGATACTGCTGCTCGTAATCCTTCACGAGCGCACGGGTCTCGTCGACCAGGCCAACCTTCGCGTCCGGGATGATCATGTCGTCCTTGCCGAACGAGATGCCCGCCTTGAACGCGTGGCGGAAACCGAGCGCCATGATCGCGTCGGCGAACAGCACGGTCTCCTTCTGGCCGGTGTGGCGATAGACCTCGTCGATCACGTCGCCCACGTCCTTCTTGGTGAGGAGGCGGTTGACGGTCTCGAACGGCACGCGGTGCGACTTGGGCAGCGTTTCGCCCAGCAGCATGCGGCCCGGAGTCGTCTCGTAGCGCTTGAGGTACTGCTTGCCGTCCTCGTCGGTCTGCGGGACGCGGCTGATCACCTTGGTGTGCAGCGTGACCGCGCCGGCCTCGAGCGCCTGGTGCACTTCGGCCATGTCGCCGAGCAGCATGCCCTCGCCGGGCTCGCCTTCCTTGAGCATCGACAGATAGTAGAGACCCAGCACCATGTCCTGCGACGGCACGATGATCGGCTTGCCGTTCGCGGGGCTCAGGATGTTGTTGGTCGACATCATCAGGACGCGCGCTTCCAGCTGGGCCTCGAGGCTCAGCGGAACGTGGACGGCCATCTGGTCACCGTCGAAGTCGGCGTTGAAGGCCGAGCAGACCAGCGGGTGCAGCTGGATCGCCTTGCCCTCGATCAGCACGGGCTCGAATGCCTGGATTCCGAGACGGTGAAGCGTCGGCGCGCGGTTCAGCAGAACCGGGTGCTCGCGGATCACCTCGTCGAGGATGTCCCAGACTTCCTTGCGCTCCTTCTCGACCCACTTCTTGGCCTGCTTCAGGGTCATCGAGAGACCCTTGGCGTCGAGGCGGGCGTAGATGAACGGCTTGAACAGCTCGAGCGCCATCTTCTTCGGCAGGCCGCACTGGTGCAGCTTGAGCTCCGGACCGGTGACGATCACCGAGCGACCCGAATAGTCGACGCGCTTGCCGAGCAGGTTCTGGCGGAAGCGGCCCTGCTTGCCCTTGAGCATGTCGGACAGCGACTTGAGCGGACGCTTGTTGGCGCCCGTGATCGTGCGACCGCGACGGCCGTTGTCGAACAGCGCGTCGACGGCTTCCTGCAGCATGCGCTTTTCGTTGCGGACGATGATGTCCGGCGCGCGCAGCTCCATCAGGCGCTTGAGGCGGTTGTTGCGGTTGATCACGCGGCGATACAGATCGTTGAGATCCGAGGTCGCGAAGCGGCCGCCGTCCAGCGGCACCAGCGGGCGCAGCTCGGGCGGGATGACCGGAACGACGTCGAGGATCATCCACTCGGGGCGGTTGCCCGAGTCGATGAAGCTCTCGACGACCTTCAGGCGCTTGATGATCTTCTTGGGCTTCAGCTCGGACTTGGTGACCGCGAGCTCCTCGAGGAGCTCCTTGCGCTCGCCTTCCAGGTCGAGATCCATGAGCATGATCTTGACCGCCTCGGCGCCGATGCCGGCCGAGAAAGCGTCCTCGCCATATTCATCCTGCGCGTCGAGCAGCTCGTCCTCGGTGAGGAGCTGGAACTTCTCGAGCGGGGTGAGGCCCGGCTCGGTGACGATGTAGCTCTCGAAATAGAGCACGCGCTCGAGCTGCTTGAGCTGCATGTCGAGCAGCAGGCCGATGCGCGAGGGCAGGCTCTTCAGGAACCAGATGTGCGCGACCGGGGCGGCCAGCTCGATATGGCCCATGCGCTCGCGGCGGACCTTCGAAACCGTGACTTCGACACCGCACTTCTCGCAGACGATGCCCTTGTACTTCATGCGCTTGTACTTGCCGCACAGGCACTCGTAATCCTTGATCGGACCGAAGATGCGCGCGCAGAACAGGCCGTCACGCTCGGGCTTGAACGTGCGGTAGTTGATCGTCTCGGGCTTCTTGATCTCGCCGAACGACCAGCTGCGGATACGGTCCGGCGACGCGATCCCGATCTGGATCTGGTCGAAGGTCTCCGGCTTGGCGAGCGGGTTCGCGAAGTTGGTAAGTTCGTTCATATTCTTTCGTCCCTCAGGAGGGTCAAATCTTCTGGGCGGGGAGGGGCGGGCGCTACCCGGAGGCAGCGCCCGATCCCGTTATTCCGCCGCCTCGGCCAGCTTGTTGCCGTCCTCGTCCACCTCATCGACGGACTTGAGTTCGACGTTGAGGCCGAGCGAGCGCATTTCCTTGACGAGCACGTTGAAGCTCTCCGGGATGCCGGCCTCGAAGGTGTCGTCGCCCTTGACGATCGCTTCGTAGACCTTGGTGCGGCCGACCACGTCGTCCGACTTCACCGTCAGCATCTCCTGCAGCGTGTACGCAGCGCCGTATGCCTGGAGAGCCCAGACCTCCATTTCGCCGAAGCGCTGGCCGCCGAACTGCGCCTTGCCGCCCAGCGGCTGCTGGGTGACGAGCGAGTACGGACCGATCGAACGGGCGTGGATCTTGTCGTCGACAAGGTGGTGGAGCTTCAGCATGTAGATGATGCCCACGGTCACCTTGCGGTCGAACGTGTCGCCCGTCCGGCCGTCGAACAGCGTCGACTGGCCCGAGGTGTCGAGACCCGCCAGGCTCAGCATGTCCGAAACATCCGCCTCACGCGCGCCGTCGAACACCGGGGTGCCCATCGGAATGCCCGTGCGGATATTGTAGATCAGCTCGCTGATCTGCTCGGGGCTGCGCGCCTCGATCTCGTCGGCATAGTGATCGCCATAAACGGTCTTGAGACGATCCTTCACGGCAGCCGGCATCTCGCCCGCCACTGCGTCCGGATTGGCTTCGCGCCAGTCCTGCAGCGCCGAGGCAACCTGCATGCCGAGGTTGCGGGCAGCCCAGCCGAGATGGGTCTCGAAGATCTGACCGACGTTCATGCGCGAAGGCACGCCGAGCGGGTTCAGCACCAGGTCGACCGGCGTACCGTCCTCGAGGAACGGCATGTCTTCGGCCGGCAGGATCCGCGAGATGACGCCCTTGTTGCCGTGACGGCCGGCCATCTTGTCGCCCGGCTGCAGCTTGCGCTTCACCGCGACGAAGACCTTGACCATCTTGAGCACGCCCGGCGGCAGCTCGTCGCCCCGCTCCAGCTTCTCGCGGCGGTCCTCGAACTTCTCCTTGATGCGCTTCACGGCCTCGTCATACTGGCCCTTCACCGCTTCGAGGTTCGACTGCATCGCGTCGTCCTGAACAGCGAACTTCCACCATTCGTGACGATCGACGCTGTCGAGCAGGTCGCCGTCGATCTCGGCACCCTTCTTCAGGCCCTTCGGCGTCGCGGTCGCGACCTGGCCGAGCAGCATCTCGCGAAGCCGCGACCAGGTGGCGCGGTTCAGGATGTTGCGCTCGTCGTCCGAGTCCTTCTTCAGGCGCTCGATCTCCTCGCGCTCGATCGCCAGCGCGCGCTCGTCCTTGTCGATGCCGTGACGATTGAAGACGCGCACGTCGACGATCGTGCCCGACACGCCCGGGGGCAGGCGGAGCGAAGTGTCGCGGACGTCCGAAGCCTTCTCGCCGAAGATGGCGCGGAGGAGCTTCTCTTCCGGCGTCATCGGCGATTCACCCTTGGGGGTGATCTTGCCGACCAGGATGTCGCCCGGCTCCACTTCGGCGCCGATATAGACGATGCCGGCCTCGTCGAGGTTGCGCAGCGCTTCCTCGCCGACGTTCGGGATGTCGCGGGTGATGTCCTCCGGCCCGAGCTTGGTGTCGCGGGCCATCACTTCGAACTCGTCGATATGGATCGACGTGAACACGTCGTCCTTCACGATCCGCTCGGAGATCAGGATCGAGTCCTCGTAGTTGTAGCCGTTCCAGGGCATGAACGCGACGAGCGCGTTGCGACCCAGCGCCAGCTCGCCGAACTCGGTCGAGGGACCGTCGGCGATGATGTCGCCGGCGTTGACCGTCTCGCCGACCTTCACCAGCGGACGCTGGTTGATGCAGGTCGACTGGTTCGAGCGCTCGAACTTCATCAGCGTGTAGATGTCGACGCCGCTCTCTTCCGCCGAGACCTCACCGGTCGCGCGGATGACGATGCGGGTCGCGTCCACCTGGTCGACCACGCCGCCGCGGCGCGCCGCGATGGCAGCGCCCGAATCGCGGGCAACGGTCTCTTCCATGCCGGTGCCGACGAAGGGCGCTTCCGCCTTCACCAGCGGCACGGCCTGGCGCTGCATGTTCGAGCCCATCAGTGCGCGGTTCGCGTCGTCGTTTTCCAGGAACGGAATGAGCGACGCGGCGACCGAGACGAGCTGCTTGGGGCTGACGTCCATCAGCGTCACCGTCTCCGGCAGCGCCATCAGGAATTCGCCGGCCTGGCGCGCCGAGATCAGCTCCTCGGTGAAGCGGTGCTCACCATCGACCTCGGCCGAAGCCTGCGCGATCGTGTGCTTCGCCTCTTCCATCGCCGACAGGTAGACGACGTCGTTGGTCACCTTGCCGTCGACGACCTTGCGGTACGGCGTCTCGATGAAGCCGTACTTGTTGACGCGGCTGAACGACGCGAGCGAGTTGATCAGGCCGATGTTCGGGCCTTCCGGCGTCTCGATCGGGCAGATGCGGCCATAGTGCGTCGGGTGAACGTCGCGGACTTCGAAGCCCGCACGCTCGCGCGTGAGGCCGCCCGGCCCGAGCGCCGAGACGCGACGCTTGTGCGTCACTTCGGAGAGCGGGTTGGTCTGGTCCATGAACTGCGAGAGCTGCGACGAGCCGAAGAACTCGCGAACCGCGGCAACCGCCGGCTTCGCGTTGATCAGGTCGTTCGGCATCACGGTCGACACGTCGACCGAGCTCATGCGCTCCTTCACGGCGCGCTCCATGCGGAGCAGGCCGACGCGATACTGGTTCTCGAGCAGCTCGCCCACCGAGCGGACGCGGCGGTTGCCGAGATTGTCGATGTCGTCGACTTCGCCCTTGCCGTCCTTCAGGTCGACCAGCGTCTTGACCACGGCGAGGATGTCCTCGGTGCGCAGCGTCGTGACGGTGTCCTCGGCGTCGAGGTCGAGGCGCATGTTGAGCTTCACGCGGCCGACGGCCGAGAGGTCATAGCGCTCCGGATCGAAAAACAGGCCGGCGAACAGCGATTCCGCGGTCTCGAGCGTCGGCGGCTCGCCGGGGCGCATGACGCGGTAGATGTCGCTCAGCGCCTGCTCGCGCTCCTCGGCCTTGTCGGCGGCGAGGGTGTTGCGGATCCACGGACCGGTCGAGATGTGATCAATGTCGAGCAGCTCGACGCGGTCGATCCCGGCCTTGTCCAGCTTCTCGAGGTTCTCGGCCGAGACTTCGTCGCCGGCTTCGATGTAGATCTCGCCGGTCGCCTCGTTGATGAGGTCATAGGCCGAATAGCGGCCGAAGATCTCGTCGGTCGGGATCAGCAGGGTCTCGAGGCCGTCCTTCTGCGCCTTGTTGGCGGCGCGCGGGCTGACCTTCTGGCCGGCCGGGAACACGACTTCGCCCGACTTGGCGTCGACGATGTCGAACATCGGCTTCGCGCCGCGCCAGTTGGTCGGGTCGAACGGGATCTGCCAGCCGTTCGGGCCGCGGACGAAGGTCACGCGGTTGTAGAAATAGTTGAGGATGTCCTCGCTGTTCAGGCCCAGGGCATAGAGCAGCGTCGTCACCGGCAGCTTGCGCTTGCGGTCGATACGGACGTTGACGATGTCCTTGGCGTCGAACTCGAAGTCGAGCCACGAGCCGCGATACGGGATCACGCGTGCCGCGAAGAGATACTTGCCCGAGGCATGCGTCTTGCCGCGGTCATGGTCGAACAGCACGCCCGGCGAGCGGTGCATCTGCGACACGATCACGCGCTCGGTGCCGTTGATGAAGAAGGTGCCGTTGCCCGTCATCAGGGGCATGTCGCCCATGTAGACGTCCTGCTCCTTGATATCGAGCACCGACCGGGCTTCCGTATCGGGATCCACCTCGAACACGATGAGGCGCAGCGTGACGCGCATCGGGGCCGCATAGGTGATGCCGCGCTGACGGCACTCTTCGACGTCGAACTTCGGGTTCTCGAGCTCGTAGTTGACGAAGTCGAGCTCGGCGGTGCCGGCGAAGTCGCGGATCGGGAAGACCGAGCGCAGGGTCTTCTCCAGGCCCGAGATATAGCCGATCGAGGGATCGCTCCGCAGGAACTGCTCGTAGGATTCGCGCTGAACCTCGATCAGGTTTGGCATCTGCACCACTTCGTGGATGTCGCCGAACACCTTGCGGATGCGGCGCTTGAACGTGCCGCCTTCGATCGCTTTGGTTGCCATGGTTGTGTTTTGCCTCGTCAGCCGTGATTTCGGTGCCCCTGATCCGGGGCCGGGACGTGCCACAAGACGCAGAAAAAGCCGCGCGAATCCCATTTCTGGGTTCGGCAGCTTTCAGCGGCTTATGAGACCGCGACCCCAATTCGATCGATGCGCTGCGCGACGACGCATCATTTCCCGGAGCCGTGGTGAGCGCGGGATATAGGTAGCGTGTTGGATTCTGTCAAACCTGGGCGGGGTTGCGGCCCAGTCGGCGCGCATATTATCGTTTATCGATAAATTCCTTGCCCCGCGCGCCGACTCGTCTTATCGATAAACGATAATCATTGCTCTGGGGAGTCGAAACCCGTGCTGAAGCTGACAATCGGCGTGCTGCGCGTCCTGCTCGTGCTCAACATCGCCGCGGCGCTGTTCTTCGTCGTCGTGCTGGCGGGGAGCTATCTGGTCGAGGCGCCGCTGCTCGCGCACCTCGCGCGCAAATATCCCGCGTCGGTCGATATCCGCGCCGTCGTCGACGTCGCCCGGCTGATGCTCGTGCTCGGGCTGGCGGTGGTGCCGCCGGCGCAGATCCTGCTCGTCGCGCTGCTGCGCATGGTCCGCACGGTGGAGCAGGGGGATCCCTTCGTCTCGGCCAATGCCCGCCGGCTCCACGCGATCGGCTGGGCGCTGCTCGTGCTCCAGCTCGGCGACATGGCCTTCGGCGTGCTTGCCGGGTGGATCATGCGGCTCGGCGCCCAGTTCGGCACGGGCTGGAGCTTCTCGCTCACCGGCTGGCTGGGGGTGCTGCTCGTCTTCGTGCTGGCGCGGATCTTCGCGCAGGGCACCGCGATGCGCGAGGAACTGGAGATGACGGTCTGATGCCGGTCATCGTCCGCCTCGATGCGGCGCTCGCCCGGCGCGGGATGACGCTGACCGAGCTCTCGGCCCAGGTCGACCTCACGCTCGCCAACCTGTCGATCCTCAAGACCGGCAAGGCCCGCGCGATCCGCTTCTCGACGCTCGAGGCGATCTGCCGCGCGCTCGAGTGCCAGCCCGGCGACATCCTCGCCTTCGAAGACACCAAGGGGGAAGACCAATGATCCGTGCCTGGACCCGCATCTTTGCCGGGGCGACGCGCTTCGCGCTGCTCTGCCCGCTGCTGTTCCTGCTGCCGGTGGCGGTCGAGCTGCTCCAGCATTGGGCGGAGGTCCATGTCGGCATGTATGCCAGCATCGCCGCCGCCAAGGCGGTGGAGCATGACCCGCTGCGCATGGCGATCGGCCACGCCAAGGTGATCGCGCTGTTCCTGCTCGGCTATTGGGTGGTCCGCTTCCTCGCGCATGGCGACAGCGCGCGCGAGGCGGTGCGCTACGATCGGGTCGCGGTGCGGCTGTTCGCCTGGGTGATGGCCTGGGGCCTGTTCTGGCTGGTGCTGGTCCAGGACGGGCCGGCGCTGGCCCCGGCGCTCGGGCTCAGCCCGCGGGCAATGGCGTTCACCCAGCTCGGGGTGATCCTCGCCAGCATGTTCTTCGAGCTGTGCCTCAGCGCCTGGAAGGCCGCGGCGCCGCTCGGCAACGCGCGGATCACCTTCCTGCGCTCGCTGGCGATGATCCTCGGCAGCTTCTGGTGGGCGGTCGGGCTGATGTTCCTCACCGTGATCCCGCTGCTCGTCGTCCATTACGTCCTGGCCGCGGTGGCGATCGGCAAGGGGCCGGCGGTGCTCTGGACGGTGCTGGCGATCGACGCGGTGCTCGCCGCCTATCTCGGCGTCGTCATGGTGGTGTTCACCTATGTCCTCGCCGAGCGGATGGCGGTGCGGCACGGCGAGACGCTGATGCCGTGAGTCGCGGAACCGATCGAAACGGTCGCGTATCCAATTTTCACGCAATGCAAGGTTGAACCGCAGATGAACTGATCGGCTTGCCGCAAGATTGGCTCGGCTGGTCGCGCATGGCCGGGCCAGAATCCGGGTTCCCACCGTTCTGCCTTCGACATGAAGGAGAGACCCGTAATGCGTACCACCCGTGCCGCGCTGTTCATCGGCGCTGCGTTCCTGGCGCTTCCCGCCTATGCGCAAGACACCCAGCAGGTGACCCCGCCGCCGATCATGACGACGCCGGCGCCTGCCCCCGCACCCGCACCGGCGCCCCAGGCGCAGGTGGTGATCCAGCCCTCGGCACCCGTCGTCCAGTCGGTGCCGTCGGTAGAGGAGCAGCAGCGTGGCGCCGCCGCCGCGAGCGCGCCGGCCCCGGCCGAGCGCCGCGCCACCGCGACCCGCAGCACGACGCGCACGACCACGACCACGACGCGCGCCGCACCGGCTCCGGCCGAGCGCGCACCCGCGCCGGCGCCCGCCGCCCAGGCGCCCGCCGCGCAGCCGGCCTCGCCTGCACCCGCACCCGCAGCCGAGCCCGCGCCGCCGCCTCAGGTCGAGGCTGCACCGGCACCTGATGCTGCGCCGGTCGCGGTCGACAGCTCGACCACCCAGACCAGCCGCACCGGCGTCGCCTGGCCGTGGCTGCTCGGCGGTCTCGTGCTGGTGCTCGGCGGTCTCGCCGCGTTCCTGTTCTCGCGCCGCCGCCGCAACGAGGAGACCGTGACCAGCGAGCCCGCCTATGTCGAGCCTGCCTATGTCGCCCCGGTCGCCGCCGCGCCGCTGGTTGAGCCGGTTGCCGCGCCGGACGCTGCGGTGATCGCCGAGACGCCGCCGGCCGACGAACCGGTCCTCCGCCGCGAGCCAGTGATCGCGCCTGAGGTTGCAGCCTCCGCCCCGATCGCCGAAGCAGTCGAGGAGGCCGAGATCGCCGAGCCGAACAAGGACGACCTTGCCGGCGTCGCCGACGCGGCTGCCCCGGTCGCGCACCGTCCGTGGCTCGAACTGGGCATGCGCCCGGTGAGCGCCGGCACCACCGAGGAAGAGGCGATGGTCGATTTCGAGCTGACCGTCGGCAATTCGGGCGACACCGAGGCGCGCAACGTCCGCATCTCGAGCTTCATGCTCACCGAGGAGGGCGAGAGCACCGAGATGGAGCGCATGCTGATGGAGCACCGCAGCGACACGATCGTGCCGCCGGTCTCGATCGAGCCGGGCGACGGCACCCGCGTCGACGCGCACCTCGCCGTGCCCAAGGGCGAGCTCGGCCGCACCTTCAACCCGGTGGTGGTCGCCGAGGCCCGCTACACGCTTCCGGACGGCAGCGAGGCACGCACCTCGGCGGCGTTCCGGATCGGGCGCCCGGCCTATGAAGGCGGCATCGGTGCGATCGGCGCGTCGCGCCCGCACGTGACCGACGATCTCGCCGCCGAGCTCTACGGCCAGCCCGAGCACGTCTAACCTCCGGCATATCGGAGCAACAGGAGCCCGCTTCTTCCGAAAGGGAGAGGCGGGCTCTTTCCTTGCGGAGGGTTTTGGGCCTATCGAACGCGCTTCCTCAGGGAGACAAGATCACATGAAGAAGTCGCTGCTCGCGCTCGCCGCCGGAACCGCCATCCTCGCCGCCACCGTCGCCCAGGCGCAGGAAAGTCCGCAGGCCGCGCCGCCCGCGTTCAACGACATCCCGGCGAACTTCCAGCCGCCCGCGCAGGAAGCCGACTATATCAAGCGCGAAGTGATGATCCCGATGCGCGACGGGACCAAGCTCTACACCGTCTTCATCATCCCCAAGGGGGCGAAGAACGCACCGATCCTGTTCACCCGCACGCCCTACAACGCCGCTGGCCGCGTCGTCCGCACGCAGAGCGGCAAGATGCTCAACACTCTGCCCGAGGGCGACGAGGTGTTCGTCAAGGCCGGCTATATCCGCGCCTTCCAGGACATTCGCGGCAAGTACCGGTCCGAGGGCGACTATGTCATCACCCGCCCGCCGGTCGGCCCGCTCAACCCGACCAAGGTCGATCACACCACCGACGCGTGGGACTCGATCGACTGGATGACCAAGAACCTCCCCGAGAGCAACGGCAAGGTCGGCATGCTCGGCTCGTCGTACGAGGGCTTCACCGTCGTCATGGCGCTGCTCAATCCGCACCCGGCGCTCAAGGTCGCCGCGCCCGAAAGCCCGATGATCGACGGCTGGATGGGCGACGACTGGTTCCACAACGGCGCCTTCCGCCTCGCCAATATCGGCTGGATCGGCGCGCAGACCGGTTACAAGGGCGACGGCAAGGCCCCGCCGCGTCCAGACTGGGACGATTACGAGACCTTCCGCAAGGTCGGCTCGGCCGGCGATTGGGCGAAGAAGTTCGGCTATGACCAGCTGCCCGCCTGGAACAAGATGTCCGAGCATGTCGCCTACGACCAGTTCTGGCAGCTCCAGGCGCTCGACAAGCTGATCGCCGAAAAGCCCTCCAACGTGCCGACCCTGTGGGAGCAGGGCATCTGGGATCACGAGGACATGTACGGCGCGATCCACTCGTGGGAGGCGATGCAGAAGACGTCGTCGGCCGACAAGAACTTCCTGCTGATGGGCCCGTGGCGCCATTCGGGCTTCAACTATAACGGCTCGACGCTCGGCGAGCTCGCCTTCAACGGCGACACCGCGCTCCAGGCCCGCCGCGATATCCTGCTGCCGTTCTTCAATGCCTATCTCAAGGACGGCGCGCCGCCCTTCACCCCGGCCAAGGCAAGCTTCTACAATACCGGCGACAACCGCTGGGAATATCTCAACAAATGGCCGCTCGCCGGCGGCACGAGCGATACCCCGCTCACTCCGATCTACCTCAAGCCCGGCGAGGGCCTGGGCTTCGACAAGCCGGCGGCCGGCTCGGACAGCTACATCGCCGATCCCGCCAAGCCGGTGCCGCATCTGCCGCGCCCGGTGAACTTCCAGGACGGCCGCTGGTCGACCTATCTCGTCACCGACCAGCGCTTCGTCGACGGCCGGCCCGACGTGATGACCTACATGACCGACCCGCTGACCGCCCCGGTCCGCGTCTCGGGCGCGCCGCTTGCGGACATCTTCGCCAAGACCACCGGGACCGACGGCGATTTCGTCGTCAAGGTGATCGACGTTTATCCGGACGAGAACGCCACCAAGAAGGAGATGGGCGGCTTCCAGCTGCCGATCGCGCTCGACATCTTCCGCGGCCGCTACCGCAACTCGTTCGAGCACCCGACGGCAATCCCCGCCAACAAGGTCCAGGAATACAAGTTCCGCCTGCCGACGGTGAACCACGTCTTCCAGCCGGGGCACCGGATCATGGTGCAGGTCCAGTCGAGCCTGTTCCCGGTCTATGACCGCAACCCGCAGAAGTTCGTGCCCAACATCTTCTTCGCCAAGCCCGAGGACTATCAGAAGGCGACGGTGACGCTGATGTATGGCGGCGCCCAGTCGAGCAGCGTGCAGCTGCCGGTGGTGCCGCTCGACCAGTCGGCGAACATGGCGAAGTGATCGCACGGAACCGGGGCGTTATCGGGCTTGGTAACGCTCCGGACACGGCGTAGCACGGCATCGGTTGCGGCACGGTCACGCCGCTGGGGGAGCGCGATGATCAAATCGGCGATATTTGGCCTGGCGCTTGCCGGCAGTATCGGGCTGGGCGGCCCGGCGGCATTTGCGCAGGACAAGCCGATCGACACGCTGACCCGGTCCAGCCAGTGGCTGGTCAATTTCGACGACGATTCCTGCCAGCTGATGGCCGAGTTCGGCCCGCCCGAGGATCGGATGGTCCTCAAGTTCACCCGCTATTCGACCGGCGACAGCACCGATATCGCGGTGATCGGCAATCGGCTCAAGAACGGATCGACCTGGTTCGATGTGAGCTTCGACTTCGGCCTGGGCAAGCCGACCACGCGGCAGGCCGCCGGCGGATCCCAGGGTACGATGCCGGCGATCTTCGTCGTCGGCGTGCGCTATGACGGGCTGGACTCGGGAGCGCGCGACCAAGGTGATCCTTTTCCCGATCTCACCCCTGCGCAGGAAGCAGCCATCACCGGGGTCAAGGTGGCGGTTTCGGGCAAGAAGCCCTTCCGGCTCCAATTTGGCCCGCTTGATCGGCCGATGGCAACGATGCGCCGTTGCATCACCGATCTCGTGCAGAGCTGGGGCTATGATCCGGTGGTCATCAAGGGGCTCAGCCGCCGCCTGAAGCCGATAGTTAGTCCCGGCAGCTGGTTTTCGAGCGATGATTTCCCGGATCAGGCAATGGCCGGCGGCCATAATGGCCTGCTCCGATTCCGGCTCGATATCGACGAGAAGGGCGGCGTGGCGGGCTGCCACATCCTCGATCGCACCGATCCCGATGATTTCGCCAAGGTCACCTGCAACCGGCTGACCAAGAACGCGCATTTCAAGCCGGCCCTGGATGCGAACGGCAAGGTGGTGCGCGCCTTCTATCTCGGCTCCATTTCGTGGAAGGCCTGATCCGCGGACTGCCCTCTTCCCAACCCGGTATCGTAGTGAAATAAAACACCGACTCACCCGAGAGGAAAAGCAATGAGGAAGTGGAGTCTCGCGCTCGCCCTGGCGGCGGCCGCCGTTCCGGCGCTCGCGCACGCCCAACCCGCCGCACCGGCGGGTGCGCTGCACGTCGATACCCAATATTTCACGCTGCCCAACGGCCTGCGCGTGGTGCTGACCAAGGACAGCATCGCCCCCACGGTCACGGTCGGCGTCTATTACGGCATTGGCTTCCGCGTCGAACCGCGCGACCGCACCGGCTTCGCCCATCTGTTCGAGCATCTGATGTTCCAGGGATCGAAGCACGCGCCCAAGGGCGTGTTCGACACCACGATCACCAATTCGGGCGGCGTCAACAACGGCTCGACCCGCTTCGATTTCACCAATTATTACGAGATCCTGCCCTCGGGCGCGCTCGAGCGGATGCTGTGGCTCGAGGCCGATCGCATGGCCAATCCGGTGATCGACGATGTCGTGCTCAAGAACCAGCAGGGCGTGGTCGGCAACGAGATCAAGGTCAATGTGCTCAACCAGCCCTACAGCACCTGGCCGTGGATCGACCTGCCGATGCTGGCCAACACCAACTGGTACAACAGCCATAATTTCTACGGCGACCTGAAGGAAGTCGAGGCCGCGACCGTCCCCGACGCGCAGAGCTTCTCGAAACAGTTCTATCGGCCGAACAACGCCGTGCTCGTGATCGCCGGCGACCTCGACTATGCCGCCACCCGGGCGATGGTGGAGAAGTATTTCGGCCCGATCCCCGCTGCCGCGCCGGTCGCGCAGCCCGACATCTCCGAGCCGCGCCAGACCGAAGAGAAGTTCAGGAGCCGCGTCGATGCGCTGGCGCCCAAGCCCGGCTATGCCGCGGGCTATCATGTGCCCGCGCGCGGCACGCCCGAATGGTATGCGATGGGGCTGATCGACCAGATCCTCGTCCAGGGCGACGACAGCCGGCTGTTCCGCAAGCTCGTCACCGATACCGGCATCGCCGGCGAGATCGACGGCGGGATCAACGGCGATCTCGGCAACATGTTCAACTATCGCGGGCCGATGCTGTGGAGCTTCAGCTTCACGCATGATCCGACGCACTCGACCGCGCAGATCACCCAGGCGGTGGACGAAGTGATCGAGGAGCTGCGCAGCAAGCCGGTCAGCGCCGCCGAGCTCGAGCGCGCGCGCACCAAGATGCGCTCGGCGCTGTACGGCACGATCGACGGGGGCGGCCGCGTCGGCCTGGTCGACTTGCTCGCCGTCTATGCGCTGTTCGACAATGATCCCGCCGCGGTGAACCGGATCGAGGCCGGCTTCGCCCAGGTGACGCCCGCGCTGATCCAGAAGACCGCGCAGGAATATCTCCGCAAGACCAATCGCTCGGTCTACGTCATCGCGCCTGGTGCCCAGGCAAAGGGAGGCAAGTGATGAAGCGCGCGCTCCTCGCATTCGCGGTCCTGCTCGCCGCTCCCGTTCCGGCGCTGGCGCAGGACAGTTTCCCGCCCGCGCCGCCGATCGCCGATCCCAAGCCGTTCACGCTGCCGGCCACCGAGACCTACACGCTGCCCAACGGGCTGCAGGTCACGCTGATTCCCTATGGCATCGCGCCCAAGACCGTCGTGTCGCTGCGTGTCCGCGCCGGCGCGGTCAATGAAGGCGACGCAGTGTGGCTTTCCGAGGTCACCGGCGCGCTGATGAAGGAAGGCGCCGCCGGCAAGACCGCCGCCGATCTCGCCGCCGCGGCGGCGGGGATGGGCGGCCAGCTCGACGTCAGCGCCGGCATGCAGACCACCGGCATCGGCACCAACGTCCTTTCCGAATATGCCCCCGCCGCGATCCAGCTGGTCAGCGACGTGGCGATCCGCCCGACCTTGCCGGCGAGCGAGCTTGCCCGGGTGAAGGCCAATCTCGGCCGCCAGCTCTCGGTCGCGCTGTCGCAGCCGGGCACGGTGGCCGATGTCGCGCTGGGCCGCACCGTATACGGCGCGAACCACCCCTATGGCCGGCTGATCCCCGGCGCCGGGCAGCTCCAGGGCTATACGATCGCGCAGGTGCGGGCCTTTCACGACGGTCAGTTCGGGGCCAAGCGCGCGCATCTCTATGTCGCCGGTCGGTTCGATGCGGTGGCGGTGAAGGCGGCGATCGACAAGGCGTTCGCCGGCTGGGCCGCCGGCCCCGCGCCGGTGATGCTCGAAAGCCCGCACAAGCCGGGCCCGCAGATCGTGCTGATCGACCGTCCCGGCGCGCCGCAGACCACGCTGCGCCTCGCCTTCGATGCCAGCCGCGCGGGCACCGATGCGGATATCCCGCAGCGCGTGACCAATGCGCTGCTCGGCGGCGCGTTCAGCTCGCGCATCACGGTCAATATCCGCGAGGACAAGGGCTATACCTATTCGCCCTATTCGGACATCGACTTCAGTCCCGAACAGGCGCTGTGGGGCTTCCAGGCGGACGTGACCACCGAGCATACCGGGGACTCGCTCAAGGAGGTCTTCAAGGAGATCCGCCGCATGCAGACCGAGCCGGTGCCGGCCGAGGAAGCCAAGGGCATCCGCACCTATCTGGCCGGGTTGTTCGCGATCTCGAACTCGACCTCGGCCGCGGTGACCGGCACGCTGGCAACGCGCGACCTGCTCGGCCTGCCCGCCGACTGGACCGAGCGCTACGTCCCCGCGGTGCTGGCGGTGACGCCCGAGCAGATGATGGCCTCGGCCAGGGCAGGCTATCCGATCGGCAAGCTGATCCTGGTGGTGGTCGGCGACCTCAAGACCGTCGTCCCCCAGCTCAAGGCACAGCCCGAGCTGGCGAACGTCCCGATGACCACGGTGACGGTGCCGTGACCTCTAATTTCCCCTCCCTGCAAGGGAGGGGGCAGAAGGCTTGCAATGTAGGATTTCGCCTGCTTGGCTCAGGCGGTCGGTGTGGCGGCCGGCCGCTCTTTGCCCTGTTGGAAACATAGGATCTCGCGCACGCAAGGATATTGCGAGATGCGGCGCGTTGGCGGGAACTCTGTCAACCTAAGCGCCGCGAAAACCCGCCCTTGGCGTGAACTTTGAGGACTTTGGCGAGTCGCCAGCATCCGCGCTGTTGGAGCCGTCGCGGCGCGTCACCGCACCCCCAGCACCGTCCGCTTGAGGTCGGCATAGATCAGGTCGTTGCCCAGCCCGCTTGGATGGTCGCCATCGAAGAACAGCGGGCGCCCGCCCGGCAGCGCTTCGCAGGTCTGGCCCGGGCAGAAGATCGGCAGCGGGTCCCACAGGATCATCGCCGGCTGGCTTGCGGCGAGCGCGCTCATCCCGCGCATCACCTTGCGGCGGCGCTCGAGCATCGCCTCGCGGCCGATCGTCAGGCCGTGACAGGCCGGGTTGGCGCGATTGAACCAGTCGGCGCAGCGGAAGGTCGGGCTGGGGAAGGTCGGCTTGGGGGCCTCGAGCACCAGGCGCGCGCCCCTTGCCGCCAGCCGCTGTGCGATGCCCTGCGCCTCGGCGAGCGCAGCGGGGGAGACGCTGTCGTCATGCGGGCCGATCAGGTCGTGGTCGTTCTCGAACTGGTTGGCGAGGCGGGTGACGCGCAATCCGGGCAGGAACACGACGTCGCCCGGCCGGGAGCGGCTGACGATGTCCTGCTCGACGCCGTCATACCACCCCGCGCAGCGCGGGCGCGAGGCGTGGCTCTCGATCAGCTTGAAATAGGGGCAACCCGCACGGAAATAGAGCCGCACGCTGGCGCCGGTCTCCGCCGCCAGCCGCATCAGCGCAGGGGCATAGGCGAGGGCGTGCGAGTCCCCCGGCACGAACAGCGTGAAGCCCTCGGGCCGCGCACAGCGCGGCGCCCAGGCAGTGACCTTGCCGCCTGCGAGCCGCGTGTCGCTGGCGGTGGGCGTGCAGCCGGTCAGCTCGACCGGCAGCGGCCGGTTCGGCTCGGCATACCAGGCGAAGCGGTCGCCGGTGACGCTGAGCGTGATCCGGTCATGCGCCGCGATCAGCGCCTGGCCGGCCAGCGCCGTCACGATCACGCCGGCAATCGCCGCGACCACCACGCGGCCGCGCGGCCAGCCGGCGAGGCGGCGGCTGGTGCGCAGCGGCTTCTCGACGAGGAAATAGGAGAGGACCGCGAGCGCCACGGCGATCGCCAGCGCGGCGAGCTGGAGCGCGAGCGTGTGCAGTCCGCAGGTCCAGCGGAACAGCACGAACACCGGCCAGTGCCACAGGTAGAGCGAATAGGAGAGCAGGCCGACGCCCACGAGCGGCCGGCTGCCGAGCAGGCGCGGTGCGGTGCCGCCCAGGATCGCCATGAGGAGGAGCGCGGTCCCGCCGACGGGCAGCAGCGCCCCGGGGAAGGGGAAGAACGGTCCTTCGGGCAGCACGAAGCCCGCGATGATCAGCAGCATGCCGAGCGGCGCCAGCCAGCGCCTCGACGCCGCCCAGGGCTGCCAGCGCTCCCGGGTCAGGCAGAGCAGCATGCCGGCGCCCAGCTCCCAGAAGCGCGGGAAGATCAGGTAGAAGGCGAATTTGGGGGCAAGCAGGGCCAGTATCGCACACAGCAGCAGCGAGGCCGCGGAGAGGATCGTCACCAGCCGCACTGCCTTGGGTCCCGAATGCAGCTTGTGGTGCCACCACAGGATGAAGGGGAAGAACAGGTAGAACTGCTCCTCGACGCCGAGCGACCAGGTGTGGGTGAGGGGGTTGTACGCCGCCTGCGGGCCGAAATAGCTGTCGGTGTCGGTCGCCAGCACGATGTTGCTGAGACCGAAAAAGGCGAAGCGGGCGACCTGCGCCAGGCTGTTGCTCAGCCAGGCATCGGGGATGAACAGCTGGGCGGCGAGCAGCGTGGCGAGCAGCATCGCCACCAGCGCCGGCATGATCCGCATCAGCCGCCGGGCGTAGAAATAGCCGGCGAGCTGCTTGAGGCTGGTGAACTCGCGGCCGAGCAGCGATCCGGTCACCACGAAGCCGGAGATCACGAAGAAGATGTCCACCCCGGTGAAGCCGCCGGGCAGCGATCGGGGCCAGAGGTGGAAGAGGATCACCGAGGTGACGGCAACGGCGCGCAGCGCGTCGATCGCCGGAATATAGCCGGTCCGGTCCCCGGTTCGCTCGCCAACCACGCCTGTCTCCCTTTCGAACGCCTCTAAGCGAGCGGACGGGCGGGGACAATCCGCCCTTGCGGTGCGGCGAGCGGCGCGCGATGTGCAGCCATTGTTCATCTTCGCAGGGCCAGGAAAAGCCAGTGAACGCAGGGAGGCTCAAGACCCGCTGGCTATGCGGCCTTGCCGCGGCGACGCTCGCCGCGCCGCTGGCGCATGCGCAGGACGCGCCGGCGCCGAGCCCGAGCGCCGCGCCGGTGATCGTCCCGCCGCCGCGCCTCCAGCAGCAGCTGCCGGGAGTGATTCCCGAACGCTTCAGCATCGCACCCGCGCCGAGCCCGACCCCCGCACCGGCGCCAAGCCCCACGCCGAGCGCCAGCGCCCGGCCGCAGCGCCAGTTGCCCGCCGCCCGCTCCGCGCCGCCGCGCGCCGCTCCTGCGCCGGCCGCGGCCACGCCGACGCCGGCTGCGACGCCGGTACCGGCCGCCGCGCCCAGCCCGGTCGCTAGCGCCGTGCCGGCGCCCTTGCCCCAGCCGGTCGCTACCTCGGCAGCAGCCGAGCCGGCGCCTGCCACACCCCCCTGGATCTGGGCTGCGGCAGGTGCCGGCGGCACGGCGCTGCTCGGGTTCGGTGCCTGGCTGCTGTTCAGCCTCCGCCGCCGCGATGAAGACGAGGAAGCGGTGTTCGAGCCTGAGCCCATAGTCGCCGCACCGCCGCCGCCGGTCACGCCGCCCCGGGGGCTGACGCCCGCCGCGCCGGTGTCGCCACCGGCGCCGGTTGCGAGCGGCAGCGCGCCGTTCGAGCTCCAGCTCAACCCGCACCGCATCGCCTTCGCCGAGCGCGAGGTGCTGCTCGAGTTCGAGTTGCTGGTCGGCAACGCCTCCGGCGCGCTCGCCGAGAATATCCGCATCGCCTTCGCCGCGATGAGCGCGCATGCCCGGCAGGACGAGGTCATTGCCGGCTTCCATGGCGGCCCGCCAGGCACTCCGGGCGGCGAGCCTTTCGACCTGCCCGCCGGCGGTGGCGCCCGCATGCCGGTGCGCCTCGCCATTCCGCGCGAGGGCGTGAATGTGGTGCAGGTGAGCGGCCGGCCGATGTTCGTGCCGATCGTGCTGATCGACCTGCGCTGGCGCGGCGGCCTCAGCATCCGCCGCTTCGGGCTGGACTTCATCCTGGGCACGGCGGGGCAGGGCGACAAGCTGGGCCCGATCTGGCTCGATCGCCCGGCACCGAGCGGCCCGCTTGCGGCGCACCGCTATTTCGCCAGGGAAGCCGCGGCGGCCTGAACACCCCAAAGGAAAAGGGCGGCCCGTTGCCGGACCGCCCTGATCTTTGGTGCTGAGAAGCTAAGAAGCTTACTTGACCTCGACGGTCGCGCCAGCTTCCTCGAGCTGCTTCTTGATCTTCTCGGCCTCGTCCTTGTTGACGCCTTCCTTGACAGCCTTCGGAGCCGACTCAACGAGGGTCTTCGCCTCGGTCAGGCCCAGGCCGGTGATGGCGCGGACTTCCTTGATGACGTTGATCTTCTTGCCACCGTCGCCGGTGAGGATCACGTCGAACTCGGTCTGCTCTTCAGCAGCCGGGGCAGCGGCGCCACCGCCAGCGGCCGGAGCGGCGGCAACGGCAGCGGCGGCCGAGACGCCCCACTTCTCTTCGAGAAGCTTCGAGAGCTCGGCGGCTTCGAGAACGGTCAGCTCGGAGAGCTGGTCGACGAGTGCGTTAAGGTCAGCCATGATAAACTCCAATCAAATCAAATGGGTTAGGGAATAAGTCTCGAAAAGGCCGCTCAGGCGGCCTCCTTCTCCGCATAAGCCGAAAGGACGCGCGCAATCTGCGCGGCCGGCGCCTGGGTGATGGTCGCGAGCTTGGTCGCGGGGGCAACGATGAGCCCCACGATCTTCGCACGCAGTTCATCCAGCGACGGCATCGTCGCGAGCGCCTTGACGCCCTCGGCATTCAGCAGCTGCGCGCCCATTGCTCCGCCGACGATCTCGAGCTTGTCGTTCGTCTTGGCGAATTCCGCGATGACCTTGGCCGCAGCCACGGGATCGGCGGAAGTGGCGAGAGCGGTCGGACCCGTGAGCAGGTCCGCGATCACCGAGTAATCGGTGCCCTCGGTAGCAATCTTGGCGAGCTTGTTCTTCGAGACCTTATAGGTCGCGCCGGCTGCGCGCATCTTGTTGCGGAGGTCCGTCGACTGCTTGACGGTCATCCCGAG
This sequence comes from Sphingomonas sp. KR3-1, assembly GCF_040049295.1. Lineage (NCBI taxonomy): Bacteria > Pseudomonadati > Pseudomonadota > Alphaproteobacteria > Sphingomonadales > Sphingomonadaceae > Sphingomonas > Sphingomonas sp. KR3-1. Next base: position 467,775 of record NZ_JBDZDQ010000002.1, read on the forward strand.
ATTGCGGGTGACAACCACCACGCCGACCTCGTTGAAGGTGCGGTTCAGCTCGGCAACGGCGTCGGCCTTTTGGGAACGATCCATGCCGGTCTCCTCGTTATGAGCAAGTCCCTTGCGGGAATGCCCGGTTACAACATGTCCGAGGGGAAGGATCGTCGTGGCCAGGATATCCCTGGGCATGACCCGAACGCTCCGCGTGCGGAGCCGGTCGGTAAAAATCTGTCCCCGTCTAGGCGAGAGATTAAGCGGGGCATATTCCCCGCACTCGCTGTCTCGGACGGTCTCCTCCCGAAGGAGGAAGGCGCGCCAATAGCGATTCTTGTGGATAAGTCAACCGAGCGCCGGCCGCGCGGGGAGAGGGGTCGGCAGTCTGCCTCGATTGTTTCATAAGCGTGTCCCTAATGTGTCTCAGAACCTCAACGGGACTGCCACATGCCGGGCCTAGGCGCCGTTGCTGCGGCGCAACGAAGCCGCGATTCCCAGGGGGGTTCCATGACCGTTCGCCACGCGCTTCGCGCCACTGTTTGCGCTGCCGCTCTTTCCTTCGCCGCCATGGCCGCGGCGCCGGCCTATGCCCAGGATCAGACCGCGCCCGTCGTCGACGAACAGGCGCCCGAGAATGCCGGTGACGGCTCGATCCTCGTCACTGCCAAGCAGACGCGCTCGGCGACCGCGATCCCGGCGAGCGAGATCCAGAAGATCCTGCCGGGCGTCTCGCCGCTGAAGGCGATCCAGACGCTGCCCGGCGTGCTCTACGTGACCGCCGATCCCTGGGGCAACAACGAGCAGAACGCCCAGATCTTCATCCATGGCTTTGCCGGCAACCAGCTTGGCTACACGATGGACGGCATCCCGCTCGGCGACCAGAGCTACGGCAACTATAACGGCCTTTCGCCGCAGCGCGCGGTGATCTCCGAGAATGTCGGCCGCGTCGTCGTGGCGGCGGGCGCAGGCGATCTCGCCACCGCGTCGAACAGCAACCTGGGCGGCACGGTCGAGACCTATTCGTCCGATCCCACGCCGGGCTTCGGCCTGATCACCAATCAGACGCTCGGCAGCTACAACACCTCGCGCACCTTCCTACGCCTCGACACCGGCAATTTCGGCCGCGATGGCAGCACCGATGCCGGCTATGTCTCGGTCGCGCGCCAGAAGGCCAAGGCCTGGGACTTCAACGGCTGGCAGGGCGGCTGGCAGGCGAACGGCAAGTTCGTGCACGACGACAGCGTCGGCAAGCTCACGCTGTTCCTCGACTATAACGACATGAAGCAGCCGAACGAGGACGCCACCGTCTTCTTCAAGCCGACGCCGCCGGCAACGGCGACCGCGGTGCAGCTCTATACGCCCTATACCAAGCCATTCTTCTACCCCGCGTTCGATGCCTATCGGAACAGCTACCTGACCGCGCTGGGCAATTCGCCGGCGTCGGTGGGCAGCAACTACCGCAACTATTATTCGGACGCGCAGCGCACCGACTGGCTGACCTATGCGCGCTACGACGCCAAGATCGCCGACAATGTCACGCTGTCGAACACCTTCTATTTCCACCACAATGACGGTGTCGGCGTCGTCGCCGGCCCGCTCGGCCAGTCGATCACGACCGCGCAGCCCTATCTCGATCCGAACTATGCGACACTGGCGACCAACTGCCGCTTCGGCACCAACGCCAACGGCATCCGTCCCACCGCCTGCACCACGCTGACCGACGCGCAGGCGGCGGCGCGTGGCGCCGCGCTGGTCGCGGCGACGGGCGGCTCGGGCATGATCACCCGCACCACCGAATATCGCATCGACCGCGAGGGCGGGATCACTGCGCTGAATATCGATCTCGGCAACCACAAGATCGAGCTGGGCGGCTGGTTCGAGCATAACAGCACGACGCAGTGGCGCCGCTGGTATGCGGTCCCGGCCGCCAATCCGGGGATCAGCACGCCCTATATTCGCCCCCTCGACGCGGCCCAGCCGCTGTTCACCCAGTATCAGGGCGAGGCGCGGATCAACGAGCTGCAGCTCCATGTGCAGGACACCTGGCAGGTGTTCGAGCCGCTCCTCGTCCAGTTCGGCTTCAAGACCAGCGCGCAATGGGCCGATGGCTGGTTCCCGGTGCAGCCCAAGCTGGGCTCGCTGTCGGGCCTGACCGGTGGCCTGCCCGAGGGCAAGATCAACACGCTGAAGTGGTTTCTGCCGGCCATCGGCGCGACCTATGACTTCAACGGGCACGAGCAAGTCTATTTCAACGTCCAGAAGAACCTGCGTCAGTATCAGGCATATCTGGCCGGTGGCGGCGGCCCGTGGTTCACCGGCAGCCAGACTGCGTTCAACGCTTTCGCCACCGACGGCAAGCCCGAGAGCAGCTGGACCTATGAAGCCGGCCTGCGCACGCATCGCAGCTTCGGCGGCGGCATCGGGCTCGACGCGCAGATCAACTATTACCATGTCGACTTCAGCGACCGCCTGCTGGCGATCTCGACCAATCCGGGCGGCATCGCCGGCGGCCAGATCGCGGGCGGCACCTCGATCCTGGTGAACGTCGGCGACGTGAAGACCAACGGCGTCGATGCGGCCTTCACGCTGCGCTTCGGCCGCGCCTTCTCGTTCTACAACGCGGTCTCGTACAATCTCTCCAAGTACCAGAGCGACTATACGTCGGCGGCAACCGGCATCGGCGGTGCCACCGACAGCTGCATCGGCGGCTATGTGGTGGTGGCCGGTGTCGTCCCGACCTGTGGCAAGCAGCTGCCCGGCACGCCGAAGTGGATGAACAAGAGCGTCGCGACGCTCAATGTCGGTCCGGTCGAAGCGCAGCTCGTCGGCGACTATGTCGGCAAGCGCTACGCGACCTTCTCCAACGATGCGAGCGTCGGCTCCTACTTCCTCGCCTCGGTCAGCCTGGGTGTCGACCTGCCGGCCGAGGCGCTCGGGATGAAGAAGGCCAAGCTCAGCCTCAACGTCACCAACCTGGGCGACATCAAGGGCGTCTCGACGCTCTCGATCGGCTCGGCGACGAACAGCTACTCGGCCTATCCGATCCCGCCGCGCCAGTGGTTCGTCACCTATTCGGCGAACTTCTGATCGACGCTTGAAGACGGGAACGGGCGCTCCGGGAAGCCGGGGCGCCCTTTTCCTATAGGGTCGCCAGTAACGCGCGCGCCCGCGCGGCCTCGGGCGAATCATAGGCGCCGTTCGCCACCGGGATCAGCGCCTTGCGCGCCGCGGGCAGGTTGCCGCGCTTCGCCAGCGCCTCGCCGAGCAGCAGCCGCGGGCCGGGCGCAGCGGGCACCGCGTCGGCGGCCTTCATCAGCCCTTCGATCGCGACATCGGGCGCCGCTTCGCCGGCATCGGCATAGCTGCGGTAGAAGGCGAGCAGGGGCAGGGGATTCTCGGTATCGGCGCGATTGGCCTGGGCGATCGTCCGGCGCGCGGACTTGAGCATCGAAGCCCGATCGGCTCCAGACGCGGCGAGCGCGAGCAGCACCAGGCCGCTGCCCTTCCAGGCGAGCGCATCGCTGTTGCCCGGCGCCGCGGCGAGCGCGCGCTCCGCCGCCGCAACGCATTCGGTGCCGTTGCCGCTGCGGCACTCGGCCTCGGCGAGCAACAGCTGCGCCTGCAGGTTCGCGGGATAGCGCGCGGCGTTCTTGCGCACGCCCTCGATCCAGCGGTCGCGCTCGGCGATCGCGTTGCGGCGTGCCTGGGCGAGGCGGGGATCGTCGCTCGCGGGCGGCACGTCGATGCGGGCACCCAGCTCGAGCCGGCCCTTGACGAACGCAGCCTCGCCCTGGGTCAATTGGCGCAGGCTCGGCTCGCCGGCGCGATCGGCCGGATAGGTCATCTGCTCATAGGGCAGCTTGTGATCGTCATACGCCATCAGCTCGCGCTCGAGCTTGCCGATATCGCCGAACGCCGCGGCCGCCTGCTCCATCGATCCGCCTGCCGCGATCGTCGCGAGATAGGCGTGGAGCTGGCCCTTCCGCTCGTTCGAGAAGAACAGCATGTGGGTGAGCGCCCAGGCATGATAGGGCGTCCAGCGCTCGGTGGTGCGCTTCTCGGCGAGGTAACGGCCGGTGAGGATGTCGGCGAGCGGCATGCGCAGATACCGGCCCATCACCTTCTGATAGGCGGCGGGCGCGCGGCCATATTCGATGCTGCCGTCACCCTGCGTCGCGATCGTCGAGAACAGCTCGCCAAAGCCGTCAACATACCAGCGCGGATAGGCGTTGGGGAAATAGGTGAGCAGCCAGTTCTGCGCGAAGCCGGCATAGATGCGGCTCTCCGCCGGGATCGGCACGGTCGAGCCGTTGACGTCGATTGCGAGCGGATCGTTCTGCGCAAAGGTCGCGCCAGCGCCTGCGAGGTAGACGCTCATCCCCGGCATGTCCGCGGCGGCAACGGTATCGGGGCCGCCGCCGCCCTGCACTGAACTGACAAGCGCCGGCAGGATCGCGGAAAGCGGCGTGCCCTGCTCCAGGATCGCGCGCGAATCGTTGCGGCTCGCCGCCATCACCGGCCCGTCCTCGCGCGGATCGTAATAGCGCTGGAAGGGGAAGGCGGCGACATAAGGGCCGCTGCTCGAGCGCAGGTTCTTCAAATGCATCGCATCGAACTCGGCCGTGTCGCCGACGAGGGTGACGCGCAGCTTCACGGCGATGTCGGGCTGGTCGACGCGGTTGAGCAGCACCGAGAGCAGGAAATGCAGCCGCTCCAGATTGTGCGCGATGCGGGTCAGGTCTTTTTCGCTGCCGTCGCTGATCACCACGACGTGGTCGGTCTCGGCCTGGCGCCAGCTGCTCGGCTTGTCGCGCAGGCCTCGCACAACGATCGCGGCGTCCTGGCCGGCATTTGTTTCCTGCGCCTGAGCAACGCCCGGCAAGCCGATCAGAAACAGTGCCAAAATCGCAGAGGTGCCCTGCATATTCGCCTCTCCCTCTTCTCTCCCGATGCGCTACTATGCACCGGAAAACGGGGGAAGGGGAGCGGGCGTCATGCGAGCTCGGCCACGTCCGGAACGGCAGGCGGCTCACCTGGTGCGGGTGGTCCGGTCGCGGCTGGCTAGCTTCCCGGCATCAATCGATTTTTTCTGTCTGCGACCTGCGACGAAACCCGCCGAAAACTACACCAACTCGGTTGGATTCGCGCGGGCGATGGCTAAAAGCAGGCTGCGATGGTGACCGGGACGATTGAGCAGCTGACAGCGCGTGAACGCGACTGCCTGCGCCTTGTGGGGCGTGGCATGTCGTCGAAGGAAATTGCGCTCGCGCTCGGCCTCTCGCCCCTCACCGTCGACGGCTATCTCAAGGAAGCAGTGCGCACGCTCGGGGTCTCGGGCCGGCGCGAGGCTGCGCGGGTGCTCGCCGCGCACGAAGACGTCTCTCCTGTGGAGGCGGAAACGCCCCCCCAAAATTTGGGGGGCGAGCCGCTGGACCTTGCCGAAACGGTGCATTCCGGAGTTCCATTGCCACCGAAACGGTCCGAAGGCGAACCGCGTTTTCGGGTCCCGTTTCTGAGACAGGGGAAGCAAATCAATGAACTGGACCCGCTCAACCGCTTGATGTGGATCTTTGGCCTCGCGTTGCTGATGCTGATCGCGGTGGCCAACTTCCTCAACGGCCTGGGCGCGCTCTGGCGCATTACCAGCTAGCTCCGGTCTCTTTCGACACTGTCAATGTAACCCCGTCGCGGCCGCTGGCTGCGCGAAGGAGGACCTATGCCTTCTGCCAAGAAGATTGCATCCGTGCGCATCGCCCGTTCGCTCCAGCCCGCGGAGCTCGCGGTCAATCAAGCCGCCCTCAAGGTGCTCGCCATGGGCACTGCCGTGCTCACTGCGCGCGCCGACGGCACCTTCCACCCGCTCGAGGCGCAGAGCGCAGTGGACTATGTCGGCGAAGCGACGGCCAAGGTCTTCGGCGCGCTTTCGGATATCAAGAAAGCACATGGCGAGCTGCGCAGTGCGGCGATCCGCCATCAGATCCTCGGCGAGGGCGATCTCTACCAGACGCCGCCGCACGGTGAGGAGCCGATCGGCATCGTCACGCCCCTGATCGCAGCCGTAGCATGAGGAGGGCGTTGACTTGGACCAGTTTCGCTGGTGCGATCATGTCGCATGAATGTGATCGTCTATCTCAGCCTGTTGTTGACGTGCTGCCTCTACGCGCTTGCGCGGGGCGGCACGCCCGAACGGGTGGCCGTCGCGATCCTCGTCACCGCAGTGGTGGCGTCGACCTTGGTGCCTTCCATGGGATCGCATCGATTCTATCAACTCGAGGTCGGCATGCTCGCGGTCGACACCTGCCTGTTCGTCTCGATGACGGCGCTGGCGCTCCGCGCGCAACGCTACTGGCCGATGTGGCTGGCCGCGGTGAAGCTCAACACGGTGATCACGCATCTGCTGATCCTCGCGCCGACGCTGCCGCCCTGGTCCTACGCGATCGCCAATGCGGCATGGAGCTATCCCAGCCCGCTGTTGATCGCGATCGGCGCGATACGGCACCGGCAGCGCTTGCGGCGCTATGGCGCGGACCCCGCCTGGTCCTGAACCGGGAGGTGCGTCATGGCTGAGGCAGACAACGCGCTGTACCGCCTGCGCGAACGTCCGGTCATTCCGAGCCGCGGCGCGACCGGAGGGGCGGGCTTCACCGGTACGGCGACCGATTTGGTGGAGGGCATCTATCGCTCGCGCCGGCTGCGCGACGACGTCTTCGGGCCGATCGCGGGCCAGTTCCGCGAGCCGACCTGGGATATCCTGCTCGACCTCTATCTCGCCGCCGCCAAGGGGCGCCCGGTATCGGTAAGCAGTGCCTGTATCGGCAGCGGCGCGCCGCAGACCACGGCGATCCGCCATCTCGCCCTTCTCGAGAGCGCCGGGCTGGTGGTCCGCACGCCCAATCCGATGGACAATCGTGCCGGTATCGTCACGCTCACCGAGGAAGCGATCCGCCGGATCGATGACTGGGCACGGCGCGTGCGCGGTGCCTGGAAGGCGGACACGCCCTTGCCGGGCGATCCGCTCGCTTAGCCGCCCCTTTTCGATGGGGGAGGCGAAAAGGGGCCGAGGGCAGCGCCTTCGGCCCTTTTTGCTGCCTCAGCCGCGTTCACGCGCGTCCGATGGCGTCATGCCGAAGCGGCGGCGGAAGCAGCGGTTGAAATAGGAGATGTCGCCAAAGCCGCTCTCCAGCGCGATCGCGGCGATCGGGCGATGCTGCCAGGCCGGATCGCATAGCCGCGCGCGCGCCTGGTCGAGCCGCATCGCCAGCACGCAATCGGCGAAGCTGCTGCCCTCGGCCGCGAACAGCTTGCGCAGATAGACCGGCGAGATGCCCTGCCGGGCCGCCACGCCGGCGATCGACAGCTCGGGCCGCCAGGCGTTGCGGCGGATGTCCGCCTTGGCGAGCGCCAGCCGCGCCGCCCCTGCCGAGGCGCGGCGGCCGGGATCGGGCAGCGCGCCCAGCGCCAGCAGCGCCAGGTCGCAGATATGGTCCGCCACGATCGCTCCCAGACCGTCGACGGGGGCGAGCGTCTCCACCAGTTGGGTGTAGCGCGTGAGCAGCGCTAGCGCCGGCGTGACTGCAGGCAAGGCGCGGGCGAGCCGGTCATGCACGTCGGGCATGCGCTGGGCCAGCTCGGCGCCGGGCAGTCGGATGTTGAGAAAGTCGACTCCCCCCGGGTGGATCGAGCGGCCCAGCTCGGCGCTGTGGAGCAGGGCGGCATCGCCGGGCGCCAGCTCGGCGCGGCGCCCGCATTGCTCGACCGCGCCGTGCGCGCCGCCATGGACGATCAGCAGCAGCTCGTCGCCGCCGGCCAAGTCCGGCGTCTTGGCGAAGATCGCGCCCGATGTGTGCCCGCGCACAAAGGCGACGCGCTCCACCGCATGCGCGCTGAAGCTGCAGGCAAAGGGGAGCTCCCCCACGGGATCGAGCGCGACGTTGAGGATCTCGCGGCCATAGAGCGCACGCCATGCCTCGGTGCGCACGGGCGCGGGCAGGGTGTCGGTCGAGAATCGCAGCGGGGCTTGCATGTCCTCGTCGATACGGGAAAGTATCGCTGAGTCCAACTGTCCGGAAGCGGACAGTCCAAGATGCCGCCGTCACCGACGGGTAGAATGGTTCTCGTCGTTGTCTTTGTAACTTCTAGCGATTTCGTTTCGTTGGATACGGTATGCATAGCGGTTTTGACTTGGCCGGAGCGGCATGTGCTTTTGCCCCCGCAACTTGTCCGTATCGCCATCTTTCGATCGAACCAATGTGGTGCGAGGTTACTTCGGCAACATGAGGAGGGTTGTTGTCATGAAACATTACATCATCGAAAGACAAATTTCCGGAATACACACATTCGACCAAGACAAGATGCGCAAGGGGGCGGCTTCGTCCAATGCAGCACTTGACGAGATCGGCGGCCGCGCGCGCTGGCTGCAGTCGTTCGTCCTCGAAGATCGTACCCTGTGCAGCTATCTCGCCGAGGACGAGGCCGCGATCCACGAGCACGCGCGGCTCTCGGGTTTTCCCGCCTCGCGGATCTTCGAAGTCGCGGCCGTGATCGGTCCCGAGACTGCGAGCGGCTGAGGCATGGATCTTTCCCCCAGTAACGCGCCCGAGGGGCGCCGCGTACTCGACGTCACCATCGTCATGCTCGATGACGGCCTGTCCTCGACAGCGGTGATGCCCACCGAGATTTTCCATTCCGCCGGCAGCCTGTGGAACGCGCTGCACGACGAGCCCGAATATCCCGGGTTCCGCGTGCGCACCGCTTCTCTGCGCGGGGCGGCCGTCCGCACGCCCTATGGCTTCGGCATGACGCCCGAAGTCGCGGTCGAAGCCGTCGAGCGCAGCGATATCGTCATCGTGCCCACCTCGGGCCTCGATCTCGATCTCAAGCTGGTCGAGAACAGCGCGCTGCTGCCCTGGCTGCGGCGCCAGCACGCGTCGGGCGCCTATATCGTCGGCGTCTGCATGGGCGCTGCCTATCTCGCCGCGGCCGGGCTGCTCGACGGCCGGCTGGCGACCACCCATTGGGCAGCGTGCGGCGAGATGGCGACGCGCTTCCCGCGAGTGCGCTGGCATCCCGAGCTGTTCATGACCGAGGACCAGCGCATCCTGTGCAGCGGCGGGGTAGGGGCATCGATCGACATCAGCCTCTATCTGGTCGAGAAGTTCTGCGGCCACGATGTCGCGGTGCAGACCGCCAAGGCGCTGTTGTTGCCGATGCCGCGGCTGATGCAGTCGGGCTATGCGGTGCTGCCGGTTTCGCGGGCGCATGACGATCCGCAGATCCGGGCGATCGAGGCATGGCTGCAGGAGAATTTCCGCAAGGAAGTGTCGATCCCCGAGCTCGCCGCGCGCGTGCATCTGGGCGCGCGGACCTTCGTGCGGCGGTTCAAGTCGGCCACCGGGCGGCTGCCCGCGGCCTATATCCAGGCGCTCCGCATCGAAGCGGCCAAGACGATGCTCGAGCATGAGGATCGCTCGGTTGCGGTGATTTCCGAGGCGGTCGGCTATCTCGATCTCGGTTTCTTCCGGGCGCTGTTCAAGCGGATGACGGGCATGACGCCCGGCCAGTATCGCGCGGAATTCGCGCCGATCAGCGTGCGCGGCCATGCGCCGCCTGCGCTCCACCTCGTGCCGGGCGACGCGCTCGTCGGGCATTGCTGAGGCGACAGCCTCCAACGCTTTGAAAAGACAAGAGTTCGCGGGTCGCAGCCGCGCGCGCCTTCGCGCGCCTCAACCCCAAGGAGTGTTTTCGATGTTTCGTACCCTGTTGTTCACCACGCTGGCCTTCGGGCTGGCGGCGCCGGCGCTTGGCCGGCCCTTCGACGATCCGCAGCCGGTCTCGCGGACGGTCTCGGTCCGCGATCTAAACCTCGCGACCGACGCCGGCGCTCGCGAGCTCGATCGGCGCATCCAGGCGGCGGCGCGTTTCGTCTGCCGGATTCCCAATCCGAGTCTAGCCATCCCCTTCGTCTATTCGCGGCCCTGTGTGGCGGAGGCGTTGCGGGACGTCGCCCCGCGGGTAGCCAACGCCGTCGCGCTCGCCCGCAGCAACCAGCTGCGGATGAGCGCCATCCAGGTCTCCACCCGCTAGGGCTGGCGACAAGCGATCCCTCGCTTGACCTGACAGGGCCGGGCAATTCCCCGATTTCCCGGCCCTGTTCTTTGCCCAGGCGCGGGACGCAAAAAAAGGCCCGGGAGGATCGCTCCTCCCGGGCCCATTTTTCAGCTTGTCGCCAGGATCAGACGGTCGCGACTTCGGCGACGTCGACCTTCACGCCCGGGCCCATCGTCGAGCTGAGGGCGACCTTCTTCAGGTACTTGCCCTTGGCGCCCGACGGCTTGGCCTTGACCACGGCGTCGACCAGCGCGTCGAAATTGGCGCGCAGGTCCTCCGCCGGGAACGACGCCTTGCCGATGCCCGAGTGGATGATGCCGGCCTTTTCGACGCGGTACTCGACCTGGCCGCCCTTGGCGGCCTTGACGGCCTCGGCGACGTTCATGGTCACGGTGCCGAGCTTCGGGTTCGGCATCAGGCCCTTCGGACCCAGCACCTTGCCGAGGCGGCCGACCAGGCCCATCATGTCCGGGGTCGCGATGCAGCGATCGAACTCTATCTTGCCGCCCTGGACGATCTCGAGCAGGTCCTCGGCGCCGACCACGTCGGCACCGGCCTCGCGGGCCTCGTCAGCCTTGGCGCCCTTGGCGAACACGCCGACGCGCACGGTCTTGCCGGTGCCCTTGGGCAGGGTCACCACGCCGCGGACCATCTGGTCGGCGTGACGCGGATCGACGCCCAGGTTGAGCGCGACTTCGATCGACTCGTCGAACTTCGAGGTGGCGTTGGCCTTCACCAGCGCGATCGCCTCGTCCACGCCGTGCAGCTTCTCGCCGTCGACGGTCCAGGCCTTCTGCTTCTTCGTGAGCTTTGCCATGTCCTTAGCCCTCCACAACCTGGAGGCCCATCGCGCGGGCCGAGCCCTCGATGATGCGGGTGGCCGCCTCGATATCGTTAGCGTTGAGATCCTTCATCTTGATCTCGGCGATTTCGCTCAGCTTCGAGCGCGCGATCTTTCCGGCGGAAACCTTGCCCGGCTCCTTCGAGCCCGACTTCAGGTTCGCGGCCTTCTTGATCAGATAGGTCGCCGGCGGCGTCTTGGTCTCGAACGAGAACGAGCGGTCCGCATAGACGGTGATGACGGTGGGGAGGGGCGTGCCCTTCTCCATGTCGCCGGTCGAGGCGTTGAACGCCTTGCAGAATTCCATGATGTTCACGCCGCGCTGACCCAGCGCAGGGCCGATCGGCGGCGAGGGGTTTGCAGAGCCGGCCGGCACCTGCAGCTTGATATAGCCGGTAATCTTCTTTGCCATGTCACTCTCTTTCGTGGGGAGGGGCCAAAGGCCGATCCCCTGATCAAGTCGAGCGGTTAAAGCGGCCGAGCGAACCCGGCCTCCCGCGGTTTTTCCGTAGCTGTTGCTCTGGAAGGGCGCGCGCCTAACGCAATATGCGTTCGAACGCAAATGCTTCTGTGCCGAACCGCCGAAAACCGCGGTTTTCTGTCACAAAACTGCCAAACATTAACTTTTGGTAATGTTCGGGATTTACCCCGAACTGTCATTTGTGCAGCGCAACCGGCGGCCTCCTAAAGGGGGGAACCAGAAACAATGCGCACCGCACGCTCCACTTTCCTTGCGCGTCCCGCGCTTGCCGCGCTCGTCATGGGCATCGCGCTCGGCGTCGCCGCTCCGGCCTTCGCGCAGGACCAGGCTGCGCCTGCCGCCGAGGCGCAGGAAGCGCCGCCGCAGGAGATCGTCGTCACCGGCCAGCGCGCCGCCCAGCGCGCCGCGAACCTCGAGAAGCGCGATGCCGACAACACGGTCGAGACGCTGCATGCCAACGATGTCGGCAAGCTCCCCGACCAGAACGTCGCCGAGGCGATCAAGCGCCTGCCTGGCCTGTCGGTCGCCAACGACCAGGGCGAGGGCCGCTACGTCATCATCCGCGGCATCGATCCGAACCTGATCAACGTCACGCTCAACGGCCAGACGTTGCCCGCGCCGGAACCCGCCGGCCGCCAGGTCAAGCTCGACGATCTGCCCTCGGGCATGATCCAGTCGGTCACCGTCAGCAAGTCGCTGCTCGCCAGCCAGGACGCCAATGCGGTGGGCGGCGAGGTCAATATCAAGACCAAGACCGGCTTCGACAGCCGCAATCCCTTTTTCCTCGATGCGCGGGGCGCGATCGGCCGCTACGACATGAACCACAAGGCGCCCTGGGAGCTCGACGGCACGCTGGGCGGCCATTCGGGCGATTTCGGCGCAGTGGTCTCGGTCAATTATTCGCGCCGTCCGATCGAGTCCGAGAATTTCCAGGGCTCGACCGCCTATACCGCCGCCGGCGCACCCGACGGCAACGGCCTGCGCGACTATAACCTGATCCGCACCCGCCTGGGCGTGGTCGGCAATTTCGACTGGCATCCGAGCGATGGCGTGAAGCTGTACCTGCGCACCAGCTATTCGAAGTTCCAGGACCACGAGACCCGCGACCAGAACCGCCTGGCGATCACCACCCCGACGCCCGGTGCGCTCAAGGCGACCGGCACGATCCTCGTCCGCCACCGCGAGGAGGACGACAACACCAAGTCGGCCACGCTGGGCGGCGAGTTCGACCTGGGCGGCGGCAAGCTCGAGGCCTCGGGGGGCTGGACGCGCGCGGTGAAGATCGATCCGATCCGCAGCGAGTTCACTTTCGGCACCGCCAAGGGGGCGGTGTTCGCGACCCTCGACAGCAGCACCGATCCCTACACGCTGGTGCCGAGCGGCACCACGGCGGGGATCTTCGACGATCCCAGCAAGTTCAGCCTGACCAAGTTCAACTACGAGACCCGCCAGGCCAGCGAGGATGTGTGGCAGGGCCGCGTGGATTACAGCCATCCGATCGCGATCGGCGACGACAGCGCTATCAAGTTCGGCGCCAAATATCTCGAGCGCCGCAAGAAGAACAACCAGGATAAGCGCAACTACAAGAACGGCACGCTCTGGACGATGACCAACGTCGCCTATGCCGCCGATCCGAACTTCTATGACGGCATGTTCCACTTCGGCCAGCGGATCGATTACGGCGCCGCGCTCGCCTATACCCAGGCCAATCCCGGCGTCATCGCGATCGACAATGGCACGTCCCTCTCGGACTCGCTGTCGAGCGATTATGACGTGCGCGAGAAGATTAGCGCCGGCTATGTGATGGCGACGCTGCGCTTCGGCGCGCTGACCCTGATCCCCGGCGTGCGCGTCGAGCATACCGACGACGATACCCGGGCGAAGATCGTCCATACCGGCTCCACGCTGGCGGACGGCTACAACAGCCATGGAGAGAACGGCTATACCGACGTCTTCCCGGGCCTGAACGCCAAGTTCGAGATGGCGCATAACCTGTTCCTGCGCGGTGCCGTCACCACCTCGATCGGCCGCCCCAACTATGCGGACCTCGCGCCGTACATCACCGTCGACAGCACTGCCTCGCCGACGGCGATCGCGCTCGGCAACCCGGACCTCAAGCCCTATCGCGCGGTCAATTACGACGCGTCGATCGAATATTATCCCTCGCCGGACACGCTGTTCGTCGCCGGCTTCTTCCACAAGGACATCGACAACCCGATCTACAAGACGGGCAACCCGGTGACCAATGGCACCTATGCCGGCGTGACCTATCCCAGCGCGTTCGTCACCAAGCCGATCAACGTCGACAGCGAGACGCTGAGCGGTGTCGAGTTCAACGCCCAGACCCAGTTCACCTTCCTTCCCGGCCCGCTGAGCGGCTTCGGCGTGTCGGCGAACTTCACCCATGTCTGGGGCCATGCCAACGGCCTGCCGGGCCGTGCCGGCGACCTGCCGCTCGGCTTCCAGTCGAAGAATGTCGGCAACGTCCAGCTCTTCTACGAGAAGTACGGCCTCGCCGCGCGCCTCGCCTTCAACTATCGCTCCTCCTATCTCGACACGCTGGCCGGCAGCGCCGCGCTCGACCAGTTCACTGACGGCAATGGCCAGCTCGACCTTCACGTCAGCTACCAGGTCATTCCAGCGATCACGCTGTTCGGCGACGCGGTGAACATGACCAACGCGCCGTGGCGCCGCTATATCGGCACCAAGCCGTTCCTGGTCGAGCGTGAGCAATATGGCGCGCTGCTGCGCGGCGGCGTGCAGCTGCACTTCTAGCGCGGAAGAGACCGCATGCCGACGCTGGTCAGCATGCGGTCTCGCGAAGCAGACTATCACGGAACGCGAAGGAGAGGGCGATGCGCATGACGAGGTTCCGTACCCTGTTGGGCAGCATCGCCCTTGCGCTCACTCTTTCCGGCAATGGGCCCGCAGGTCCGGCCGCCGATGCGCCGTCAGGGCTCCGCGTGGACCGCGTCGTGCTGCTGATGCGGCACGGCGTGCGCCCGCCGACCAAGGCGCAGCCCATGCCCGCCGGCGTGGCGGCCGATCCCTGGCCGAGCTGGCCGATCGCACCCGGCTGGCTCACGCCGCACGGCGCTATCGCGATCGGCCGGCTCGGCAGCTGGGACGGGGCACGCCTGCGCCGCCTCGGCGTGCTGCCCGCCACCGGGTGCCCGGCACCGGGCGCGGTGACCGTTGTCGCGGACAGCGACCAGCGCACGATTGCCACTGCTGACGCCTGGCTCGCCACGCTCGCGCCAGGCTGCGGCATCCCCAACCGGCACCGGCCGCAGGGCGAGGCCGATCCGGTCTTCTCCGCGATCGAGCAGGGGCAGGGCGGCTATGATCCCGCCAGGGCAGATGCCGCGGTTGCCGCCGCTCTCGGCTCGGGTGGCATCGCCGCCGTCGAGGCGCGCCACCGCGCACTGCTTACTCGGCTCGACAAGATCCTGTGCGGCGCGGCCAAGTCCGGCTGCGGCGTCTCCGCCGAGCCTTCGAGCATCGCGCCCGCCAGCGCCGGCAAGCGCCCCAAGCTCGGCGGCGCGCTCGACCGCGCCTCGACTGCCGCGCAGATCCTGCTGCTCGAATATGCCGACGGCAAGCCGATGGCCGAGGTGGGCTGGGGCCGCGCCTCGCCCAGCGACGTCACTGCGCTCTCCGCCTTTCACGCGCTCGAATTCCGCCTGCTCGCCCGCCCGCCGCATGTCGCTGCCGCGAACCTGGCCGGCATCGCGCCGATTCTGCGCGACGGGCTGACCGGCAAGGCGGTGGTCACGCTCGTCTCCGGCCATGACACCAATGTCGCCAATCTCGGCGGCCTGCTCGGCATCCACTGGCAGGTGCCCGGCATCGCTGCCGACGATCCTGCGCCCGGCGGGGCGATCGTGCTCGAGCGGCTGCGCGACGCCAAGGGTGCGCTCTATGTCCGCGCGCGCTACCGCGCCCAGGCGCTCGAGCAGATCCGCAGCGCCGCGCCGCTTGCTGCCAATGCGCCCTATGATGCCGTGCTGCCGATCCCGGGCTGCACTGCGCGCGGCGTCGCCGGCCTGTGCACGCTGGCGCAGTTCGAGGCGAAGCTGGCGCCCGCGCTGCACTGATTCCGACCAATCACCGCTTGCCAAGGCGCGTACGCCGTCACAGGCTGTGCGTACCGGCGGCACGAGCACAAGCTCCCATGAGACTGCCGGGGCAATCCAGGAGGCGCCTGGAGAAGATGCCATGTTCAAGCACAACCGTACGGCCGTTCTTGCGGCCACCGGCCTGATCCTCGCCACCGCGGGGGTCGCCTGGGCCTATACCACCGATACCGACGACCACGGCACGATCAGCAACATCAGCGGCGGCAAGCGGTTCGTCATCCAGCAGCGTACCGACAGCATCCCCGGCCGCGCCGAGTTGCGCGGCACATCCAGCACCACCGGCGTCTCGGCGAGCGGCCGGTTCAAGCTGGTCAGCGGCGGCAAATATGTGAGCGTGATGCAGGTGCTCAACGTCGTCGCGGCAGGCTCCACCTCGGGCCCGTCCGAGCCGATTACCCAACTCGCCGTGCGGCCCAAATCGGGCGGAAACTACGAGTTCTACATCGTCCAGGGCAGCCAGGTCTGCAGCGGCGCGCCGACAGTGGTGGTGGGCAGTTCCTACGATGTCAGCGTATCGGTGAGCACCGGTCAGAGCCCGGGCTACACGATCAACGGCGTGAGCTGCAAGAAGTCCAACCCCGACGGCGACAAGGCCGGCACGGTGTTCGACGGCAGCCTGAAGAGCGGGCGCTATTTCTACCCGAAGATGGGCGCCTACAACACCAGCAGCAACCAGTCACAGAGCGGCGGCGGCTCGACGATCGAGTGGACCGAGATCGCGATCTAGGCGGGGTTGGGGGATCGGCCGGGCCTAGAATGGCCGATCCCCCACAAGCGCTAGTGCCCGCCGCCCATATCCTGCGGCATCGGCATCATGTTGGCGTTGAGGTGGTACATCACCCAGATCGAGCCGCCGATCGTCAGCACCACGATCACCGTGGTGAACAGGAAGGCGAGCAGCGTCCATCCGCCTTCCGACCGCGTGTCGAGGTGCAGGAAGAACAGCACGTGCACCACGATCTGGACGATCGCGAAGCCGAAGATGATTGCCGCGGTCCAGCCCGGGGCGAGCTGCGGGCCGCTCATCACCAGCCAGAAGGGGATCACCGTCAGGATGATCGCCAGGACCGAGCCGAGGCGGTGGCCATTGCCATGCGCGGGGGTGTTGCCGGGGGTGCTCAACGGATCACTCCAAACAGATAGACGAAGGTGAAGACGCCGATCCAGATGATGTCGAGGAAATGCCAGAACATCGAAAGGCAGATCAGCCGCCGGCGAGTCGCGTCGTTGAGGCCGTGCTGGCCGATCTGGACCAGCATCGTCACCAGCCAGATCAGGCCGATGGTCACGTGTGCGCCGTGGGTGCCGACCAGGGTGAAGAAGGCCGAGAGGAAGGCGCTGCGGCCAGGCCCGGCATTCTCGGCGATCAGGTGCGAGAATTCGTAGAGCTCGATCCCGATGAAGCCGGCGCCGAGCAGCCCGGTCAGCACCAGCCAGAAGCGCACCGCGCCGGTGCGGCCCGCCTCCATGTGCGGCATCGCCTCGCCGAAGGTGATCGACGAGGCAAGCAGCAGGCCGGTGTTGAGCGCGACGAGCTTCAGGTCGAAGATCTCGCGCGGCACCGGTCCGCCGGCAAAGGCCGTGCTCACCACGCCGAACATCGCGAACAGCGAGGCGAAGATGAGGGCGTCGCTCATCAGGTAGATCCAGAAGCCCAGGATCGTCGGGCCGGTGGCCGCGTGATCGTGATGCGCTTCCTCGGCGAGATACCAGATCGGCTCCGCCTGGGGGTCGAGTGCGTGGTCGGTCATGTCAGGCCCCCTGTGCAAGCAGCTGCGTGCGCTTGTCCTCGGTTTGGGCGACTTCCTCGGCGGGGATGAAATAGTCGCGCTTGAAGTTGAAGCTATGGCCGATGGCGACGACGAACAGGCCGATAAAGGCGAGTGCTGCAAGCCACCACATGTACCAGACCATCGCGAAGCCCATCACCAGCGCCAGGCCGGAGAGGATCACGCCCGCGCCGGTGTTCTTCGGCATGTGGATCGGCTGGAAGCCGGTGGTCGGGCGCCGATAGCCGCGGGTCTTCATGTCCTGCCAGGCGTCGAGGTCGTGGATCACCGGCGTGAAGGCGTAGTTATAGGCCGGCGGCGGAGACGAGGTCGACCATTCGAGCGTGCGGGCGTCCCAGGGATCGCCGGTCACGTCCTTCAGCTGGTCGCGCTTCAGCCAGCCGACCAGGATGCTCATCACGAAGCCGAGGATGCCGACCAGGATGATCACCGCGCCGATCGCCGCGATCACGAAATAGGGCTGGATCGAGGGGTCGTCGAAATGGTTCACGCGGCGCGTCGTGCCCATCAGGCCGACGATGTAGATCGGCGTCCAGGCGACCCAATAGCCGATCACCCAGCCCCAGAAGGCGACCTTGCCCCAGAACTCGTCGAGCTTGAAGCCGAAGGCCTTGGGGAACCAGTAGACCATCGCCGCGAACAGGCCGAACACCACGCCGCCGATGATCGTGTTGTGGAAGTGCGCGACGAGGAACAGCGAGTTGTGCAGCACGAAGTCGGCCGGCGGGATGGCGAGCAGCACGCCGGTCATGCCGCCCACGGTGAAGGTCAGCATGAAGGCGACGACCCACATCATCGGCAGCTCGAAGCGGATGTTGCCGCGGTACATCGTGAACAGCCAGTTGAAGATCTTCGCGCCGGTCGGGATCGAGATCACCATCGTGGCGATGCCGAAGAAGCTGTTGACCGTCGGGCCAGCGCCCATGGTGAAGAAGTGGTGCAGCCACACCAGATAGCTCAGGATGGTGATGACCACCGTCGCGTAGACCATCGACGAATAGCCGAACAGGCGCTTGCCGGTGAAGGTCTGGGTGATCTCGGAATAGATGCCGAAGGCCGGAAGGACGAGGACATAGACCTCGGGATGGCCCCAGATCCACACCATGTTCCAGTACATCATCGGCGCGCCGCCGAGCTCGTTGGTGAAGAAGTGCGTGCCGGCATAGCGATCGAGCAGCAGCAGGAAGAAGGCCGCGGTCAGCGCCGGGAAGATGGCGATGGCGAGGATGTTAGAGCAGAGCGCGGTCCAGCAGAACACCGGCATCCGCATCATCGTCATGCCCGGGGCGCGCATCTTGATGATCGTCGCGACCATGTTGATCGCCGAGAGTGTCGTGCCGACGCCGGCTATCTGCAGCGACCATAGATAATAGTCGACGCCTGTGTCGGGGCTATAGGCCAGCCCCGCCAACGGCGCGTAGGACAGCCAGCCGGTCCGCGCGAACTCGCCGACGAACAGCGAGATCATGGTCAGCACCGCGCCCGCCACGGTCAGCCAGAAGCTGAGATTGTTGAGGAACGGGAAGGCCACGTCGCGCGCGCCGATCTGCATCGGCATGACGAAGTTGATGATGCCCACCACCAGCGGGATCGCCACGAAGAAGATCATGATCGTCCCGTGCGCGGTGAAGATCTGGTCATAATGATGCGGCGGCAAATAGCCCGGGTTGCTGCCGAACGCGACCGCCTGCTGCGCCCGCATCATCAGCGCATCGGAGAAGCCGCGCAGCAGCATCACGATGCCCAGGATGATGTACATGATGCCGATCTTCTTGTGATCGACGCTGGTGAACCACTCGGTCCACAGATAGCCCCACAGCTTGTACTTGGTCACCACGCCGACCAGGCCGAGGCCGAGCAGCGAGACGACGATGAAGGTGCCGAGCAGGATCGGCTCGTGGAAGGGGAAGGAGTCGAGCGTCAGGCGCCCGAACACCGTCTTGATCAAGGTATCACTCATGGCGGTTCCGATGCGCTCAGGCCTGGGCGGCGCGCGGGGCGCCGGGGAGGGGGTTCAGGGCGGACATGTCCCGGTTGTGCGGGTCGCCGGGCTTGCTGCTCCCGGGCGGTTGCCCCTCCTGGGGCTTGGTCACGGGCGGGGCGCCTTTCATCTCCTCGGGTGATTTTTGCAGCGCCGGCGTCGGCGTCATCGCGGGCATCGGCGCCATCTGCGGCGCCGGCTTGCCCGCGGCGCGCAGCGCATCGGCGCGCATCACGTCGACCATGCAGGGCGTGCCGGGCGCGACGCACTGGTTGACGATCCGGTCGAACAGCCCCGGCTGGATGGCGGAGAAGCGCATCACCGGCACCTTCTCGCTCGGCTTGGCCAACGCGAGATAGGCGCTGGTGTCCAGCTTGCCGCCGGCCTTCGCGCCCGCGACCCAGGCGTCGAAGTCCGCGTTGCTCACGCCGCGCAGCTTGAAGCGCATGTCCGAATAGCCGCGGCCGGTATAGTTGCCCGAATAGCCCCAGCTTTCGCCCGGCTTGTTGAGCACGGCGTTCAGCTCCGATTTCATCGTCGGCATCGCATAGATCATGCCCGCCAGCGTCGGCGCGTAGAAGGTGTTGAACTGGTCGGTCGAGGTGATCGAGAAGTGCACCGGCCGGTCGACCGGCAGCGCCAGCTCGTTGACCGTGGCGATGCCCAGCTCGGGATAGATGAACAGCCACTTCCAATCGAGCCCGACCGCCTGCACCTCGAGCGGCCTGGTGCCGGCGGGGATCGGCTTGCCCGGCGCGATGCGCTCGAGCGGGCGGAAGGGATCGAGCAAATGAGTGCTCGTCCAGGTCACCGCGCTCAGCGCGATGATGATCAGCAGCGGGCAAGTCCAGATGATCAGCTCGAGCGTGGTCGAGTGGTCGAATTCCGGATCATAGACCTTGTTCGGATTGCTCTTGCGATACTTCCACGCGAACCAGATCGTCAGCGCCAGCACCGGCACGATGATCAGCAGCATGACGCCTGTCGAGAACAGGATCAGGTTGCGCTGCTGGACGGCGATGTCCCCGGTCGGGTTCATCACCACCATGTCGCAGCCGCCCAGCAGGGCCGGCAGCGCGAGGATGGAAAGGCTGATTGCCCGGCGAGTTCGCTTGGATCCTGGTCTCCGCATGCGCCCCAGCTACCCCTCAGTTGCGCGGCTGCCTTTGACCGGAGTCAAAGGGCCGCCCGTCGCTCTCGGCTAGATTGAACCAACATCGCGCTGAATCGTTGCGCACGCGTTCCTCCCGAACGCGCGTTGCGCCGAAGACAAAGGACAAAAGGGGTATGGTGGCTACGCTGAGCTCGACGAATTCGACATCGCTCGAACGCGACGCCCGCCTGATCAACGCGCGCGGGCACGAGGTCCGCCCGGCGGACATCGCCGTCGGCGTCATCATTGGCCGTGCCTCGGAGTTCTTCGATTTCTTCGTCTACGCCATCGCCTCGGTGCTGGTGTTCCCGTCGGTGATCTTCTCCTTCGCCGATCCGCTGACCGGCACGCTCTATTCCTTCGCGATGTTCGCGCTGGCGTTCGTTGCCCGCCCGTTCGGCGCGCTGCTCTTCGTCTGGCTCGATCGCAAGCATGGGCGCGGGGTGAAGCTCACCATCGCGATGTTCCTGCTCGGCGGCTCGACCGCGGCGATGGCCTTCCTACCCGGCTATGCCCAGGCGGGCAGCCTGGCGGTGCTCCTGCTCGCGCTGTTTCGGCTCGGCCAGGGCTTCGCGCAGGGCGGCACCTGGGACGGGTTGCCCTCGCTGCTCGCCTTGAACGCGCCCGCCTCCAAGCGCGGCTTCTACGCGATGATCCCGCAGCTTGGGGCGCCGATCGGCCTGTTCGTGGCGGTGGCGGTGTTCGCCTTCCTGCTCACCGCGCTCAGCCCTGCCGACTTCCTCGACTGGGGCTGGCGCTATCCCTTCTTCGTCGCCTTCGTGATCAACGTCGTCGCGCTGTTCGCCCGGCTGCGCCTGATCTCCACGCCGGAGTTCGAGCGGTTGTTCGAGAGCCAGGAGCTCCAGCCGACGCCGGTTGGCGAGCTGTTCCGCGAGGAAGGGCGCACCGTCATCCTCGGCGCCTTCGCTCCGCTTGCCAGCTTCGCGCTGTTCCACCTGGTCACCGTCTTCCCGCTCTCCTGGGTGGTGCTGCACGGCGCGCCGGCGGTGGACTTCCTGACGATCGAGCTGGTCGGCGCCGTGGTCGGCCTGCTCGCGGTGGTCGCCTCGGGCTATATCGCCGACGCCATCGGCCGCCGCACGCTGCTCGGCGTCTCGGCCGTGCTGATCGGAGCCTATAGTGGCTTCGCGCCGCAGCTGCTCGCGCACGGCCCGGCGGGCGAATGGACCTATATGGTCCTCGGCTTCATCCTGCTCGGCCTGTCGTTCGGCCAGAGCTCGGGTGCGGTGAACAGCAGCTTCTCGGCCAAGCGGCGCTACACCGGGGCCGGCACCACCGCGACTGCCTCCTGGTTCATCGGCGCCGGCTTCGCCCCGCTCGCCGCCTTGTTCCTGGCGAGCCAGTTCGGGCTGATCGCGGTGGGCGGCTATCTGCTGTCGGGCGCGGTCTGCACGCTGGCGGCGCTGGGCCTCAACCGCGAGCTTGGCCGCAAGGAGAGCTAAGCGCCTTCGGATACAATCCGCAAACCGCGCATTTCCCCTTGGCCCCAAGGAGCGATGCGCGTGCTAAGCGAGCTGCAACGGCTACACGGCCAGATATTGGCCAATCTCGACGAGCTGGAGGCGCTGACGGCGCTCGGCGAACCGCCGATGCACCGTCTCTCCGCCGTCCGGCTGGCACTCACCCGCGCCAGCCGCGCGCGGACGATGCTGCTCGATCGGCTCTATCCCACGCTGATCGCGGGTGCGGGCGCTGCAGACCGGGCCGTGCTGGAAAGGCTTCGCGGCGAGGCGAAGGACAATCTGGTCACCTCGGTAAACCATATCGGCAACTGGACGGTGCGCGAGATCACCGCGCGCTGGGCCGATTATTGCACGGCCTCGCACGCGCTGCGCGCTGCGATGCGCGACCGGATCGCGCGCGAGATCGCCGTGGTCTACCCGCTGCTCGCCGACAGGGCCGCCTGAACGCAAAAGGCCGGAGCGTCGCCGCCCCGGCCTTTTGATGCGCCTGGAAGTGAGGGGTTACTTGACCCGCTCGACGTCCTCGAAGCCCAGCTCCAGCGGCGTCGCGCGACCGAAGATCGAGATCGAGACCTTGACGCGGCTCTTGTCGTAATCGAGCTCCTCGACCACGCCCGAGAAGGTCGCGAAGTTGCCGCTGGTGACCTTGACGGTGTCGCCGATGTCGTAGTCGACCTTGACCCGTGCCTTGGGCGCGGCGGTGGCCGCCTCGTCCTTGGTGTTGAGGATGCGCGCGGCTTCGGCCTCGCTGATCGGCTGGGGCTTGCCCGACGAACCGAGGAAGCCCGTCACCTTCGGCGTGTTCTTCACCAGGTGGTAGACGTCGTCGTTCATCTCGAGCTTGGCGAGGACATAGCCCGGGAAGAACTTCCGCTCGGACTGGATCTTCTTGCCGCGGCGGACCTCGGTCACCGTCTCGGTCGGCACCTCGACGGCTTCGACCAGGCGGTCGAGGCCCATGCGGGTGGCGTCGGCCAGGATCTGGTCGCGGACCTTGCCCTCGAAGCCCGAATAGGCGTGGATGATGTACCAGCGCGCCATGCGTTCGTTCTTTCCCTTTGGTTCTGTGATCGGCTTACTGCGCCAGGCGCAGCAGCGAATTGACGATGAAGTCGAAGATCGAGTCGATGCCGAGGAAGAAGGCGCCGAGCAGCGTGGTCATGATCATCACCATCACGCCGGTCATGATCGTCTCGCGGCGCGAGGGCCACACGATCTTGCGCGCTTCGGTCTGCACCTGCTTCACGAATTCGGTCGGACTGGTCTTCGCCACCGGGGCATCCTCGCTTCAAAGTTCGCCAACTGCGGGGCATGGGTCCGCTGCCCGGTCCTTCTGGAAGGAACCGGTGCTTACCCACCCACGCTGTCGGATTGGGGTTGGTATCTAGCGAGTCGCGTCCCGTGGCGCAAGCTGCGCCGCGGGGAAAAGAAACAAGCGGCTCAGAACAGCGCGACGGCGACGAAACCGAGCACGATCAGGCCCAGGAACGCCCAGGCCAGCAGGTCCAGCCGCTTCTCGATGAATTCCTGCACCGGCGCGCCGAAGCGCTTGAGCAGCGCGGCGACGATGAAGAAGCGGGCGCCGCGGGTGATCGCGCACAGCAGCACGAACAGCGGGAAGTTGAAGCTCGCCGCGCCGCTGGCGATCGTCACGAGCTTGAACGGGATCGGGGTCAGGCCCTTCAGCAGGATGATCCAGGTGCCATATTCGCTCTGATAGGCGTGGATCGCTTCTTGGAGCTTGGCTTCCAGATGATAGGTGTGAACGATCCACTGGCCGACGGTCTGCATCAGGCCGTAGCCGATATAATAGCCGAGCATCGCACCCAGCACCGAGGCGACGGTGCACACCAGCGCGATGCGGAACGCCCGCTCGCGGCGCGCGATGATCATCGGGATCAGCATCGCGTCGGGCGGGATCGGGAAGAAGCTGCTCTCCACGAAGGAGACGAGGCCAAGCAGCCAGATCGCATGGCGGTGCTCGGCCATGCGCAGCACCCAGTCATACAAGCGTCGAAACATCGGGACCGGGCAACTTTCGCAGAAATTTCAGTCGCGCGGCTATGGCATCCGAACCGGGCTTTGGGAAGATGGCGCCGCGCCGGCGAGGCGGGTGCGTCAGATCGCCACTGCGTAGAGCGCGTGATGGGCGAGGATGAACAGCGTGTGCCCGCCCGCGCCGCCGATCACCAGCTGGAGCGGCCGCTCGGGCACGTCGATCCGCCGGATCGGCTTGCCGCCCGCGTCATAGACGAACACCTGCCCGTTCGCGACATAGAGCGTGCCGTCCGCGGCCCGCGCCACGCTCTCGCCGCCGCGATCGGCGACGATGCGCAGGTCGGTGACGGTGCCGTTCGGCCCGACCAGCCCGCTATAGGTCCGGTTCTCCGAGCCGTTGGTCAGCGTCACTCGCTCGCCGGGCCGCGCCGCGACCAGGCCATGCGCATCGAGCGTGTCCGACCAGCGCCAGCCATTGTGGTCGTCGGGCCCCTGGTTCCAGACGCGGAAGGCGGGGAGGACGAGCGATCCGTCGGGCGAGACATATTCGCGCGGCTTCGGCGTGCCCATTGCCTTCAGGAAGAAGTCGGCGAGCGGCGGGAACTGGTAGGTCGCCGGATCGATGCGGTCGGCGAACTCGCCATTCGCCCACATGTTGCCCGGCAGCAGCGTCGCGGCGCCGGCGTGCGGCTTGGCCGGGGTAGGGGCGATCACCTGCACGTTGCCGGGTGTCGCCGGGTCGATGCTGTAGACGCTGGCATCGTGCCCGGCCGAGGACAGCACCAGCAGATGGCCCGAGCGATCGACCGCCAGGCTCACCGGATCGAGCGGCGCATCCGCGACGATCGTCAGCCCTTCCTTGGCCGACCAGCCATGGATGCGCTGGAACTGGCGGTCGATGAAATAGAGCTTGCCCTTTGCATCCACTGCCGCGCCGGCGATCGAATAGAAGCCGTCCGCCAGCTTCTCGACCCCGGGCGACACCGGCACCGACGTCTTTGATGCGGCAACCGCGCCGACATCGAGCCGGGCGAACTCGCGCTCGCGCACTTCCTGGCCGCCGGTCAGGTCCTTTATCGCATTCTCGAACGGATATTTGCTCGCCCGCACATAGGTGCCGCAGCCCTTGTCGTCGCAGCTCGCGAAGGCGCTCTCGGCGTTCACATGGACATTGCGGAAGCGGATGTCGCTCGAGTTGGTCAGCTTCACCGCCGCGTCCATCGGCTTGGCCGAGCGGGTGACGCGGTAGCCGTGATAATTGGCGAACAGGATGTTGCGCGAATTGCGGAACTCGGTGGAGATCGCATTGACCCCGTCGCGCACCTCCTGCTCGGTCTGCGGCGCCAGGAACTCCCAGTTCTCGACATGATCGAACACGATCTCGACCCGGTAGTGATGCTCGGCCGACAGCTCGTAGACATGGCCGGGCGTCTTGGTGTCCGAGACGTAGAATCCTGCCGAGGCCAGCGTGTTCGGCGACCAGATCGCCGCGAAGGTGCCGCCGCCGCCATCGGTCACCCAGATGCTCGGATGCTGGCCGTCGAAGCGCGCCTTGGGATCCCCGAAGCCGATCGGGCTGCCCTTGGTCAACACCGTACCGCCGCCGCCCTGGATCTTGACGTCGTTGACCATCGACGCCGCGCCCGCCTTCCACAGCAGCGCGGTGGCGCGGGGATTGACCCCGCCGGTCCACAACCCGAGCCCGGAGACGATCGCATCGCCGCCCTTCGCGCTCTCGAGCAAGGCCCTGGCGCTGCCCACGCCCGCATAGGCCGGTGTCTCGTCGGGCAGATAAAGATGCGTCAGGCTCGGATGCAGCGCGATCAGCACGCTGTCCGGCTGCAGCCTGAGCGTGTCGGTCACCCGGTAGCGGCCCATCGGCAGATAGACCACGCGGTGCGTGTCGATCGCGCGTTGCAGCGCCGCGGTGTCGTCGGTCTCGTCATCGCCCTTCACGCCGAGGTCGCGGACATTGGCCCATTCGCTGACCGGCGGCAGCGCGCGGATCGCGGGCGCTTGGCGCTTCGGCATCTTCGAAAGCGGCGCCATCGTCACATCGGTCGCGAAGTCGCCCATCGCGCCCAGGCCAGGGAGCTTGAGGCCGTAGGAGAAGTCGCTGACCCGGTAGCTGCGGCCCTGTCCCGCCACGATCCTGCCGCTGTCGCGGAAGCGGGCGAACACCGGCGTGCCCGTCGCCACCGCATTGTCGAAGCCGATCTGGGTGAAGACGCTGTCCTCGTTCGAGATCAGCACCCCGGCGCGCGACACATTCTCGAAGCGGACGTCCTTGCCCCACAGCGAATCCGAATAGCCGCGGTCGATCTCGATCCCGACGGGCACGTTGCGGATCGCGACATTGACCAACGTCAGGTCGACCTCATGCTCGCGGATCGCCGCGTCGCGCTGTCCCTCGAACTCCGAATCGATCAGCGTGAACTGCCAGGCGGGCGAGGTCTTCTCGGTGACGATGCCGTAGCGCCCGCCATAGAAGCGCAGATCCTCGCATTCGTTGCCGGCCTGGTAGATGCCGGCCAGGCCGGAACCCAGATGGAAGTCGATATGGCGCAGGAAGCCGTGCTGCGCGACGCGGAAGCGCACCGCGACCGCGCCCGCATTGCCCTGGCCGATCTCGAAATCGACGTTGGACAGCGCCGAATAGAAGGTGCTCGAGGTCGCGTCGTAGATGTCGGGATTGGCCGGCACGCTGGTCGGCGGCGGCACCGGCACCGCGCCGACGCGGTACTGGTCCTCGCCGGTGAAGCTTACCATCGCCGCCACGCCCGCGCCATAGCCGGGCGTGTTGTCGTCGAGCACGATCACCGGCCGGGTCGCGCCGACGCCGAACACGCGCACGGCGGAGCGCAGGAAGATCGTCCGGCTGATCCGGTAGCGTCCCGAGGGCAGGAAGACGATTCCGCCATGCCCGCCGGCTGCCGCCGCATCGATCGCCTGCTGGAGCGCGGCGCTGTCGTCGCTGCGGCCGTCGCCCGCGCCCTTCACGACGATCGCGCGCGGGTCGTTCGGCTGAGTGCGATAGACCGAGGTCGATCCGGCCAGCGCGGGCAGGGGCGCAAGCAGCATCAGCGCGACAAGCAGGCGAAAGGCCTTCAGCATAGCGTCCCCCGAACCGGAAATTGAAAGGTGCAAGCCGGCGCGCGCGGCGCCGCAAATCAGGAAAGCGGGATCGCCAGCGCCTGGGCCGCGATCGCCACCTGGGTGCGGTTGCGGACGTTGAGCTTGCGCATCAGCGCGGTCATGTGCGCCTTCACCGTCGCCTCGGCGATGCCGAGCTCGAACGCGATCTGCTTGTTGAGCTGGCCCGAATGCACGCCGCGCATCACCTTGAGCTGCGTCGGCGTCAGCCGCACCGGCGTGCCGGCGCGATCGAAGGTGCAGGGCATCGCCGCCATGGCCTGACCGGTTTCCTGGGAAATCCCCGTCATGTCATCCTCTCCTAGGCTCTTTGGCCTTGCGCGGAGCCACCAGGTTCCGCGATCTATCCAGGTTCCGATTGTTCGGAATCAGTTGGACAGGTTTCAGTATGTTCCTCGAATGTGAGCGCTAGCAAGCCTTTTTCATTGCCGAATGACAAAAATCTGTCCTACAGATCATGCTACTCGGCAGCCAAATACGAAAAAGTGGCGGACTTCTGGGGAGGACAACGATGTCAGAGATTTCGCCCGGCGCGGCGCCGGCTTGGGATCATTCGCGATGACCGGCGGCGACATCCGGCTGGTGCTGGCCGCGCTCGCGGGCATCGCGCTTGCAATCGTGCTGATCGTCCGCGGGCGGCTTCATCCCTTTATCGGCCTGCTCTGCGGCGCCTTCGCTGTCGGGCTGCTCGCCGGCCTGCCTTTGGCCGACACCGCAAAGGCGGTGCAGAAGGGCGTGGGCGACATCGTCGGCGGCACCGGTCTGGTTGTCGCGCTCGGCCTGTCGCTCGGCGCGATGCTGCATTTGTCAGGCGCGGCCGCGTCGCTCGCCACCGGCGCGCTGCGGCTGACCGGGCCCAGGGCCGCCCCCTGGGCAACGCTCGGCATCGCGATCGTCATCGGCCTGCCGCTGTTCTTCGAGACCGGGCTGGTGCTGCTGCTGCCGATCGTGGTCGCCGCGGCCCGGGCGATGCCCGACAATGGCGATCCCGACGGCACCAAGCTGCGGCTGATCATGCCCGCGCTCGCCGGCCTGGGCGTGGTCCACGCGCTGGTGCCGCCGCATCCGGGGCCGCTGCTCGCCGTCGACGCGCTGCACGCAAGCCTGGGCCTGACGATGCTCTACGGCGTGATCATCGCCATTCCGATCGCGATCCTGGCCGGGCCGGTACTGGCGAAATTCGTCACGCCCGGCGTCAAGCTTGCCGAGCCGGTGCTGAGCGATCCCGTGCCCGACATGCTGCCGCCGCGCCGGGCGCTGTCGCTGTTCATCGTGCTGCTGCCGATCGTGCTGATCGCGTCAGGCGAGCTCGGCAAGCTGGTGCCCTGGCTTGCGGAGGCGCCCTGGCTCGCCGCCGCTGCCAACCCCGTGCTGGCGCTGCTCGTCACCAACCTGCTGGCGCTGCCCTTGCTGTTCGGCCGGCGCCTCGCCGAGGCGAGCATCCAGGATGCGATCTGGTTCGAGACGATGGGCGCGGCCGGCGCGATCCTGCTGGCGATCGGCGCGGGCGGGGCGCTCAAGCAGGTGCTGGTCACCGCCGGCCTGTCGGACCTGCTGGCCCGGCTGGTGCTGATGTACGCGATCTCGCCCTTGCTGCTCGGCTGGCTCGTCGCGGTCGGCATCCGTCTGGCCGCCGGCTCGGCGACGGTGGCGACGATCACCGCCGTAGGCATCATGCCCGGCGTGGTCGCTGCCTCGGGTGCCTCGCCCGAGCTGGTCGTGCTGGCGATCGGCGCGGGCTCGGTGTTCTTCAGCCACGTCAACGATCCGGGCTTCTGGCTGGTCAAGGGCTATATGGGCACCAGCACGGCGGACACCTTCCGCACCTGGTCGCTGCTCGAGACGGTGATCTCGGTGGCCGGACTCGCCATGGTGGTGGGGCTCAGTTACATTGTCTGAGACGCGGAAACACCCGCGCACCGGCTTGAAGAGAGGCGCCGTGCAAGAGGGGAGGCTCGCCGATCGCGCCTATACCGCGATCGTCGGGATCATCAACGAGGACGATCTGGCCGCCGGCGATCGCCTGCCGTCGGAAGCGCGGTTGGCGGAGCTGTTCGGCATGTCGCGCACGATCGTGCGCGAGGCGCTGGTGCGGCTCGCTGCCGATGGGATCACCGAGGCACGGCGCGGCGCCGGCTCCTATGTCAAGCGTCGCCCTTCCGCCCGGCTCGGCTCGCACGTGCCGATGGACGGCCTCGCCGGCACGCTCGGCACCTATGAGGTCCGCTTCGTGCTGGAGGCCGAGGCGGCGCGGCTGGCGGCGCAGCGCCGCTCCGATGAACAGATGGACGCGATCGACGCCGCGCTCGAGGCGCTGCGTGCCGCATTGCTCTCCAGCGCGCCGGCGCATGAGGAGGACTGGCGGCTGCACCGCGCGATCGCCGAGGCGACGGGCAACAGCGCCTTCATCTCCACCTTCGACCATTTGCAGGGCGACGTGATGGGCATCTTGCGCGCCGGCGTCGACATCTCGCGCTCGCGCCCGCCCGAGGTGATCGGCGCGATGATGGACGAGCATGACGCGGTGGTCGACGCAATCCGCGCCCAGGATGGCGACGGCGCGGCGCTGGCGATGCGCTGGCACCTGTCGCAAGGCCGCAAAAGGCTGATGCCCTAACTTTCTCCCTCTCCCTTCCGGGGAGAGGGAGAAGGCTTGCAATGTAGGATTCCGCCTGCTTGCCTCTCGCCGCCCGGCAAGCAGCCGGCCGCTCTTTGCAATGTTGGAAAGATAGGATCATCCGCCCGCAAGAATGTTGCGGGACGGGGCCTTGTCCGGAAAGATAGGGAAAATAGTCGGCCCGAAAAATCGCCATTGGTGCGGCCTTTGTGACCTTTGGTGAGTCGGCCCGTCACACGATGTAGGATTCCGCTAGGCGCCCAGCACCGCCTGCGCCCAGGCAAGCACGTCGCCGCGAAGCTCCTCGATCGGCCGGTAGCAATGCAGCGCCAGCGCGCGCTCGTCGGCGGCTGGCCGTTCCAGCGTCGCGAACTGGCTGTCGAGCAGGCTCGGCGCCATGTAATGCCCGGCGCGCGCCGCCAGCCGCGGCGCGATCTCGTCGCGGTCGCCGTCGAGCAGGACGAAGACGATCGGCACGCCCGCTGCCGCCTCGAGCCGTTCGCGATAGCTGCGCTTGAGCGCCGAGCAGGCGGCCACCGCAATGCCCTGCTCGCGCACTGCTGCGCCGATCGCCGCGCCCAGCCGGTCGAGCCAGGGCCAGCGGTCGGCATCGTCGAGCGGCTGGCCGGCGCGCATCTTGGCGACGCTTTCGGCCGAATGGAAATCATCGCCTTCGAATGCCGGCGCGGCGAGATGCGCGGCAAGATGCGCGACCAGGGTCGACTTGCCGCAGCCGCTCACCCCCATCGCGACGATCGCGCAAGGCAGCAATCCGGTCATTTTTCGCTGCGCTTCCACGTCGTTCCCCGGCTTCGGACAGGACGCTAATGTTCCGCGCCGCGCGCTTTGACCATTGCGACCTTTGTCGCGGTCGCCGGAGCCTGCGCGCATGCGTATCGGCGTGCTATCGTGTGGCGATAACAAGAAGATGGGGACGGGCATGATCGGCAGGATGCGGTGCGGGATCGCGGCTTTGATGCTCGTCGCGGGCGTGCAGGTCGTGGTCGCCCAGGCCCAGCCGGCCCGCTCGGTCTACGCAGTCGCGCCGAACGAGCCCGCCGCGGTCACGGTCAAGGCGAAGGGCGACGACATCGCCGATGACGGCGCTGCGATCCAGGCGGCGATCGACACCGCCGCGGCCAGGCCCGGCGGCGGCATCGTCTTCCTGCCCTCGGGCCGGCACCGGATCACCCGGACGATCTACCTCTGGCCCGGCGTGCGGCTGTTCGGCGTCGGCAGGACGCGGCCGGTCTTCGTGCTCGGCGCCAATACGCCTGGCTTCCAGAGCGGTGTCGGCAGCATGGTCTTCTTCACTGGCAACCAGCCGAACGGCGCCGCGCCCGGCCCCGGTGGCGGCCCTCTGCGCGGCAAGGTGCCGGTGCCGCCGCCGACCAGCGTGCCGTTCGATCCGAACATCGCCGATGCCAATTCGGGCACCTTCTATTCCGCCCTGGCAAACGTCGATTTCGAGATCGGCGCAGGCAATCCGGCCGCGACGGCGGTGCGCCAGCATGGCGCGCAGCACAGCTATCTCGCGCATATCGACTTCCATTTGGGGTCCGGACTGGCCGGCATCTACCAGGTCGGCAACCTCGGCATGGACCTGCGCTTCTTCGGCGGGCGCTATGGCATCCTCACTGAGAAGACCTCGCCCGCCTGGCAGTACACGCTGCTCGATTCGAGCTTCGACGGGCAGCGCGATGCCGCGATCCGCGAGCATGAGGCGGGGCTCACTCTGGTCAACACATCGTTCCGCAATGTCCCCGTCGGCATCGAGGTCGACCGCGGCTATGGCGACTGGCTGTGGGGCAAGGACGTCCGCTTCGAGAATGTCTCGAAGGCCGGGGTGATCATCAGCAACGAGGGCAATGCCTATACCCAGATCGGCTTCGACAACGCCCTGGCCAGCGGCACCCCGGTGTTCGCCCGCTTCCGCGACAGCGGCAAGGCTGTCGCCGGGCCGGCGCCGCGCTACCGCGTCAAGGAATTCACCTACGGCCTGACGCTGCCCGGCCTCGGCCAGTCGAGCAGCTATGCGACCCGCATCGACGCCGCACCGCTCGCCAAGTTGCCGCCCCGCCGCGACCCGGCGATCCGCGCCTTCCCGGCCGTCGCCGCCTGGGCCAATGTTCGCGATCTCGGTGCGAAGGGCGACAACGGTGCCGACGACACCGCCGCGCTGCAGAAGGCGATCGACACCCACCGCGTGCTCTATTTCCCCGCCGGCTTCTACCGCGTCACCGACACGCTGAAGCTGCGCCCCGACAGCGTGCTGATCGGCCTGCACCCGAGCCTGACCCAGATCGTGCTAGCCGAGGACATGCCCGGCTATCGCGGTATCGGCCCGGCCAAGGCGCTGGTCGAGAGCGCCAAAGGCGGCGACGCGATCGTCTCCGGGCTCGGTCTGTTCACCGGCGGTGTGAACCCACGGGCGACTGCGCTGCTCTGGAAGGCGGGGGCGAAGTCGCTGGTCGACGACGTCAAGTTCCAGGGCGGGCATGGCACCAACCTCGCCGATGGCAGCCGCTTCGATCCCTACAACGCCAACCACACGGCGGACGCGGACCCGAAGAAGCGCTGGGACGGCCAATATCCCAGCCTCTGGGTCACCGATGGCGGCGGCGGCACCTTCAACGGGCTGTGGACGCCCAACACCTATGCCCAGGCCGGGCTGTACGTGTCGGATACCGACACCCCCGGCTTCGTCTACGAGCTGTCGGCCGAGCATCATGTCCGCGCCGAGATCGTGCTCGACCGGGTGCGCAACTGGGAATTCCTCGCGCCGCAGACCGAGGAGGAAGCCGGCGAAAGCCGCAACACCGTGGCGCTGGAAGTGCGCAACTCGCGCGACATCCTGTTCGCCAATTTCCACGGCTACCGCGTCACCCGCTCGCTCCAGCCGGCGCACGCTGCGGTGAAGCTGTTCGGCTCGACCGATATCCGCTTCCGCAACGTGCATGTGAACGCCGAAAGCGGCTTCTCGACCTGCGACGCCAATGGCTGCGGCACTTATCTGCGGGCGAGCAAATACCCCTATGCGAACGCCATCGTCGATGTGACGCGCGGGCTCGAGATGCGCGAGCGCGAGTTCGCGGTGCTCGACGTCACCGAAGCCCCGGCTCCGGCTGCCGCGCCTTCGTTCGCATCGGTCACGCGCCTTGCAGAGGGCTTCGGCGCGCTCGGTGGCGGTGCGGTCGATGCCAAGGGCAAGCTCTATTTCATCGACCGCCAGTTCCAGCGCGTCCATGGCTGGTCCGAAGGCGAGGGGCTGTCGGTCGCCGCCGATGCGCCGCTCGATGCAGTGAACCTCGCGGTCGATCGGTCCGGCCACCTGCTGGTGCTTTCCTCGATGGGCGCGGAGGCAACGGTCTACAGCCTGGATCCGGCGAGCCCCGGCGAGGTCCGGAAGATCGAACCGACCGCCGCCAGGGACCGCTCAAGCGCCCGCGTCGCGCTGCCCGGCAGCTTCTGGAACAATGGCGAGTTCCGCGACCAGTATGACCCCGCCAGCGACCATTTTACCACCCTCGCCGAGATGTTCGCCCGCGACATGGCCGCACCCAAGCCGCGTGAATATGTCTCGCTCGACGGCAGCCTGGTACTGCCCGCCTACCGCGTCTGGCAGCAGGGCCCGCCCGACCATCTCGGCTGGCGCTTCTCCGATACGCTCGACACCTATGGCTGGGTCACCGGCAAGGCCGGCGAGCGCGTCTATCTCGCCAACGGTTCGGAGAACCGGACCTATTCGGGGCTGCTCGGCGCCGGCGGCGCGGTGACCGACCTCAGGCCCTTCGTCTCGCGCGGCGGCGAGAGCGTGGCGGTGGGGCCGGACGGGCGCGTCTATGTCGCGAACGGCGAGGTGTTCGTCTACGCCGCCGATGGCCGCGAACTCGGCCGGATCGCCGTGCCCGAGCGTCCACTGCAATTGCTGTTCGGCGGGCCGGATGGGAAGACGCTGCTTATCCTCGCCCATCACGGCCTCTATTCCGCACGCCCCTGAGGATCGCCGCCCGGGGCTTGCGACCATGGTCGTAGATGTCGCCCGGACCCTGATCCGATAAGACTCGGACACAATGGCACAGCGCATGTGCCGATAATGATCAGGGGATGGATGATGGGGAATTCGTTCGACCGCCGCGCGTCGCTTCGTGATAGCGCTACCAGCCTTGCCGCGCTCGCGGCGGCATTGTGCTGCTCGCCCGCGCTGGCGCAAACCGCGACCGCGCCGCAGAATGTGCCGGCACCGAGCCAGACCGCCGACGAGCCTGCGCAGAGTGAAGGCCAGATCATCGTCACCGGCACCCGCATCCTGTCGAGCGGCTTCACCGCGCCGACGCCGACCACGGTGATCGGCGAGGAGGCGATCGCCAACAACGCCCAGCCGAACCTCTTCAACACGATCGCCCAGCTGCCCTCGCTCCAGGGCTCGACCGGCGCCGCCACCGGCACGTTCAGCACCTCGAGCGGCCAGCAGGGCCTCAGCTCCTTCTCGCTGCGCGGCCTCCAGCCGATCCGCACGCTGACCCTGCTCGACGGCCAGCGCGTCGTCGGCGCCAATGTGACCGGCGTGCCCGACATCAGCATGTTCCCGCAGCTGCTGGTCAAGCGCGTCGACGTGGTGAATGGCGGCGCCTCGGCCTCCTACGGTTCGGACGCCGTCGGCGGCGTGGTCAACTTCATCACCGACACGCACTTCACCGGGTTCAAGGCCAATCTGCTCGGCAGCATCACCCGCTATGGCGACGACAAGACCGGGCTCGCCCAGGTGGCCTTCGGCACCGCGCTGTTCGACAATCGCCTGCACATCGTCGTCAGCGGCGAATATGACAATGAAGAGGGCGTCGGCCCCGGCAATTTCGGCACCGACCTTGCCGGCGACCGCGACTGGTTCCGTGCCTCGACCCTGCTCGACAGCAAGGTCACCAGCGGCGGCGCCCCGCAATACACCTATGGCGACTACGCCCAATCCTATCAGTATGCGAAATACGGCCTCATCACCAACGGGCCCCTCCAGGGCACCGCGTTCGACAAGAACGGCGTGCCGTATAATTTCAACTATGGCTCGAACGGCGTGCCCCAGGGCAACGGCAACGTGTCGAATTGCTATCCCGGCAACAGCTTCTGCGTCGGCGGGGACCTTTCGGGCGGTGTCGGCTCGGGCGCCTCGCTCAAATCCGCGCTCGAGCGGATCAACGGCTATGGCCGGATCGGCTTCGATTTTGCCGAGGGCCAGGAGTTCTACGTCACCGCCAACGTCGCGCAGGTGCTGACGAACAACCAGCCGAGCCCCGGCTATAACCGGGTCAACCTCACCATCTCCTGCGCCAACGCCTTCCTTCCCCAGTCGATCAAGGACCGGTGCGCCACTGCCAACATCACCTCGTTCGCGTTCGGATCGAGCAACGGCGCCTTTCCCAGCCCGAAGGTCAGCACCGACCGGCGGCAGTATCGCTTCGTCGCCGGCGTGAAGGGCGAGTTCGCGCCCAAGTGGAGCTATGACGCCTATTACGAGCACGGCACCACCAAGTCGAACATCGACGTCGACCACATCGTGCTGCAGAACCGCTATGCCGCTGCGATCGACGCGGTGACGCTCAACGGCACGATCGTCTGCGCCAATGCCCAGGCGCGCGCGCTTGGCTGCCAGCCGATCAACATCTTCGGCGGAGCGACTCCGTCCGCTGCGGCGCTCGCCTATGTCCAGCCGGAGAATGGGCCGTTCCAGCACACCACGCTGACCCAGGATGTCGCCAGCGTGAACTTCTCGGGCGAGGCGTTCGATCTTTGGGCGGGGCCGCTGTCGGTCGCGTTCGGCGGCGAGTATCGCCATGAATATTACCGGGTGACTGCCGACCCCTATGGTGCGGGCGTCTCCGCGATCAGCCCGAACTCGGCCGCCTATCCCGCCGATCCGCTGCTCAACTCGACGCAGGGCAGCAACTATGCGGCGGGCAACTACAAGAACGGCAACGGCGCCTACAGCGTGTACGAGGGCTTTCTCGAGCTCAATCTGCCGCTCTTCAACGGTCCGCTCGGCAAGGCGAACATCAACCCTGCGGCGCGCGTCACCCATTACAGCACCTCGGGGACGGTATGGGCGTGGAAGGTCGGCGGCACCTGGGATACGCCGCTCGACGGCCTCCGCCTGCGCGCGGTGACTTCGCGCGACGTCCGCGCACCGAACCTCTCGGAGCTGTTCGCCGCGCCCACCGTCACCACGGTGCCGAGCTTCGCCAACCCCTATGGGCCGACGGTGCAGATCTTCCAGAACACGGTCGGCAACCCCGACCTGAAGCCGGAGATCGCCCGCAACACCGAGCTGGGGATCGTCTATTCGAACCCGTCCTGGCTGCCGGGGCTCAGCCTGTCCTTCGACTATTACAACATCAAGCTGAAGGGCGTGATCTCGACGCTTTCGGCAGCGCAGATCGTGCAATTCTGTCATGACGGCCTAACCGCCTTCTGCGGCGGCTTCGTCCTCGACAGCCCGACCCAGGGCGGCAATTTCGTCAACGTCCAGCCGTTCAACCTCGCCTCGTGGAAGACCAGCGGGTTCGACATCGAAGCGAGCTATCAGTGGAAGCGGCCGCTGGGCCTTCCCGGTTCCTTCACGGTGCGCGGGCTCGGCACGCATGTCCGCGAGTTCCTGGTCGATGCCGGCGTCAAGGGCGTGGACGTCGTCGACCAGGCAGGGGCGAACACCGGCAACACGCCGCACTGGAAGTGGCTGGCCGTCCAGACCTATGACGGCAACGGCTTCACGCTGACGGCGCAGCAGCGCTGGTTCTCCGACGGCGTGTTCGGCAACCAATATGTCGTCTGCCAGTCCGGCTGCCCGGTCTCGACCACCAACCACCCGACGATCAACACCAATACGATGAAGGGGGCCTTCTACTTCGACATCGGCGGATCGCTCGATCTCGGCGACCACATCACCTCATACTTCAAGATCGACAATCTATTCGATCACGATCCCGCGCCGTCGCCGCAGACCAATACCGGTCTCGACGTCAATCCGGCACTCTACGACACGCTTGGCCGCACCTACCGTATCGGCGTCCGCATCAAGTTCTGATCCCCGGTGTCCCCTATGGCTTGGCGGAGCCCGGCGCGATCGCGCCGGACTTCGCCAAGCCACTTTGTCTTCGGTGCCGGCCGCAATGCTTCAGCCCTGCTTCGTGCTGGCGGCCGCGAGCGCGCGCGCTGCATCGCGGACCGACAGCCACCGGGCACGCTCCGCCTCGGCGTCCGGCAAGGCGCGATGCTCCGGCGCCGCGCCCCGCATCGCGCCTTCGCTCTGCGCCAGGATCGCCTCCACCGCAGCCGTGAGCGCTTCGCCCGGCAGCACTGGCGCCAGGATCGAGCATGCACATTCGCGCATGGCGTCGTCGCTGCGGCGTACCCTCAGGCTGTGCCGCGGATGGCCCGCAGCGCGAAGCAGGGCGCTGAGCCATTTGCCGTCCCAGGAGGGTGCGCTCGCCAGCAGATCATGTCCACCGAGCTGCTCGACCATGCGCGCAGCGACCAGCCCATGCGGCGTGCCGTGCTCGACGAGCGTGGCGGGCGCGATGCGATGGATTGCCTGTGCTTCTTCGTCCCAGTCGGACCAGTCCGGCGCCGGCCGGATCAGATAGGATTCCGCGCGACCGTCAGCGAACACCCAGGCCACTTCGATCGGGTAGCTGTGCTTGCCAAGCGAGGACGCTTCGAAATCGAGAAAGACGAGCATGGAGCCGGAACGAGCGCAGGCAGACAAGGCTGCATATGCGAAGGGCCGCCCTTTCGGGACGGCCCTTCCATTGTCATCCGAACGCGGGCAGCTCAGGCGAGCCGGACCCCCGCGGTGGAGGTCATGCTCAGAGAATCTGCCGCGTGCGGCATGTGACAATGAGACATCAGACCACCTCCTTTCCGTTGTTGAACGAGAATTGGAATGTGGGTGCGCACGCGTGCCGTTTCAATTGCAAGACATTGGCCCGGCAGCAGAAATCATAGGAAACGGGCGGAGGGCCGCGGGACTAGCTCTCGATGCCGCGCTGCCCCGATCGCACGGTCAGCGTGGCAAGATCGCGCGCGCCGCTGCGTGGGTCCGCGGGATTGTCCAGCCCGACGAAGCGCACCGTGCATTGCTGTGGCGTCAGCGTCGCCGAAGCGTAGCCACGCACTTCGTTCTCCGCATAGCGGAAGCCGTGCGCCCGGCCGGTGCTGCGCTTGAACAGCGGATCATGGTTCTTGCTGGTGATCGCGCCGCCGACGAATTCGGAGGCGAGGGGCGGCGCCTCGGGGCGATCCGGGTCGAGCAGATCGGCCGCTGCAAAGGCGTGGATGTCGCCGCTCAGCACCAGCGGGTTGGCGATCCGCCGGTCGCGCCAATGGCGCAGGATGCGCTCGCGCGTTGCCGGATAGCCGCCCCAATTGTCGACCGTGTAGAGATCGGGCCCGGTATCGGGATGGGCCGGATTGAGGCGGGGGCAATCGGCCATGAGGGTCTGCTGGCCGAGCAGGTTCCACTGCGCCTGCGATGCCTCGAACGCGCCGCGCAGCCATCGCTCCTGCGGCATGCCCAGGGCCGAGCGCATCGGATCATGCCGCTCCGCGCAGTCCTGGACGATCGACCGGTAGTCGCGGTGCTGCGCGAGCAATTCGGGCGGCTGGCACGGGTGGCCCGAGCGATATTGGCGATCGTCGAGCAGCTGGAATTCGGCGAGCCTGCCCCATTTCAGCGTGCGGTAGAGCTGCATCATCGCGCCATTCGGCCGGTTGGCGCGGCGCAGCGGCATATGCTCCCAATAGGCCTGGTAGGCGGCGGCGCGGCGGCGCAGGAAAGCCGCCGGGTCGCCATTATGCTCGTCCAGCGTATCGGCATAGTCGTTGGCGACTTCGTGATCGTCCGGGATCACCGCCCAGGGCGCGGCGTGATGCGCGGCCTGCAGCAGCGGATCGAGCTTGTAGCTGGCATAGCGCACCCGGTAGCCGGGGACGTCGAACGGCTCGGGGTTGAGGTGGATGCGGACGTCCTGCTGCGGGCCGTTCTCGTAGATATAGTCGCCCAGGAACAGGATCAGGTCGGGCTCCTCGGCCGCGATCAGCCGGTGCGCGGCGTAGTTGCCCGCCTCATATTTCTGGCAGGAGCCGAAGCAGAGGCGCAGCTTGTCTACCAGCTGGTCATGCGCCGGCGCGGTGCGGGTGCGCGCAACCGGGCTCGCCTGGCCACTGGCGATAAAGCGATACCAATAGGGCCGGTCGGCACGCAGGCCGCGCACTTCGGCATGCACCGAATGCGCCCATGCCGGCTCGGCCAGCTCGGTGCCGTGCGCCGCGATATGGCGGAATCCGGGATCCTCGGCGATCTCCCAGCGCACCGGCACTGCCCGTGCGGGCAT
Organism: Sphingomonas sp. KR3-1; assembly: GCF_040049295.1. Lineage (NCBI taxonomy): Bacteria > Pseudomonadati > Pseudomonadota > Alphaproteobacteria > Sphingomonadales > Sphingomonadaceae > Sphingomonas > Sphingomonas sp. KR3-1. The sequence continues at coordinate 506,887 of NZ_JBDZDQ010000002.1, forward strand.
GCCTCCGTCCGCTTCGAGCGGCAGGGGAGCGAGGCGGGTCCAGAGCACCATGCCGTCGGGGGTCGGCTCGCCCGAGGCCACGCCGAGCGTGAAGAGCGGCGCGCCCGAGAGCCCCGCCGCCCGCGCTGCCATGAGCAGCAAGCCGGTGGATCCGGCGATGGCGCCGCTGCGGAGCAGCGAGCGGCGATCTAGGTCGAAACGCATGACGAACCTCAGCGATGCAGGAGGAGTTGATCGGGCCGTATTTCCGCGCGCAGGCCGAAATTGGTGCGCGCGGCTTCGAGGAACTCGGCGGGATCGCTGGTGAGGAAGCGGCCGCCGAGGCGCAGCTTGCCGATCTCCGCATCGGCGAGGACGATCGGCGTGCGCAGGTACCGGTTATATTCGGCCACTGCCTCCGCAAGCGTCTCACCGTTGAAGATCAGCTCGCCTTCGCGCCACGCCGACAGCGCGCGCACGGCGTCGTCGGCGATCCTGCGGGGATGGGCGGCGCCGCTTTCCGATACGGTCAGCCCCTGCTGGCGTTCCAGTCGTACCTCCCCGGTGCCGCCATGCCGCGCGAGCAGGTGCGCCACGCCACGGATCGCCACCACATCGGCAACGCCGTGCGAGACGAGGCGCAGGTCGAAATTGCCGGTGCCGAAGCGAAACGCGGCCGGCCCGGCACGTACCGTGCAGGTCGGGCTGCCCGCCGCCAGGTCGAGCGACAGCTGGCCGCGCTCGAGCTCGACCTGGATGCCGTCGTCGCTGTGCCACCAGCGCAGCCGGCTGGCCGTGTTGAGGTCGAAACAGGCCTTCTCGTCGACATAGAAGCGGCGCCGCTCGCCCACGGCGGTCTCCACGACATGCGCCGCGGCCTGCTGGATGGCGAAAGCGCCGGCGCCGGCTGCCGCCAGCCCGGCAAGCCCCGCGATCTTCAGCGCGCGGCGGCGTCCGGGCGCGGCGGGAAGCGCTTCGGGCTCGACCGGATCGGGAGCGGCGGGCGCCGGCGCGGCGCGGCCGAGCCGGTCGAGCTGGCGCCAGGTCTGATCGAGCCTGATGAAGGCGATCGCATGCGCCGGATCAGCGGCGCGCCAGGCTTCGAACGCGGCGCGGTCAGCCTGGCCGCAATCGAGCGCCGCCAGCCACTCGGCTGCTTCCTGCTCGATCCGGTCGTGGCGCTGCTGCTCGTTCAAAGGAATCGGTCCGTCCCGAAATGCACTGGTGGTCTACTCCCGATGATCGGGACGAGGAAAACCGCCATAACATTGTTCAGGCTTGGCGAAGCGCCAGATCGGCGGCTTTTTGCACCGCAACGGGTTCGGCGGCATCGCGCATCGCGCGGGTCAGCAGCAGCGTGCCGCGGGCCAGGTGCTTTTCCACCGTCGACAGGCTGAGCCCCAGCTTTTCGGCGATGGCGCGCGGCGGCATTTCCTCGAACTTGCGCAGCAGGATCACGCGCCGACAGGCGGGCGGCAGCGCGTCGACCGCCGCCATGAGCCGCCGCAGTTCCTCGCGGCCGGCAGTGATCGCGAAGCTGTCCGGCGCGGGATCGGGGAAATCCAGTTCCTCGAGCGCGGCGAACTGGCGCATCGGCACGATCCGGGTGCGGCGCATCCGCTGCAGCGCGCAGTTGCGGATGGTCCGCACCGCGTAGGCCGCCGGATTGCCGATTGCCTCCCAGGCGCTCAGCTGGAGCAGCTGGGCATAGGCTTCGTGCAGCAGGTCGCGCGCCTCGTCCTCGTCCATTGCCCAGCGGCGTGCCTGGCGCAGAAGGTCCGCTTCGTGCGGCAGGATGGAGGATGCGAACCACGCATCGATCGGGCGAAGCCAGGACATGGAAGGACCTGAAGAGAAGGAAGTCGCTTCCGCCTATGCGGCGATTGATACGCCCCTGTGACAATGGCCGCATTCCTTGCCGAAAAATGCGGCCTTCCCGCTCCTTAGAAGAGGGGAAGGCCGCAGGCACCTCACTTGCGCAGGCGGGGCTTGATCACCAGCCCGAACCAGATCGTGCGGCCCACCGGATAGCGGGTCTGCAGCAGCTCGCGATTGGCGCCGAGATGCGCCTCGAACGACGTCTTGGTCAGGTTCTGGACCTGCGCAGTCAGCTGCGCCCAGGGCAGGATGTAGTAGCTGCCCTGCAGGTCGATCTGGTCGCGCGCATCGGCCCAGATGTCGCGCCACGCCACTGCCGAGTCGACCGAGACGGGCGAAGCGCCGATCCGGTTATAGGCGAGGCGCAGGTTCGCCGGGCCGTCCGAATAGAAGACCGAGGCGTTGTAGATATGGTCGGGCTGATTGAAGAGCGCGCCGATCCGCCGCGACGTGCCGGTGCCCATGATGAAGTCGAAATGCCCGTCGAGCCAGGTGGCGTTGAGCGACACGCCGAGATTGGCGAGCGGCCCGGGCAGGAAGTCGAGCTTGTCCTTGACGATCTGGAGCTCGGCACCCTTCACCGCCGCCCTCGACGCGTTGACCGGCTGGACGATCGTCGCGTTATAGGTCTTGCCGTCCAGATAATAGACGGCCGGGCCCACGGTCGACTTGTTGAAGATCTCGTCGTGGATGTCCTTGTAGAAGAGCGCCGCCGAGATCAGTCCGCCATTGCCGAGATACCATTCGCCCGACAGGTCGTAGTTCCACGAATGGCGAGGCTTCAGGTCGGGATTGCCCTGGTTGATCGAGAGCGGCGTATTCTGGTTGGACGTGTCCAGCGATTCGGACGTGGTCGCGCCGTACTGGCCATAGTCCGGCCGGCCGATCGTCTCGCTCACGCCGGCACGCAGCTTGAGCGCCGAGGTCGCGTTCCAGGTCGCGATCGCCGAGGGCAGGAAAAAGTCATAGTCCCGGCTGCGGCTGATCAGCGCGCTGCCGCCGTTCACGTGCGTCGTCACGTCGACATCGGTCTTGTCGTAACGCACGCCCGCCTGGATGCTGAACGCATCGCTCTGCCAGCGCGCCTGGCCATAGCCCGCGGTGATCGATTCACGCAGCGCGTAGTAGCCGTTGTTGCTGTCGGACACGCGCGCGGTGTTCTCGACGAACCATTCGGGGTGGTTGGCCAGCACCGCCGCCGCCTTGGCCTGATCGATCAGGTAGAAATTGATGCCCGGCGCCATGATCGGATGCAGCACGGTCGGCTGCTCATATTGGTCGAGATTGCCGATCAGCGCGGCGGACGCATTGTCCTTGGCGAACCATTCGCGATAATTGACCGTGCTCAGCACATTGGTAAGCGTCTGGTTCACCCCCAGATCGATACCGAACCCGCGATCGTCCGCCTCGAAATTCCAGCCGAGATCGCCGCGCAGCGAGCGAACCTTGTTGTCGATATTGTATATGACGTTGCGCCAGTAGCGCGGACCGTAATTGGCGGCGTTGTCGGCAGCGGTGGGATCGTTCAGGGTGATGGTCGGCTCACCGTCGACATCGGTGTAGCCATACCCATAGGCGGCCGAGTTGGTCGTCTTGCCGGCGCCATAGGTCTGGCCGGTGTTCCACTTATACATCCACCGGTTTTCGTTATAAGTCGCGTTCGAGTCCGACGCGGCCAGCTTGAGCTTCAGCTTGTCGTCGAAATCATATTTGGCAGTGCCGTTGACGAACCAGGTGCGGCGCTTCTCGGGCTGGGCGACAAGGCCGAGCTGGTAGTTGCCGGTGGTCAGTGTGCCGGTGTCCGGCGTGGTGCCGGGCACATAGCCGGCGGCGGGCAGCGCCAGCGCCTCGTAGCGGTCTTCGTCCGAGAATTCGTGATAATAGCCGCCGAACAGCGACGCCTCGAAACGGTCGCTCGGGCGGAATTCGAGCTTGCCGTTGATGCTGTAGCGCTCGCGCTTCTCGTCGAACGCATAGTCCTGCACGCGCACCGGCACTGCGCGGCCGGTGGAGGCGGCGATGTTCGCGGTCTGCGCGCCTGCAGCGGTGTAGTAGGTCCAGCCGGCGCCGCCGGTGTCGCCCGGCAGGCTCGCCAGCGCCGAGGCGTGGAGCTGCTGATATTCGCCCGACAGCACCAGGCCGAACTGGTGGTCGTTGCCGAACACGGCGGCGGCGGTGGCGTCGGCGCGGATATTGGCGTGCTTGTCGGGCACGACCTTGCCGTCCTGCGAGGTCCAGCCGCCCAGCGCCTGCGCGCTGAAGAAATTGCCGGTGTCGAACGCGCTCTTCGAAACCAGGTTGAGCTGGCCGCCCAGTGCGTGCGGGTCGTATTGCGCCGTCACGGTCTTGATCGCCTGGATTTCGCTCACCAGCGACGCCGGCAGCATCGCGAGCTGCGCGCCGCGATAGCTTGCATCCGCGCTGGCGACCTGCGCGCCATCGACGGTGACGAGATTGTAGCGGCTGTCGAGGCCGCGGATCGTGACATACTGGTAGTTGTCGTGCCCGCGCGAGCTGTCGCGGTCCGAGATGACCGACAGGCCGGGGATGCGCCGTGCCGCCTCGACGATGTTGACGTCGGGGAGCTGGCTGACTTCGTCCTGGCTGACCGTGTCGATGATCTGGTCGCTGTTGCGCTTGCTGGCGAGCGCGCGGCGGTTCGACAGGCGATAGCCGGTGACGGTGATCTCGGCATTGTCCTCGGCGACCGGTGCGGCGGCGGGTTGCTGCTGGCCGCTGTCTGCCTGCGGCGCGGTGTTCGCGGTGAGCAGGATATGGTCGGCACTGGCCTGGACGATCCGCAGTCCGGTGTTGGCGATCAGGCGGCGCACTGCGTCTGCAGCCGTCATCTGGCCGCGCAGAGCGAACGCGCGATGCCCGGATGCGCGGTCATAGGGAAAGGCGATCCGGACGCCCGACTGGCGCGAGACTTCGTTGAGCGCGGAGGCGAGGTCGCTCGCCGGAACGTCGAAGCGGACGGCCTGAACGGTCTCCGCATGCGCGGCGACGGTGACGAACCCGGGCGCTGCGGCCGCAGCCGCACCGCACATCAGCACGGAAATGATTGGACGACGGAACATCTGCTGGAGCCCTCCCTGGCGGCATCATGCCGCTTCGGTTGCCCGATGCCCGGGGGAGGAAAAACCGCCATCGCGATCGGACGATTGTCGAAAACGGCAGGGGTTCGTCAGGTTCTGGCGTGACCAGGACGGCCGGGATCGGGCCGGCGGCGCGGCCGGCATGACGGCTGGCGCCCGGTCGTCCGGCCCGCCATGACATTGCAACGTCGCGCCGCTAGCCCGGCTGCCTGACCCGGGGAGGAACCGCATGCCTGATCTCGATCGCCGCTCGCTCCTGCTCGGCGCCACCGCGGCGGCGGCGCTGCCGGCGTCGATCGCCCGTGCGCTCGCGGTCCCCGCCGACCGGCGGACCGGCACGATCCGCGACGTCGAGCATGTCGTGATCCTGATGCAGGAGAATCGCGGATTCGACCACTATTTCGGCACGCTGCGCGGGGTGCGCGGCTTTGCCGACCGCTTCCCGATTCCGGTGGCGCCGGGCCGCGACGTGTGGCGCCAGCTCGATCGCAGGGCCAGGGGCGGGCCGCGCATCTCCGCGCCGTTCCACCTCGACACGCGCCGCGCGTTCGAGCTGATGCGGATGAAGGGCACCCCGCATGGCTGGCCCGACGCGCAGCAGGCGTGGGACAAGGGCCGGATGGCACATTGGACAGAGGCGAAGACCGAGCGCGCCATGGGCCATTATCGGCGCGCCGACATAGCCTTCCAGTTCGCGCTGGCCGATGCGTTCACGATCTGCGACGCCTATCATTGCTCGATCCAGACCGGCACCAATACCAACCGGCTGTTCCTGTGGACGGGCACCAACGATCCTGGCGGTACTCGCGGCGGCCCGTCGATCGACAATTCGCACGACGATTTCCCGGAAGGCGAGGGTGCCAGGGACAGTTATCGCTGGACGAGCTATGTCGAGCGGCTCCAGGCCGCCGGGATCGACTGGCGCATCTACCAGGACATGACCGACAATTTCACCGACAACCCGCTTGCGGGCTTCGAGAAATTCCGCGCTGCGCATCGCCGCGACCCGGGCCATGACCCCGCGCTGCTCGACCGCGCGCTCACCTCGCGCCTGCCGGAGCAGCTGCGTGCCGATGTGCTCGCCGGCAAGCTGCCGCAGGTCTCCTACATCATCGCCCCTTCCGCCGATTCAGAGCATCCAGGCCCGTCGAGCCCGGCGCAGGGCGCGGCCTATACCGCGCGCATCCTCGACGCGCTGACCGCCGATCCCACGGTGTGGGCGCGCACGGTGTTCCTGGTGATGTTCGACGAGAATGACGGTTTCTTCGATCACGTCCCACCGCCGGCGCCGCCTTCGCAGGGCGCCGGCGCGTCGAAGGTGGACACCACGGGCGAGTATCATCTCGCGCCCAGCACCGGCGACGCCAAGATCGATCTCCTCGAGCTGCGCGGCCGCCCCTATGGTCTGGGCCCGCGCGTGCCTTTCTATGCGATCTCGCCTTGGAGCCGTGGCGGCTGGGTCTGTTCGCAAGTCTTCGATCACACATCCGTGATCCGCTTCCTCGAGGCGCGGTTCGGTGTCGCCGAGCCCAATATCTCGCCCTGGCGGCGCGCGGTCTGCGGCGACCTGACCGCGGCGTTCGACTTCGCCAATCCCAATGCGCGGCTGCCCGCCGCCATTCCCGATCCGCGCCCCGACGCCGCCCGCGCCGCTGCAGTGCCCAGGCAGGTCGCGCCCGCCGCGCCCGCCATCTCCGAGCGGCTGGCGCAAGAGCCTGGCACGCGCCCCTCGCGCGCGCTGCCCTATGCGCCCGAAGTCAGCACGATCGCCGCCGATCGCGGCGCGATCGCGTTGCGGCTCGAAACCGCCGGCAGCGGGGCGGTGGTGTTGCATGTCTATGACCGGCTCAACCTTGACAGGGTGCCGCGGCGCTACACGCTCGTTCCCGGCACCTATCTGGAGGATAACTGGCGATGTCGCGCGGGAGATGGCGCTTATGACCTGTGGGTGCTCGGCCCCAACGGCTTCCATCGCCATTTCGCCGGCAGCGATGCCGCCGACGCCGCGGCGCGCGCGGTGCGCTGGGAGCTGGGCCGCGAGGCGCTGACGCTCCGCGCCGAGGCCGGCACGGCGCCGCTCCGCATCGTCGCCAATGCCTATCGCGCGCACCACCGCGACTGGACGCCCGGCCCCGCAGCCGCGCATCGCAGCTGGCCGCTCGCCGCTACCCGGGGCTGGTACGACCTCACCATCGAATGCGGCGCGCATCGCCGCCGCCTCGCCGGCCGGTTCGAGACCGGCTACCCCTCGATCAGCGATCCCGCGCTCGCCTGACCCCCCGCTGCACTGGAGGAGAATGTGACTCACCGCCTGCTCGCCGCCGCCGCCGCCGCTGTCGCCGCGCTGCTGCTCCCCGGCATTGCCGCCGCCCAGGTGCGGATGAACGACATCCAGGCGGTCGGCACGCACAACAGCTACAAGGTGGCGATCCCGCCGAACGAACTCGCGATCATCCGCGCCCGCACTGCTGAGGGTGCCGACGCGCTCGACTACGGCCACGCCGCGCTCGAAGCGCAGCTCGATGCCGGGGCGCGGACGATCGAGCTCGACGTGTGGCAGGATCCGCAGGGCGGCCTGTACGCGACGCCGCTCCTCCCGCGCGTCGCCCGCAGCCCGCTGCCGCCCGTCGATACCCGGCCCGGCTACAAGGTGATGCACATGGCGGATGTCGACGTCCGCGCGCATTGCGTCCGTTTCGTCGACTGCCTCGCGATCCTCAAGCGCTGGTCCAGCGCGCATCCCGGCCATGTGCCGATCCTGATCATGATCAACGCGAAGGACGAGACTGCCGCGGTGCCCGGTGCGGTGAAGGTGCCGCACTATACCACCGCCGCCTTCGACGCGCTCGATGCCGAAATCCGCTCGGTGTTCGGTGCCGGCGACCTGGTCACGCCCGACCTGGTCCGCGGCAGGCACAAGACGCTGCGCGAGGCGGTGGCGGCGGGCTGGCCCATGCTCGACGCGGTGCGTGGCCGCTTCTTCTTCGCGCTCGATGAAGGGCCCGAGAAGGTCGATCTCTATCGCGGCGGCCGCAGGAACCTCGAGGGGCGGGTGATGTTCGTCAACGGCAGCGAGACCGCGGACGATGCGGCCTATCTGACGCTCAACGATCCGGTCGGCGACGCCGCGCGCATCCGCAGCGCGCTGGCGCACGGGCTGATCGTGCGGACCCGGGCGGACGCGGACACGATCGAGGCACGCGCGGGCGATACGCGCCGCCGCGATGCGGCCTTCGCCTCGGGCGCACATTATGTGTCCACCGACTATATGGCCGGCGACGCCGACGCGCGCTTCCCCGGCTATTCGGTCGGACTGCCAGGCGGCGAGGCTGCACGATGCAATCCGGTGCATCGGGACGGCTGCCGCACCGGCCGGCTGGAGCCGGAGTCCAGGCGCCGGGGAAGCTGACTCGGCGGCATTCCCAGGTTGGCGGGGCAGCTTGTGCGCGGGCTATGCGAAAACTGTCATATTCCGGCGCTAGCCGTCAGGCTCTTGCGGGATCGACACAGACCTTGATGCGATGACGTGGCGGGGCAATTTCACGACAAGTTCTTGGACAAGGCGGCTTTTCGGAGCCGCGCCGATTGTCGTCCCGACGATTCCTCCCGTCGCGAATCGCTGAGACGATGCGGCCCCAGGCTCTTGTCGGCACCGGCCACAATCCGTCGGACATGGCGATGGACGGCGTGCGCCATGCCTATCACCCCAGCCCGGCGACCGGGAAGGCGCTGACGCTCTCGACCTTGGTGTCGGGCGGCATGGTCGCGATGCTGATGGTCGGCAACAGCGCATCGCATCGCCCGGTGCGGCCGGACAATGGCCGCCGCATGACGGTGTTCTCGCTCGACGCGCCCGGAGCCGAGCCGGAGGCGCGAGCCGCGTCGGCAAATGGCGCTGCCCGCGGCGAGCGGCACGTCGCGAACCTCCCGGCCTCCGCGCTGCCGCTGCCCGCTGAACAGGCTAGCGGGCAGGGCAGGGAAAAGCGCCCGCCCGCCGCGACGGAGGGAGGTGCCGCACCGTCGGAGATGGCGGGCCAGGGTGCCGCCGGCGGTGCCAGGGCAGGCGGCGTCTTCGACATTTCGAGCTACCGCGCAATGATCGAGGCCCGGATCTGGCGCGCGCGCCGCTATCCCCCCGAGCTTGCGGGCCGCGGAGTGCGCGGATCGATCGATGTCTCGTTCACGATTTCGCGCGATGGCGCGGTGATCGATTCGTTCGTCCGGCACAGCTCGGGCGATGACGGGTTCGATCGTGCGGCGCTGGCGACCGTCGAGCGCGCGGCGCCGATGCCCGGGATCCCGGATCCGCTGCCCGATACGATGCGCTTCGTGGTTACCATCGACTTCGATACCCCGGGGTTGGCGAGCCGATGATCGATAGCGGCTTGTCGCTCAAGGAAAACCTGACTGCCCATTATTCCGAGTTCGCCCGCCGCCTTGGCGTGCGCCTGGGCTCGCGCGATCTCGCCCATGAGACGCTGGCGGAATTGTTCATCAAGATCGAAGCCGCGGCGAACCCGCCCGCGCCCCGCAATCCGCGCGCCTATCTGTACCGGATGGCGATCAATCTCGCCACCGATCGGCGGCGTTCCGAGGCGCGCCATCTGTCGCGGGCGGATGTGGATGCCTTGCTCGACGTGCCCGATCCCTCGCCCGACGCGCTGCGCGAGGCGGAGGCGCGCTCGGAAATCGACGCCTTGCGGCTGGCGCTGCGCGAACTGCCCGAGCGCCAGCGCGAGGTGTTGCTGGCGAGCCGGCTCGAGCGAACGAGCAACGCGGAATTGGCGCTGCGCTACGGGGTTTCGACCAGAACCGTGGAGACTGATCTGAAGCGGGCGGTTGAACATTGTTCGCAGCGGTTGGAAAGAAAAGTCGTCCAGCGCTTCGGACCCGCCCGGTTCCGAACGTTTAAGAATTGAAAAGACAGCAGGAAAGAGACCAGCATACCGTCATGACCGATCGCGACGCCGCCTTGTCCCACCGGAATGCGCTGCTCAGCCAGGGCCTGGACCATGTCCTGCGCCTGGCCTCGGGCAATGCGACCGAGGGGGATGCGCGCCTGCTGCGCGACTGGCGTGCGGCGAGCCCGGAGAACGACGCCGCCTTTGTCGAGGCGGCGCGGCTATGGCGCAACATCGGCAAGGCTGCGGTCGAGGAACAGGCGGGACCGGCCGAACTGGTGTCGATCGCGCGCGCGCGCTGGTCGCGGCGGCGCGTGATCGGCGGCGGACTGGCGACGGCTGCCGCGGCGAGCGTCGCGATGGTCGTCCTGCTGCCCGATGCCCGTGCCGGCGACCTGGTGAGCGCCAAGGGCAGCCGGCGACGCTTCCAGCCGGTGGCGGGCGTCCTGGTCGATCTCAACACGGATTCGCGCCTGCGCCCGCTCGACATGGCGGGTGCCGATGCGCAGTTCGAGCTGATCCGCGGCGAGGTCCTGCTGTCCACGTCGCGGCCCGTGCGCGTGCGCGTCGCCAGCGTGGAGGCCGCGACCCAGCGCGGGCGGTTCAACGTGCGGCGCGACGGCGCGGCGTGCGAGATCGCCTGTGTGAGCGAGACGGCGTCGGTGCGCGACGACACGCAGACCGTCGTGCTCGCCGCGGGCCAATCGGTGCGCCACGACGGGACGCGCTTCGAGCCGCGCAGGGCGGCAGACCTCACGGTCACCACCGCGTGGCGCGACGGGCTGCTGGTGTTTCGCGACCGCGCGCTCAGCGACGTGGTCCACGAGATCAATCGCTATCGCCCCGGCCGCGTGATCGTCGCCAGCAGCACGCTCGGCGCGCGCCGGCTGAATGGCGTGTTCCATCTGGGCGACATGGATGCGATGCTGGCCGAAATCCGCCGCGGCACGGGTGCCAGCATCACGCGGCTGCCCGGCGGGATCGTCATCCTCGATTGACCCCGGATTTGGCGCGCACGCGATCGTCGCCTAGGTTGCCGGCCATGCGGGCATTGGTGCAAGTGGCGATCCTGATCGCGGTGCCGGGCGCCGCCGTGCTGCCATTGCCGGTGGCGGCGCAGGCAATGGCCGAGCAGCGGGATTTCGACATTCCGGCCGGGCCGCTCGACGTCGCGCTTGAACAGTTCGCCCGCTCCACCGGCGTCAATTTCGTACTCGAGACGCGCCTGATCGCGGGGCGGCGGACCGAGGGCATCCACGGCCGGATGTCGATCACCCAGGCGCTGCACAAGCTGCTCGCGGCGAGCGGCCTCGACGTCAACTGGACCTCGCGCTCCTCGGCGATGATCGTCGATCCCGCGGCCGGGGGAGAGGGCGAGGTGCGGCTGCATGCGGTGCGCATCGAGGCCAAGCCGGCGAGCCCGGCCGAATTCTGGGCCTATGCCGGGCTTGTCGGCGCCGAGGCGAACGCCGCATTGCGCCGCCGCTCGTCCGCGGCCGGTGCCGGCTATCGCGCGCGGGTGAGCCTCTGGCTCGACGAGCATGGGGCGGTTCGGCGGCTGGAAGTGGGCGGCGGCCGGCGCGATCTGCAAGCCGAGATCCGCGCGGCGCTGGCCGGGCTGATCGTCAGCCGCGCGCCGCCCGTCGGGCTGCCTCAGCCCCTGCGCTTCGAAGTCTCGCTCGAGGACTAGCCGCCGCCCGGCGGCGCTTGTGTGCACCTGCGAAAATATTTTCGCAGGTGGCTTCGGTCGCACCGAATCCGATCCGTCCTGATCATTGAGGAGGCGTCACGCGAGTGCCGCAGCCGAGGGGCTTTGACGACAATGGGGTGGGACGCATGACGGCGCGCGCGATCGGCAGCAACCAGGGTTCGAGCGGGCAGCCGCGTGCGGTGAGTCTGTTCCCTTCTCACCGTGCGCGGACGGTCCTGCTCGCGGGTACCGCGCTCGGTGCCATGCTGCTCGCGTCCCCCGCGGCGGCAGGGCCCGTGACCGCGGTACCCGTCAAGGGGGGCGCCGCGCCTTCTGCCGCCCCCACCGGTTCGCGCCCGGCGGCGCCGACGTCGATCAAGCCCGATACCAGCGCGGGTCTCGCCCAGCGCGTCCGTGACCTCACCGCCACCGCCGATGCGATCCGCGCCGCCCAGGCGGCGCAGGCCGCCGCGCGTGCCGCGGGAGGATCGAACCTGACCCCCAACGGGCTCAGCAAGGGCGGGCTCGAGGTCTATGGCGGCGTCACCGCCGATCCGCGCACGGCGCAGAACAACAATCCGCTCTGGGTGAATGCCGGCCTGCCGAGCGAGACCGTGAATGCCGATGGCTCGGTGACGGTGTCGATCAAGCAGACCGACGCCAAGGCGACGCTGACCTGGAACACGTTCAACGTCGGCGACAAGACCACCGTCGCCTTCGACCAGACCGACAGCGCGGGGGTTGCCCGCAAGGACTGGATCGCGCTCAACCGCGTCGAAGACCCGTCGCTCGCCCCCAGCGTGATCCGCGGCAAGATCCAGGCGCCGGGCGAAGTCTATATCATCAACCGCAACGGCGTGATCTTCTCGGCGACCAGCCAGGTGAATACCGCCGGATTGCTCGCCTCGACGCTCGATTTCTCGGTGCCGGTAGGCGCGGCGGCGGTGCCCTATGGCACGCGCGCCACGGCCGATCAGAAGAACATCGCGTTCGGCAGCCTTACCGCCGACCAGAAGGCGGCGGGCGTCGACACCACCTATTCGGGCCTGCTCGGCGCGTTCCGCAGCGATGCCGACCAGAGCATCGGCCAGCAGGTCAACAACAGCTTCGGCCTCGGCCGCACGCCTTCGCTCACCAACGATACGCTCAATCCGGGCAGCATCGTGATCGAGGCGGGGGCGACGATCACCACGCCCAAGGTGGACCTGACCAACGCGGCCTCGTCCAATTCGGTATCGCGCGTGATCCTCGTCGCACCGAAGATCGTCAATGGCGGCATGATCACCGCGGACCAGGGCCAGGTGATCCTGGCCGCCGGCGCCGATGCCTTCTTCGCCGATCGCGGCGGCGGCAAGCTCGACGTGTTCGTGCGCGGCCGCGACAAGACGACCACCGGCGAGCTCGGCAGCCTGCCGCTCATCGAGAGCAGCATCACCAACGCGAAGAACGGGCTGATCGCGGTGCCGCGCGGCGACATCACCTTCGTCGCGGACAAGATCGAGCAGGACGGCGTGCTCGAAGTCAGCACGTCGGTCACCACGCCGGGCACCGTCAATCTGCTGACCCGCACCGGCCTGCGGTTTCTGTTCGGCGCCGGCTCCAGCGCCAATATCCCGAGCTCGCTGACCTCGCTCACGCTGGGCAGCGTCACGATGGGCGATGGCGCGGTGATCGCCAACTTGCCCGACGACGCGACGGGCGGCGGGCTGGACGGCATCGCCGACGCCGATCCGTTCACGCCGCCGGTGGTGACGCTGCAGGGCCGCTTCATCACGCTCGGCAAGGGCGCCGGGATCATGGCGCCGGGCGGCACCGTCAATTTCCTCGACACGATCGCCGGGTCGAATTTTTCGCCGCTCAACTACGACCTGACCAGCCCCACGCGCGTCGGGCGCACCTATCTCGGGCAGAACAGCTTCGTCGACGTCAGCGGCCAGGCGGTGACGCTGTCGGCGGATCGCAACTTCATCACGGTCAATCTGCGCTCCTACGAGCTGCGCGATTCGCCGCTGCAGCGCGAGGACGGCCCCTCGAACGTCTATGGCCAGGACGTGGTGATCGATCTGCGCGTCACCGGGACGCGCGACGACGGCTCGACCTGGGTCGGCACGCCGCTGGCGGACGTGAGCGCGGCGGTCGCCAATCTCACCCGCGGCATCGACGAGAAGCTGAGCGCCGGCGGGACGATCAATTTCGGGATATTCAGCCAGCTCGGCAACAGCTCGACCGGCGAGCTCGTCGCGATGTCCGGATCGACGCTCAACGTCGCCGGCGGCTATGTCAGCTACACGCCGGGCGAGGCGCTCACCACCAAGCTGGTGACCGCCGATGGGCGGCTGGTCGATATCGGCGCGGCGAGCCGCGACGTGGTCTATCAGGGGCTGTACGGCGCCGACAATGTCGATCACCCGACCTGGGGCGTCGGCGATTCCTACACCCAGCCCTTTACCGAGGGCACGGCAAACCAGGGCTATTTCGAAGGCAAGAACGCCGGCAAGATCTCGTTCACCGGATCGCGCCTGGTTTCCGATGCGGCGATCTATGGCGGGGTGGTGATCGGCCAGCGCCAGCGGCTGACCGGCTCCACGACGAGCAGCCTCTACGCCGGCGACCTGATCCCGACGGCGGCGACGCTGTCGATCACCACCTTGGCGTCCAGTTCCGTCACCTATATTCCGGGCGCCACCGGGACCAACGCCAGCATCTCGACGGCTTCGGGCGCCGCCGGGCTCAAGTTCGTTGCAGGGTCGGCGACCGGGCTGGCCGGGCTGACCGCCGATTTCCGCCCCGACGACGCGCTTCCGGCCACCGCCGAATTCCCCACCAGCTACCTCTCGGTCGACGGGCTGTCGGGCGACCAGGGCATCGGCAACCTCAAGGTCGTCGCCGGCGACATCACGCTGGGCAAGGGCGTGTCGCTCAAGCTCGCGCCGCGCGGAACGCTCGATCTGGAATCCTATGGCCGCATCACCGAAGTGGTGGATGCGGTGACCGGCAAGCCGCTGCCCTGCACGGTCTGCGCGGGCGGGCGCGTGGTCAACGGCGTGGCGTTCGTCACCGATCTGGACGGCGTCGAGCACCGGCTGGCCCAGCGCAGCCGCGCCGCCGTGACGACGATCGACGGCACGATCACCACGCCGGGCGGCAACGTCATCCTGCGCCACGCCACCACGACCGATTCGGGCACCGACCGCACGGCCGTGCGGATCGGCAGCGGCGCGGTGATCGACGTCTCGGGCCAGTATCTCAACGACTATGGCGCGACCGTGCTCGGCGCGCCGCCGGTGATCGGCGGCGGCTCGATAACGATCGGCAATCTCAACGAAATTGCGCCCAACGCCTATGACATAGCCAGCGGCGCGCAGCTGCTCGCCAATGGCGGGGCATGGCTCCAGGCGGGCGGCGACCTCGCGTTCGGCGACGGCGGCGCGATCACGCTCAACGGCCCCAGCGCCGGCGACAGCGCTGCGCTGTTCGGCGGCCAGATCGTGCTCGAAGCGTTCGGCTATGCCGCGCCCGCGCTGACCCGTGCGACAGGGAAGGGCGGTTCGCTCTCGTTCAACGTCAATTCGGGCGTCGCGTTCGGCGCGCTCGATCCCAACAGCCGCCCGGGCTCGCTGGTGATCGATCCGGCCTTCCTGACGCGCGGCGGCTTTTCCAGCGTCTCGGTCAAGGCGATCGTCAACAATGTCGATCCGCTGCTCACCCAGACCGCCGACCAGACGCAGGACTACACCTACGCACTGAGCTTCGCGCCGGGGAAATATGATTTCGGCATCCGCAACCGTATCCTCGACGCGAGCCTGCGCAGCGTCGCGAGCGGAGCGGACCTGCGCGCGGCAAGCCATGTCGGTCAGGTCGATGCGCTGTTCCGCCCGGGCGTCGCGATCAACCTGACCACCACGGGCCGCATCTACGTGCCGACCGGCGTCGACATCACGCTCGATCGCGCCAGCGCCTTTGCGCTCAACGGCGGCCCCAGCCTCTATTTCGACGGCACGATCACGGCGCCGGCGAGCAAGATCAGCTTCTACACCACCGGCGCCACCTTCGTGCAGCGCGGCGATCCGGCGGACTATTTCTGGAGCCCGGTCTCGGTCAGCAACGTGATCGATTTCGGCGCGCATGCGAAGATCGATGCGCGCGGCATCGCCAGCATCTACAAGGATTCGGCGGGGCTGCGCGCAGGCGAAGTGCTTGCCGGCGGCGATGTCAGCATCACCACGAACAACGGCGTGGTCTGGCTGCGCCCGGGCAGCGAGATCGACGTCTCCGGCACTTCGGGCATGGTCGATGCCGCGCGTGCAGAGGACACGATGTTCGGCGTTGCGCGCGGGCGCCGGCCGACCAGCCTGGTCGGCGAGGCCGGCAGCGTCACGCTGATCGGCACCGAAGGGCTGTTCGTTGATGGCACGCTCACCGGCAAGGCCGGCGGCGCCGGCGGAATGGGCGGCACGCTCACCGTCCGGCTCGCCCGCCAGGTCGGCCTCAATACCTATCTGACCGGCGTCTCGTCGCTGGATGCCGACCGCGTCGTTACGCGCACCGCAACCGCCAACCAGGGCGACAAGGACTGGTTCTGGTTTGCGCCGCTGATTCTCGAGACGCTCGATGTCGCGCAGAGCGGCACCTCGGGCTTCAGCCTGGCGACCGATGCGAACGGCATCCGCACGGCGGCGCTCGGCAGCTATGCCAACAACGCGGTCCAGCTCAACACCGCCACCGCGACGGACAATTTCGCCGCGGGCATGGACGGCAAGGGTTTCATCGCCGCCGACACGATCAGCAAGGGCGGCTTCAGCGACGTGACGCTCGATGCCCGCCGGGCCGTGCGCTTCACGACCGATGTGACGCTGGCGCCGTCGCGCTCGCTCACCTTGCGGACCCCCAATGTCGGCGTGATCGGCGCGGCCAAGATCGCGCTCTCGGCGACGCGTGTCGCGTTCGACAGCCCGCAGGAATATATCGGCACGACGCCGGGCGTTCGCAACGCGGACGGCACCACCAGCATCGGCCTCACGCCCAGCTCGATCGGGGACACGCTCGGCAACAAGCAGCGCGACACCGAGAACAGCCGGCCGGACAATGTCCTGGGCACGCTGGACGTCAATGCCGGCGTGATCGATGTCAGCGGCAACGTCGCGTTCGGCAACGGCACGGTGCAGATCCAGTCGGTGGCGGAATCGGTCGCGGCGACCGGAACCTATACCGGCAACGGCCTCGCCTATGTCACCAATGCCGCGGGCACCGGCTACACGTCCTATTATCGCCCTGCGGTTTCGCGAAACCTCGACGGTTTCGCGACGATCAACTTCCTCAGCGCCACCGATATCCGCGTTGCCGCATCGATCGGTTCGCGCTTCGTCGTCCCGCCAAGCTATCCGGCGGGCCATGCGCTCTACACCTGGGGCAACCTCAACCTCACCGCCGGCCAGCTCTATCCCACGCTGCGCGCCGACAATTTCGCGCCGAACAACTTTGCCTTCCGGATCAACGCGCCGGCCGACAAGACGATCACGATCCGTTCGAACGGCGCGACGCCGCCCGTGCCCTACGCGCCGTTCGGCCAGCTGACGATCGCGGCGGGCACGATCGACCAGGGCGGCGTGGTCCGCGCGCCGCAGGGCACGATCGCGCTGATCTCGACCGACCCGGTCAACGGGAAGGTGATCCTGCGCCCCGGCAGCCTGACTTCGGCCTCGCTCGAGGGCGCGGTGATCCCGGCCGGCTCGATCGAGGATGACGGCATCACCTGGGCCTTCTCGCAGGGCGCGAATGGCGGCTTCTTCGCCACGCTGGCGAACGGCACCACCGGCGCACAGACCGTCGGGCCGTTCACCGTCCCCGGCAAGGGACTGACGATCTCGGCGACGAACATCGATGCGCAGGTCGGCTCGGTGATCGATCTGTCGGGCGGCGGCGATCTCTATGCCAAGCGCTTCGTCCCCGGCACCGGTGGCTCGGTCGACGTCGCGACGCGCGGACCCAATCGCTGGGCGATCGTGCCGGCACGTGCGGGCCTGCCCGGTTCGCTGGTCGGCGAGGATCCGCAGCAGATCTATATCGGCGAAGGTGCCGGCGTCCCGGCTGGTTTCTACACGCTGCTGCCGGCCGATTACGCGACGCTGCCCGGAGCCTATCTGGTCACCCGCACGGACGTGTCGAGCGACTTGCCGCTTTATTCGGTCGATCGACCGGACGGCGCCCGGCTGGTCTCCGGCTATCTGACGCTGGGCGGCGAGCGCGAGCAGAAATGGTCGCAGTTCGAAATCGATGCGCCCGCCGTCGTGCGCAGCCGCAGCGGCTATCAGGAATTCTTCGCCAACCAGTATTTCACGTCCGACGCCTATCTCGCCGCGGCTGCCCGCACCGCGGGTGCTGCGGTGGACGTGCCGGTCCTGCCGGCCGATGGCGGCTCGCTGACGCTCAACGCGCTCGGCACGGTCAATCTGCTCGGCACGTCGCGGTTCCTGGCGATGGGCGGCGCGCGCGTCGGCGTCGGCACGATCACCGGCGACAAGCTCGCGGTGATCGACAGCGGCGCCGACAAGGCATCGCTGCTCGCGCAGAACTACACGCTGCTGCTCGCCGACCAGCTGAGCGCCTTCTTCAGCAGCGGCTCGCTGGCGGTCGCCGGCAAGACCGCGCTGCTGGTCGATACCGAGGTCCAGCCGCTCAGCGCCGCGCAGATCCGCCTGACCTCTGACACCAACGTCACGATTGCGGACGGCAGCCAGATCGTCGCCAAGGGCGTGTTCGACCAGAACAGCCTCGATGCGATCAACATCAACTTCGTGTCGATCTATGCGCCGGTCACGCGGATCGGCGACAATACCAAGTTCACCAGCTCGGGCGCATTGCGCATGGGCGGCAATGCGACCGACAACATCCCGGACCTGGCGTTCGGCAAGAACGTAAGCCTGGTCGCGCGCGAGATCGATCTGCAGAGCACGGCAATCAGCCTGGGCGCCGCGCCGGCGGGCACCAAGGGCCTTGTCCTCGGCCAGGCCGCGATCGACGGCATCGCCAAGGCCGAACGGATCAGCCTGCGCAGCGGCGGCACGATCGACTTCTACGGCGCAGTGACGATCGGCGGCGTCGATGCGGCCGGCCTGCCCACGCTCGAGCAGCTCCGCCTCGATAGCGCAGGCCTGTACGGCTACGCCAATGACGGGACCGAGAGCAAGCTGATCGCCGGCACGGTGACGATCACCAACACCGGCGGCGTGCTGCCCACGGGCAAGACCGCGACGGGCACCGGCTCGCTCACGATCCAGGCGCTGAACTATGATCCGGGCACCGCGCCCGATCCCAATGGCGACAGCCTCAACAACCCTGCCGACAATATCGCGGGCGACGTCTTCCTCTCGGCGACCAGCTCCTCGGTCCTCGGCTTCACCGTCACCAATGGCGGGCGCGGCTATACGAGCCCGCCGACCGTGACGGTCTCGGGCGGCGGCGGCGGCTCGGGCGTGGTTGCCACGGCGGAGCTCGACACGTCGCTTCGCAACCTTAAGACGCTCGGCCTCAGCGGCGGCTCCGGCTATGTCGCCGCGAGCGATACCGGCGCGCTGCCGATCACGATCATGGCCAACGGCCAGGTGCTGGGGACGATCAACGGCTTCGTCCAGGGTGCGCTCAAGACCGGCGCGACGGGTGGCGTCACGGCGTTCGGCGGCGTCCAGTATCTCCGCGCAGGCGCCAGCACGATGGGAACGCTGGTGCAGGGCACCGGCGCGACGCAGCAGACCGCCGTGGTCGAGATCACCTATGCCGTGCGCGGCACGACCAGCGGCACGCAGCTCGCCACCGACGTTACGCCGATCGCCTACAAGGTGATCAGCAGCAGCGCCGGCTTCCAGTCGGACCAGACCTTCTCGCTGGTAGCCTCGGGCATCGTCGCGGTCACCGGCCAGCCGGGCACGATCACCCAGCAATCCTCGACTCGCCTTGGCCAGAATGTCGTCGGCCAGGCGATGAACGCCACGCTGGTCCCGACGGCGATCAACAGCGTCAATTTCGCCGGCGATCCGACCTTCCAGATCGCGGGCTCCGGCACCGGCGCGGTGTTCGCGCCGGTCTTCGGCAACCCGATCAAGTCGATCAAGATCGTCAACAGCGGCGCGGGCTTCACCTCCAACCCGACGATCGCGATCGCGGGCGGCGGCGGCAGTGCCGCGACGGCGACTGCGGTGGTGAGCGACGGCAACACCGGCACGCAGGGCTTCGGCAAGACCAACATCGTCGCGTCCGATCGCGTTGTCGTGACGAGCACGCGCCCGGCGGGCTTCACCGCCGGCGGCGACCTGACGCTGACCAGCGGCGCGCTCACGGTCGGCTCGGGCAGCAACTACACGATGAACATCGCCGGCGCGCTCAGCGTCGTGCAGGGCGCGACGGCGGCCAAGGCGCGCGAAGAGAATGGCGGCGCGCTGGTCGTGTCGGCCAAGACCGTGGACATTGGCGGCCTGGTCGAAGCGCATTCGGGCCTGGTGACGATCAACAGCCAGAACGGCATCAACGTCACCGGCAAGATCGACACGTCGGGCATCGTGAAGCCCTATTACGACGTTACCCAGGCGCTCGACGGCGGCATGGTCAAGCTGGCCGCGGCCAAGGGCGATGTGACGCTCGGCAAGGACAGCGTGCTAGACGTGTCGGCAGGCGAGGGGGCCAAGGCGGGTCTGATCGATCTCAGCGCCTCGGGCACCGCGAAGCTCGACGGCACGCTGAACGGCGCCGGCGATGGCGATTTCGCGCTCGATGTCGCCAGCCTCACCGGCTCGCTGGGCGGGCTCGGCGACATGCTGGGCAAGGCCGGGCTCGACGGGCAGGTCGCGATCCGCGTCCGTACCGGCAACCTCGCGCTCGGCGCCGGCGAAACGATCCGTGCCGGCTCGGTCACGATCGGCGCCGATGCCGGCAACCTGTCGATCGCCGGCACGATCGACGCGCGCCGGACGACGACCGGCGGTGGCGATGTCCGCCTCTCGGCCGGGCAGTCGCTCACCCTTGCGGGCACCGGCCTGGTCGATGCCTCGGGCACCGCGGTCGACAGCGGCGGCAAGGGCGGCGACGTGCTGCTCGCGGCGGGCACCGGCACGCTGGCGATCGCCGATGGCGCGCGCATCCGCGTCGGTGCTGCGGGCACCACGACCTCGGATACCGGGCAGGTGCATCTGCGTGCGCTGCGCACCGGCAACGATGTCGCGATCACCGGCAATGTCGGCGCGGCGGTCAGCGGTGCGGAGGACATCCTCGTCGAGCCGCTGCGCATCTATTCGAACCCCGTCGGCAACACGACGGGCACCGGCGCCGGCGCGGTGGTGACGGTGAACAATGCGCTGATCAACACGATCAATACCGACAACACCGCCTATGCGGCGAACGCGGGCGCGATCCTCGCCAAGCTCGGGCTCACCACCAACCCGGCGGCCTATTTCGAGATGGGTGCCGAGATCCGCTCGACCGGCGCGATCGACATCAACGACAGCACCGGCACGATCGACCTGGTCGGCAAGCGCTACGGCAGCCAGGGCTATGCCGGCGTGCTCAGCTTCCGCGCGGCGGGCGACATCACCGTCAACACCACGCTGACCGACGGCTTCACGATCCGCAGCGGCCAGATCGTCCGCACCGTCAGCAACAATCCGGCCAATCTGAGCGGCCCGGGCAATCTCGGCTCGATCCCGAGCAACGACATCATCTTCACCACCAACACCGGCACGGTCGGCATCGGCGTGCTCGGCCGCTCCTGGGACTTCAACTTCGTCGCCGGCGCGGATTTCACAGCGGCGGACAGCATGGCGACGGCGCGCGGGGCGACCGGCAACTTCACGCTCGGCAACGCGACCACCGCGCGCACGATCCGCACCGGCGCGGGCGACATCAACATCGCCGCCGCGGGCAGCGTCACCTCGGTCAACGTCAATTCGGGCATCGTCACCGGCGGCCGCGTGGTCGATCGCCCGGTGGCGATCCCCAACGGCACCTATCTCACCTACACCACCACCCAGACCAGCCTGACGCTGGTCCAGGGCGCGATCTCGGTCGATCCGTCGCTCGTTGCCGGCGGGAAGACCTATGACGGCACCTTCCTGGGCGATGGCGGCAACATCAAGATCGTCGCGGGCGGGGACATCAACATCGCGGGCAACGGCCGCGGCGTGATGAGCCGCGTGCCGGCGATCGGCGACAACGCCAATGCGCTCGAATGGTGGTCGAACCTGTCGATCGCCAATGGCGTGGGCACCTATGGCGGCGGCAATGTCGAGCTGATCGCCGGCGGATCGGTCAACGCGAACGTCGTCACCGCCTCGCATTCGGACACGGTGTCGAACCGCAAGGTCACTGCGATCGGCGAGCTCACCGTCGCGGGCAGCAGCAACGGCATCATCGGTTCGCCGCGCCTGCTCACCTTGTCGAGCATCGACGGGCTGAAGGTCGGCGACACGCTCACCTTCCGCGCCAATCCGCCGGGCACGGCCTATGCCAATGCCCAGAACACCACCTTCACCGCCACGGTGCGCGAGATCGTGCTCGACGCGAACGGCAAGCCGACCGGCCAGGTGCGGGTGGATTACGGCCTGTCCTCGCTCCAGGTCGTGCCGCAGGGCTATTTCGGCCAGTCGGCGGCGACCAGCACGGCCGGCGGCCCGGTGGTAGGCTCGGTGTCGGTCTACACCAACTCCGATCCGCGCGTGACGGTCAATGGCGGCGACATCTCGATCAAGGCGCGCGGCAACATCGCCGGCACCACCCAGGCCTATCGCGGCGATACCAGCCTGCGCGCCGGCCTCTCGGTCAATGCGACGACGCAGACGGGCGAGGGCGGGCTGACGATCCGCGCCAACCAGTCGATCACCTTCACCGCCGACGATCTGCCGCGCGTCAATCCGCTCAAGACCGGCATTTCGGCGATCTCGACCGGTGGCGGCATCACCTTCCTCAACGGGACCAGTTTGTTGTTCACCGCGCCGCAGGTGACGCTGGTCGCGGGCGCGGGGGACATCACCGCCTCGTTCAACCAGGTCGCTGCGCCCGACGCCACCTTCACGCTGCTCGCCAGCGGCTCGATCGGCACGGGCACCGGCCAGATCGTCCGCCAGAGCGACCGCATCGCCGGGGTGACCGACCTGTACAACGCCACCACCGGCCAGCCGCGCATCTCGATGGCGGGGCTGCACCTGCGCGACGGATCGGCGCTCGGGCCGGATACCAACCCCAACCGGCTCTATGCGCTGACCGGCGACTATAATGGCGGCTTCGTCTCGGCAAAGAGCCTGCAGCTTCGCGCCGGCCGCGACGTGCGCATCCAGTCGGCGGCGAGCGTGCTCGCCGGCGGCGGCTATCGCAACGCCGCCTATGTCACCAACGTGTCGGACAGCGACCTGACGCTGATCGCCGCGGGCCGCGACATCCTCGACATCCGCCCGGGCAATCTGGTCGGCACCGATACCTCGCTGGTGGTCGGCGGGCCGGGCACGGTCGAGCTGATTGCGGGCCGCGACATCTATCCGGGCGGCGGCATCATCACCAACGGCAACCAGGCGACCGCGACGAGCGGCGCGTGGAGTGACCGGGTGGAGGGTGCGGCGCTGTACCTGCAGGCGGGCACCGACCCGTATCAGGCGACCCGCACCCAGTTCATCGATCGCTATTTCACCACCGGCGCGGCGATGGCGCCGGGCATCGGCAAGGATGGCGGGACGCTCTATACCGAGGCACTGATCGCCTATGTCGCCCAGCGCGAAGGACTGCACGACGCTAAGGGCAAGCCGACGATCACCGGTGCGCAGGCGCTCGCGATCTTCCGCGGCTATGACTATGCCAACCAGCTGCCGCTGATCCAGTCGACGGTGACCGCCGAGCTGAGCCGTGCCGGCCGCGCCTCGGCAAGCACCACGGCGAGCGCCGGCGGCGCGCTCGACGTCACGGCGGGAGGCTATGAGGCGCTGGCCGCCGCTTTCCCGACCTCGGACAAGGAAACCGGCCTCTCGCGCCACGGCAGCATCATCAACAACGGCACCGGCGTGCTCAACCAGCCGACGCCCAGCTCGGTGCTGCAGACGCTGGCCGGCGGCCGGATGAGCATCTTCGCGCCCTATGGCACGGTGGTGATCGGTGTGCCGGGCGACAGCGGCGGCGGCGCCTATACGGGCCGCGGCGGCGAGATCAACGTGGTTGCGCATGACGACATCCCGGTCGGCGACGGGCGCCTGCTCACCGTGCTCGGCGGCCGTCTGCTCGCCTGGTCGAGCTGGGGCGACATCAACGCCGGCAAGGGCGCCAAGACGTCGCAGATCAACCTCGGCAACTTCGTCAGCCTCGACAATGACGGCCAGGTGCGCAGCTCGGTGCTGCCGCCGATCCCGGGCTCGGGCATCGGCACGCTGGTCGCGCCCGGCTTCCCGCCCGCCGATGTCGAGCTCTACGCGCCGCACGGCGTGGTCGATTTCGGCGATGCCGGCATCCGCGCCTCGGGCAACCTCATCGTCTTCGCCCGCACCGTGATCCATGCCGACAATGCGCAGGTTCAGGGCACGACGATCGGCGTGCCCAAGCCGGCGACGGTCGATGTCGCGGTGGCCGCGAGCGCATCCGGCGCGGCGGCGGCGGCGCGCAAGGTGGCGGAGGACGCGGTGGGCGGGCGCCAGCCGCCGAGCCAGCCGGCCACGTGGCGCGTGACCTTCCTCGGCTTCGGCGACTGAGCCGGCCTTTCCCCTTTCCGAACGGATCGATGATGACCAAAGGCATCCAGACAATGCTGTTGCTCGCGCCCGTGGCGCTGGCATCGGCAGCCCAGGCGCAGGAGGCGCCGCCTCCCTCGCCGACGCCCGCCGCGGTGGCGGCGGCGGCCGCCCAGCCGATCGACATTCTCGAGTTCCGGGTGCGCGGCAATACGCGCCTGACGGCAGACCAGATCGAGCGCGCCGTCTACCCCTTCGAGGGCCCCGGCCGCACGGTGGGCGACGCCGAGCGTGCCCGCGCCGCGCTCGAGAAAGCCTATCGCGAGGCCGGCTATCCGAGCGTTTACGTCCTGATCCCCGAACAGGACGGCGCGCACGGCATCGTCTATCTGAAGGTGATCGAATCCAAGATCGGCGCGGTCACCGTTGCCGGCGCCAGCGAGGGCGTCGCCGCGAAGGTCCGCGAGGCGCTTCCGGCGCTCAAGCAGGGCGAGGCACCCAATTATACTGCGCTCACCGCCCAGTTGATCGCGCTCAATTCGCGCAGCTCCGATCGTCAGGTCGACATCATTCCCAAGCCGGGCGCCACGCCCGAGACGATTGACGTCGACCTCAGTGTGAAGTCGGCATTGCCGCTGCACGGCCAGTTCGAGCTCAACAACCAGTATAGCCGCGACACCACCGATCTGCGCGCGCTCGCCCGGCTGCGCTATGACGATCTGTGGGGCCTCAACCATTCGATCGAGCTGCTCGGCAATTTCTCGCCGCGCAAATACAGCGAATCCAGCGCCTATTCGGCGACTTATTCGCTGCCGCTCTTTTCGTCGCTGACGCGTCTCTATCTCACCGCGCTCAAGTCGGACAGCAATGTCGCGACGCTGGGCGACACCACGGTGATCGGCAAGGGCGAGCAGGTCACCGCCACCTTCAGCATGCCGCTCAGCCCGATCGGTACCTATCAGCAGACGATGCAGTTCGGCGGCACCTGGAAGCATGTCGACGAGCGGACGATGTTCCCCGGGCTCGAGACCCGCGCGCCGATCACCTATTATCCCGTGTTCCTCGGCTATTACAGCTCGATCCGTACCGACACCGACCAGCTGAGCTTCAACGGCTCGCTCAACATGGCGTTTCGCGGGCTGGGCAGCAGCGATGGCACGCTCGACGCCAAGCGCTTCCGCTCGCGCGGCAACTTCGTCTATTTCCGCGGCTCGCTGAGCGCGCTCCACCAGTTCCCGTTCGGCGCCAATCTCTGGGTCCAGCTCGAAGGCCAGGTGGCGAGCGCGGCGCTGGTGCAGACCGAGCAGTTCGCCGTGGGCGGCGACGGTTCGGTGCGCGGCTATCTCCAGGCGGAGGGGCTGGGCGACAATGCCTATCGCACCTCGATCGAGCTGCGCTCGCCGACGCTCGGGCCGATCCTTGGCCTGGGCCGCTCGGTCGACGACCTGCGCGTGCTCGGGTTCCTCGATGCCGGCCGGGTGTGGATCTATGATCCGCTGCCCCAGCAGGATGCCGGGCTGTCGATCGCCAGCGCCGGGGTGGGGCTGCGGCTCCAGCTGTTCAAATATCTCTATGGCTCGCTCGATTTCGGCATTCCGCTCCGCACCACGCCGGTGACCGAGCGGGGCCCGAAGCGGGTCCAGTTCCGCATCTACTCGCAATTCTAACTGATCGGGCGCGCCCCTGCGGCGCGCGAGGGAGGGCTTTATGAAGCTGAAGAAGATCGCGGCCGTCATCGCCGCATTGCTGATGCTGCCGCAGGTGGCGCATGCCTGGTGGGACCCGCACTGGGCCTATCGCAAGGCGCTCACCGTCGATACCGGCGCGCCGGGCAGCATCGCCGAGGAAGCGCAGAAGGATTTCCCGATCCTGCTGCGGCTGGACAGCAGCAACATCCGCTTCGAGGACCTCAAGACCGGTGGCGCCGATCTTCGCTTCCTTGCCCAGGACGACAAGACGCCGCTCGCCTATCAGATCGAAAGCTTCGATGCGAAGCTGGGCATCGCGCTCGTCTGGGTGAAGCTGCCCGAGCTGCCCGCCGGTGGCCAGCAGAAGATCTGGCTGTACTATGGCAACAAGGAAGCGCCGGCGGCCAGCGCCCCGGCCAGCGTGTGGAACGCCGGCTACCGCGCGGTCTACCACTTCTCCGGTGCCGACGCTGCGCGTGACGCGACCAGCAACCGCAACGACCTGCCCCAAGGGCCCGCGCTCGCCAATGCCGGCTGGATCGGCAACGGCGCCGCGCTCGACGGCACGCGCAGCCTCGCGATCACGGCTGCCCCCGCGCTGGCAATCGATCCGGCGCAGGGGATCAGCATCCAGGCCTGGGTCTCGCTCGCCAAGGACAAGCCGGCGAACGGCGTGCTCTACGCCAATCAGGGCGGTGCTTCGTCGATCGTGATCGGCGTGGCGAACGGTGTGCCCTATCTCGACATCGTCAATGCCGGCCGCCAGCAGCGCGTCACGGCGACGACCGCGCTCTCGAGCGACTGGACCGCGATCGCGGTGACCGCCAATGCCGGCGGCGCGACGCTCTATGTCAACGGCCAGGTCGCCGGCCAGAGCCCGCTCGGCATCGCCTCGCTCGCAGGGGGCGGCACGATCGGCGGCGACAGTGCCGGCAATTTCCTCGCCGGGACGATCGACGAGTTCCGCATCGCCGGCAGCGCGCTTCCGGCCGATGCGATTGCCGCGGACTATGCCGCCACCGGTCGCCGCACGGGCTTTCTCAGCTTCGGCACCGACGAGCAGCAGGGCGGCGGCGGCGGCGCCTTCGGCACGATCGTCCGCAGCACGCCGATCGACGCCTGGGCAGTGATCGGCGTGCTCGGCGTGATGTTCGTCATCGCGGTCTGGGTGATGGCCAGCAAGGCCGCGCTGCTCGGCCGTTTCGCCAAGGCCAATGCCGCCTTCCTGCGCCAGTATCGCGGCTTTCGCGGCGATGTCGCGCCGATCGCCGAGGACGAGGCGCGCCGCAATCGCTTCGGGGAATCGCCGCTCTATCACCTGTTCCGCACCGGCATGGCCGAGCTTGCCGAGCGCATCGAGCTCTATCGCGGCGAGCCGCTCTCGGCCGAGACCCTGGCCGCGATGCGCTCCTCGCTCGACGGCCAGCAGGTCCGCGAGAACCAGCGGCTCGACAGCCAGATGGTGCTGCTGACGATCGCGATCGCCGGCGGGCCGTTCATCGGCCTGCTCGGCACGGTGCTCGGTGTGATGATCACCTTCGGCGCGATCGCGGCGGCGGGCGATGTCAACGTCAACGCGATCGCCCCCGGCATCGCCTCGGCATTGCTCGCCACCGTTGCCGGCCTTGCCGTCGCGATCCCGGCGCTGTTCGGATACAATTATCTCAACAGCCGCATCCGGGCCCTGTCGGACGATATGCAGGTGTTCGTCGACAATCTGATCACGCGCCTGGCCGAGGCGCAGCGTCACGCCGCCCCGGTGCGCGTGGCCGCCAATCAGTAACCAGTCGAGCCCGGGAGACACGCCATGGCCATGAAGCTCGGCGGCCGCCGCGCGGCCTATGACGAGATCAACATCACGCCGATGCTCGATCTCGCTTATGTGCTGCTGATCATCTTCATCATCATGACCACTGCCTCGGTGCAGGGGATCAAGACCAACCTGCCCAAGGCCAGCTCGTCGGCCCAGCTCGACAGCAAGTCCAAGGCGATCACCGTCGCCGACACCGGAGAGGTCTATTTCGAGGCCTATCCGGTGACGATGACCGAGCTCGAGCAGCGGCTGCGCGAGCAGCAGGCGCTCGATCCCGAGGTCAACATCGTCGTCAAGGGCGACACCGCCGTCCAGTACGGCAAGGTGATCGAGGTGCTCGATCTGCTGCGCCGCCTCGACCTCAACAAGGTCGGGCTGGTCACCGGCAAGCCGGGCAAGAGCTGACGATGTACGCCGACAGCCTTCTCGACCGGCCGGACGCGCCGGGGATCGCGCGGACCTGGCTGCTGCGCGGCCTCGTCCTCGCCGGGGTGCTCGTCCTGGTGCTGTTCGCCTGGCGCACGTTCACGCAGGACGACGGCGTGGCGCGCAAGGCGGCGGACATCTCGACGATCATCCCGCTTGCGCCGCCGCCGCCGCCACCCCCGCCTCCGGAAGAGGTCGAAAAGCCCAAGCCGGTCGAGGAGAGCCCGCCCGTGCCGGTGCCGAACCCGGCGCAGAATCCCCAGGCGCCGAGCCCTTCGCCGGCGGCCAATGCCGCAGCGCCGGGCGCGGTCACCCAGAATGCCGATGCGCAGACGGCGGGGGCAGGGGTCCAGTCCGGCGCGGGCACCGGCAGGTTCGGCAGCGGCATCGGCGGCAGCGGCACGAGCAACGGCACCGGCGGCAATGGCGCGTTCGACGCTTCCGCCTATGGCAATTATCTCAACACGGTGATCGAGGCGGCGCTCAAGCGCAGCCGCAAGCTGCCGGGCAATCTGCGCGCCTATGCCAAGGGCCGCGTCTGGGTCGATGCCGGAGGGCGCGTCGTGCGCTTCGAGTTCGACCAGGGCACCGGCACGCGCGCCTATGACGACGAAATCGCCGCGATCATCCGCAGCCTGAGCGCGCTGCGCTTGCCGTCCCAGGCCGTGCTCGACCGCCAGCCGCTCCGTTTCTCCATGGATCACCGCACCGGCATTTGAAGCCCGGCCCGCACCTCGCTTTGTCGAAAGGAAACCTGACTGATGACCCGTTCCTCCCTCTGGCTCAAGGCGCTGGCGCTCGGCGCCTCGGCGGCGGCGCTTGCGGCGGGCAACCCCGCGCTCGCGCAGACCGGCACCCCCACCGCCGCCGCGACCGCGGAGCCCGGCGGCGCGATGGCCGATCTCGTCCGCCTGCTCGTCAAGAAGGGCTCGATCACGCAGGAGGAAGGCGACCTGCTGATCGCCAAGTCGGCGGCCGAGCTGGTTGCCGCGCGCGCCCAGGGTGCGGCCAGCGCCGTTGCCAGCGCCGCGCCGCCGCCCGAGCCGGGCGAAGTCAGCGTCCCCTATGTCCCGCAGCTGGTGCGCGATCAGATCCGCGACCAGATCCGCGAGCAGGTGCTTGCCCAGGCCAAGGCCGAGCGCTGGGCCGCGCCCAATGCCGTGCCCGACTGGACGTCGCGCATCCGCCTGTTCGGCGATCTGCGCGTCCGTGCCGAGGGCCGCTACTATGACAAGGACAACCGCGCCAACCTGGTCGACTTCATCGCGATCAACGCCGGGCCGGGCTATGACGTCAGCACCAGCAACCCCGATTTCCCGGCAATCCAGAACTCGCTTGCCGATCGCCAGCTGCTCCGCCTGCGCGCACGCTTCGGGCTCGAGGCGCAGCTCGGCGGCGGGCTGAGCACCACGATCCGCGTCGCCACCGGCAGCGACAATTCGCCGGTATCGACCACCCAGACGCTGGGCGGCTATCTCTCCAAGAAGAACCTCTGGCTCGACCGCGGCTATCTCAGCTATCGCCAGGGCGACGCGCTGCAGGTCAATCTCGGCCGCACGGACAATCCGTTCATCGAGAGCAACGCCGCCTTTGCGACCAGCGACATCGTGTGGGACGAGGATACCGCGCTCGACGGCATCACCGCCACCGCGCGCTACAGCCCGAGCAAGTCGCTCAAGCTGCGCGCCGATCTCGCCGGCGTGACGCTCAATTTCGCGCCTGACGGCTTCCCTGATCAGGCAACCGCGGACCAGAAGGTCAGCTCGAGCCAGAACAGCTATCTGGTCGGCGGCCAGGTGGCGGCGACCTACCAGGTCAATTCGGCGGTCAACGCCTCGCTCTCGGCGGCGGTCTATGGCTATTACAACGTGACCGGGAAGGTCGCTTCGCAGTGCCTCAACACCGGCCCCTATTGCGCGACCGACTATAGCCGGCCGGGCTTCATGCAGAAGGGCAACACGCTGGTCCAGCTGCGCGATTTCGTCATCCCCGACCCGACCAGCAACCGTCAGCTCCAATATTTCGGCTATGCCTCGCAGTTCCGCGACCTGAGCGTGAAGGGCGCGGTCAGCTATCTGTTCAAGGACGACGTCCACGCCTCCCTGACCGGCAACTACGTCCATAATTTCGGCTATGACCGGAACGTCGTGATGAACCGCGGCGTGATCGTCACCAATAATGACGGCTGCTCGGTTCAGGTGCCGCTCGGGCAGCCTTGCCCGGTGTCGAACCAGATCTTCCGCAGCGGCGCCGACGCCTATATGGCCCGCTTCGAGATCGGCCGGACCAGCTTCAGCAAGAAGGGCGATTGGCTGGGCTTCGCCGAATATCGCTACATCCAGCCCGACGCGGTGCTCGATGCGTTCAACGATAGCGACTTCCACCTCGGCGGCACCAATGCCAAGGGCTATGTCGTCGGCGGCGCCTATGGCCTGACCGACAATTTCTCCGTCGGCGCGCGCTGGCTGTCGGCGAACACCGTCTATGGCGCGCCGCTCTCCATCGACGTTCTGCAACTGGACCTTTCCGGCAAGTTCTAGCCGGAAAATGGAGCGGATCGGGCTTCCCCGGGCCCGATCCGCTTCAGCTGCCGCTCGGGCAATAGCGGCGACGGCCCGGCCGCGGCGATCGCCCCGGCGGGCTCGACGCCACGGCGCGCGCGGCTGTGCCGCAGAACTAGGGATCGCGATGCACCGCTTGCTCTTGCCGATCGCCGCGGGGCTGGGGCTCGCCTCGGCTCCCGCTGCAGCCCCAGCCCCAGCGCAGGCCGTCACCGGACAGGCTGTGCCGGAATCGTGGCGTGCCTATGCCGAGCGCGTCACCGAGAAGGTAACGGCGCGGCTCAGCGACGGTCAGGATCCTGCGGCGCTCCGGCTGCGGGCGGCCATGCGGACCTTGCCCGACAGGCAGGGCGAAGCCAGCCCAGGCCTGGTGCTGCGCATCTGGATCGACGCCTCGGGACACATCACGCGGGTCGAATGCCCGACCTTTGCCGCCGCGCCGGCGGGCGACGATCTGCGTGCGCTGCTGCTCGGCATGGCGCTGGACCAGGAGCCCCCCGCAAACATGCGGCTGCCGCTCCGCCTGTCGATTCAGGCTATTCCCCTGCCGGACGCCGATATCGCTCCCGGGGGGGACAGAAGAAAAATAGCTACGACGATGAACGTCCGGAGTCGCGCAGAATTCTGAAAATGGCAGGCCATCGTGCAAGATATTCGAACTTCGCTATGGGAAGATGCAGATATAATCGCCGCGAGCGTGCTAAGCCTCCGGTTGATTGGTTACTTGCCGATAGCGGGCCTTGAATAGGCCATTCAAAAACAACATGCCCAAGGTAAAGGCGCGGATATTCCTAGGGAAGCAGGGCGGGTAAAGTCATCAAGAGAAACCTTCAAGGCGGAAAGGTGCGACGTCGGCTCTCGAAACGGCTGCCTGCGCCGTCGCACGAAGGCGGGACTGGATAAGGGCGGGAGAAGCACGTGCTTCGGCGAAGAGTCCGAGGCTCCGCTTCGTGACGACCGTCTCGATCGGCCCGAGCCATTCTATCGCTTCGGCGACGCACGCATCGTCGCCGGTGATCAAAATCGTCGGGACGCCATATTGACCGGCAATGGTGCGCGTTGCGCGCGTTCGGGCAGGTCGCGCCCGTTGAGGATGAGGCTGGTGAATAGCTTACTGGTTCCTGCACCAAGGCAGTGCCGCGGATGACGGCAAACCGGGGAATCTCGATTGTCGTACGCCTCTCATGCAGCGTGACACTATCGACAACCGGATCGCGAAGATCAGGATCGCACTCGGCGCGCCCGTGACGTCGAGGAGTGTGACCATCGGCGTCGCTATTTAAATCCCGCCAATAAGACCATAATGGTTATATTGCGTAAGCGGCACGATCATTTAATATAAATATCTAAAGAGTCAAGTTGATTATGATCTGATAGTTGATCCATATCCCGCTTGACACAAAAAAAACTAGGTCTTTAATGCTGAAGTTATCCGAGGGGGGTAATTCGGTGTCAGATATTGATGTGGCGCGTGATATAACTCGCGTTGTTCGTTCTGCTGAGCGATTTACGAAGGGCTTGCAGCAGCTACAACTAAAACTCGATGAGCTTGTGCAACAATCTGCCGAGCAAATTGACAGTTCTAACATTATATTCAGCAACTCCGCCTCAGATAACTTGGGCGCATCTGAAGTTAGAATTGCCCTGTCCCGCTCAAAATCGCGGCCGACCTTCGGGGCGCCCGATCTTTTTGGAAACGCGCTTTGGAGCCTGATGCTCGAGCTCCTTCTGGCCGAAATGGACGGCGAGGCAGTCCCGGTCAGCAATGCGTGCATCAGCCTGGGCGGGCCGCAAAGCACGGCCATTCGCCTCCTGAACTGCATCGAGAAGCGCGGATTGGTGGTGAGTCATCCCGATCCCCGCGATGGCCGGCGCCGGCTCCTGCGCCTTGCGGAGTCGGTCAGGGCAAGGCTGATCGCCCACCTCGTGACCGAGCACTCCGGCGGCGCGGTGCGGTTCCGCGTCAACATGAAGCTGACCGAGATGCACGAAGATTCCGTGGAGAGCTCGCGCGAAGACGAAGTTCCCACATTGCATCTGGCAAGAATGGACGAGAAAGCTCCAGCATTGGATGCAGTCAATAACGACACAAATTCCGCATTCCGAAAAGTATCTTAAAATGAGAGGTAGTATTAGTCGAGTTGCAAATTGGTGCGCTCGACTAAGCAAAGGGGAAATACGATGCGTAATCTTTGCCTCGTTGAGCTCGAAATGATCGTCGGCGGCTATAGCCAGTTCGATGCCGGAGATTATTCGGGCGTCGCCACCGACAATGGCGATGGCAGCTACTCGCTCGTCGTGAGCGAGGCCGAGTATTCGGCCCAGGCCAGCGCCGCAGCCGACAATGGCTGGGGCGTCGAGGTTACCGGCGGCTGGACTCAGAACGGCGGCTTCTCCGTGGGCGTCAAGGCCTCGAAGAAGTGCTGATGTGATCGCGACGCCCCGGTTCGCCGGGGCGTCGCACTTTACAAGCGTGGTGTCATGGTGAGTTCAGTTCCGTTGCTGTCAGAGCCCGAACCCGATCGCCGCGGCGCCCATTCTCTGGCCGAGCGCGGTGTCCGCCTCCTGGCGCGCCTCCCGATGCGGCTACGCCGCAAGCTGCTCCGCTCGGCGTTCCGGCTCTCGCGGGCATCCGGGTTGCTTCGACCCTGCGGCAAGAGTGCATGGATGATGGCCAAGGCCTTGCATTTGCCGCGTGCGCAGGCGTGGAAGCTGGCCGGCGAGAATGGCTATCATGATCTGCTTTTCCAGATGGAATGGCTCGCGCTCGCCGATCGTTCGCTGCCTGGGCTGCTCGCCGATGCCGCGAACGTCCGGACCGAAGATGATGACGCGCTGCGCTGGATTTCGCGCCAGCGCGGCGCAGTTCTGGCGACGCTGCACATGGGTCCCTATTCGCTGGCGCTTGCCTGGCTGCTGCATCGGTACTTCCGCGACCGCGACGTCATCATCGTCAAGACCCGGACCACGGATGATGATGAGAGCCGGGCGATGAACCGCCTCGATCAGCTGGGCGTGCGCGTGGCGCTGATGGCACCGACAGAGCCCGCGGAGTTCCATGCGCTACTCAAGCGCGTCCGCATGGGCGCTATCCTGATCGCGCTGATTGACCTGCCCGAAAGCTATGGCCGTGCGGTGGACATCAACTTGCTCTGGACGCCGGCGCGCATCGCAGCGGGCGCCGTCGACGTCGCAGCACTCTGTCAGGTCCCGTTGCTGCTGTTCCGGACCGAGGCTCGGAGCACAGGCGACCAGGTCACCGTGGCGGACCTGCTCGAAGTGCCTTCACGCCAAGCAGAGCGTGATCACGCGACCGGGAAGATCGCATCCTTCATTACCGACTCTGTGCGCGGTTGCCCCGAGCAATGGCATATGTGGCAGCGCTTCGACGAGTTCGTCACCGCGCCGCAGCGGTGCGCGGCATGACCGCCATCCTTACCAAGCCGCGGCGCGTGGCGGACATGGATTCGAAAGTGCTGCTGGCGCAGCCGGTATTCGATCATGTTCTGAGCGTATTCTTCGGCACGCTGCTCGTCGTGGGTGGTATCTTCTGCTGGGCCACGCAATATTCGAAGCAGGAGACCGTATCCGGCGAAATCGCCGCGGTCTCGGGCTTCTCGGCGATCGTCGCCGATCAGGGAGCGATCGTCTCGCAACTTCGAGTTGCCTCCGGCACGCGTGTCCACAAGGGGCAGGTGCTGGCGGTGCTCAGCCTGCCGCCAGTGATCAGCGGCGATGGCGACACCATCGCGCAGAGCATCCAGCGGATGCGCGAGTCGATCGCGAACATCGACAATCAGCTCGCCGAATATGCGCGGACTAGCGAGGAGGCCCGCCAGCAGATCGCAGAGGTCGAGGCGAGCGCCCAGGCATCGCTCGTCTCGGCGCGCAATCGTGGCAGCGCTACCAAGGCGCGCCAGCAGATGGCCGAGCGACGCCTGCGCGGCTATGAGCAACTCGCCGGCAAGGGCTTCATTACCGACATGGCGGTGGACCAGGCGCGCGGCGTGGTCATGCAGTTGAACCAGGAGGCCTCGGACACCGAGCTGACCTTGCAGGAGGTGCGGCGCTCGCGTGCCGATCGCGTGACCGGGATCCAGAACCGCATCGCCGAGATCCGCCAGGCGATGCTCAACCTCAGTACGCAGCGGCTGCAGACCGAGAACCAGCTGCACGCCCAGACCTCGTTGCAGACGCGCGAGATTGTCGCTCCCGCCGATGGCGTCGTGTCGGCAGTCTCGGTGCGGCCCGGCGAGCGCATCGAGGCCGGCGCGCGCATCCTCGCCATTGGCCAGCCCTCGGCACGGCTCACCGCCATCCTCACCGTACCGTCCAAGGCGATCGGCATGATCGATGTGGGTCAGCGCGTCGTGCTGAAATACGACGCCTTTCCGTATCAGAGCTTCGGCGTGCGCTACGGCAAGGTCGTCCGGGTCGAGCAGGCGTCGATCGACACTGGCGCGCAGAAGGCGGACGATGCCAAGCAGATCGAGCGCAACTTCATCGTCGAAGTGGCGCCCGCCGAGGACGCGGTCGAGGTCTATGGACGTCGGCGCGCGCTCAAGGTCGGGATGACGCTGACCGCCGACATCGAGGTCGAGCGGCGCAATCTGCTGCAATGGTTCCTGGAACCGCTCGTCGCGCTCAGGGGACGCATGGGATGAACCTGTTCGAATCCGGGCGGCGGACGCTGCCCATGATCCTGCAAGAGGCGAATGGCGAGTGCGGGATCGCCTGCATGGCGATGATCGCGCACTGGCACGGCCACCGGCTCGACTTGACCTATCTGCGCAGCCAGTACCGTACGACGCGGCGCGGCCTCAGCCTTTCCGACCTTGCGAATGTCGCCGACCAGCTGCGGTTCGACGTGCGGGGGCTCCGCATCGACGATCTTGCCGATCTCGCCCATGTCCGCACGCCTGCGATCCTCCACTGGGACAGCAATCATTTCGTCGTGCTGAAGTCGGTTCGGCGCGGCCGCGCCGTCATCCACAATCCCGCGATGGGCGTGCGCACCTATGACATGGCCGAGTTCGCCGAGCATTTCAGCGGTATCGCCCTCGAAGTCTCGCCGGGCGGCGCGTTCGAGACGATCGTGCGCGCCAGAAAATACACGCTGTCGCGTATCTTCGACCTCACCCACGGCCTGAAAGCCTCGCTCATCCAAGTGATCGTTGTCGCCACTGCGGGTGCCGTCATCGCGATGCTGATGCCGATGATCGTCCAGGTTGCTCTCGATTCGGTGCTGCCGCGCAATGATCTCGACTTGCTATGGGTGCTCGCGGTCGGCCTGATGCTGGTCTCGCTCAGCACCGCGGTCGCGACATGGATCCAGAAGCGCGTCATCGCCAATGCCGGAAGCGCGTTCTTCGCGCAGCTGACGCGTAACGCCGTGGGCCATATCTTCCGATTGCCGCTGCGCTATTTCGAGGGACGCCATCCGGGCGATATCGCCACGCGGCTCGATTCGATCGATTCGGTGCGCAACGTCGTCACAAAGTCCTTCTCCGCGGCGGCGGTGGACCTGATCATGATCCTGCTGAGTGGCGCGATCATGTTCCTCTACGCGCCCGGGCTGGCCGCGCTGGTGAGCGCGATCTTCCTGATGGTGATCGCGATCCGGCTCACGCTCTATCCCTATATGCGCCGCCAGGGCGCGCTCGCGCTCAAGGCGAAGTCGGACGAGCGCTCGCGCCTGATCGACAATCTTCGCGCGGTCGCCGCGATCAAGACCGGCAATGCGACGATCGTCACCACCAACCGCTGGTACGACAGCCTGGTGCGGCACGTGAATGCCAGCTTCCGCATCCAGATCACGGAAGCCAATGCCGTGCTGCTGGTCGAGCTGGTCACGGCGCTGGGCATGGCGGTGACGCTCTATTACGGCGTCGCCGCGGTCCTGCTCCAGCAGATGACGGTCGGCATGCTCTACGCTTTCTTCACCTACCGCACGATCTTCTTCGACCGGATCGACAATCTGGTCACGACGATGACCGAGGTGTCGCTGCTCGGCGCGAACATGACGCGGCTGTCCGATTTCCTGGAGGAAGAGCCCGAGCCGAGCGACCAGCCGATCGAGCGCCATATACGCGACGCGGTGACACTGCGCGGGGTGACCTATCGCGCCGGATTCGCCGACGCGCCAATCCTGTCCGACATCGATTTCGAACTTGGCGCGAAGCAGGGCAACGCGATCGCGATCATGGGTCCCTCGGGATCGGGCAAGACCACGCTGCTCAAGATCCTGGCCGGACTCTACACGCCGAGCGAAGGCGTGATGGAGGTGGACGGGGTCGGGCTCGCCGCCTGGGGTCTCAAGGCCTATCGCGAAAATGTCGGCCTGGTGCTCGGCGCGGACAAGCTGGTGCGCGGCTCGATCCTTGAGAACATCACCGGATTCGAGGAAAACCCCGACCGCGGCCGTGCGCTTTCAGCATTGCGCGTGGCCTGTCTCGAGGACGTGGTCGAGGCGTTGCCGCGCGGGCTCGACACCGTGGTGAGCGAGGAGAATGGCACGCTCTCCAGCGGGCAGCGCCGCCGCCTGATGCTGGCGCGCGCGCTCTATGGCGATCCGCCCCTGCTGCTGCTCGATGAAGTCACCTCGAACCTGGATGTGGAAACCGCCACGCGGATGATCCGGGCGCTGGCCGAGCATCCCTCCACCAAGGTGATCACTTCGCACGATCCGCAGGTCCTGGAGATTTGCGACACTGTCTACCGCATGGAAGCGGGGCGCCTGACGCGCGACGCCGCCTACGAGCAGTTTTCAATCCACGAGCGGAAAGGTCTCTGAGATGAACGAAGACATTGAAGCCGATGTGATTTCACTGGTCCGCGAGGCGGCCCGGGTCGGCGATGTTCCGATCGATCTCGACACCAGCCTTGAGCAGCTGGGAATCGAATCGCTCGACATGGTCGAGTTGCTCTTCGCGATCGAGGACCGTTTCGGCATCGACGTGCCGTACAACGCCAATGCGGTCGGCGAATCCGGACTCTCCAAGGTGCGCGACGTCGTGACGGCGATCCGGCAGCTCGTCTCGCAGCGGACTGCCCAGGCATGAGACGGGTCGCGATCACCGGGATCGGCGCGCTGACCGCCGGGGGCACCGATGCGGAGCGCAGCTGGCAGGCGATACGCGACGCACACCGGCCCTTCGGCGCGCCTTCGCGCCTGGGCGACAAGACGACGGGCGTCAGCCGGGTCGCGGAACTGCAGGGCTATGATCCCGAAGCCTATTTCGACCGGCGCCGGCTGAGCGCGCTCGACCCCGCCGCGCAATATGCGATCATCGCCGGGCGCGAGGCACTGGCCCAGTCGGGCATCGATTTCGCGGACTATGATCCGGATCGCACGATGTGCGTCATCGGCAGTGGCGCTGCGGGCGAGTCGACGCACGACATGAGCTCCGAGCGAATCTATCGTCACGGTGCCGACCGGCTTCATCCGCTCACGGTGCCGCGGCTGATGGCCAGCGCGCCGGCCAGCCAGCTGGCGATCGAATTCGGAATCCGCGGCGGCGTGTTCCTGATCGCGTCGGCCTGCGCATCGGCCGCCCACGCGATCGGGCAGGCGTATCAGGCGATCCGTTACGGGATGGCCGATGTGGCGATGACCGGCGGTACCGAGGCAAGCCTGACCTTTGGCTGCCTCAAGGGCTGGGAAGCGCTGCACGTGCTTTCCGACGATCTGTGCCGGCCCTTTTCCTTTGGACGGCGCGGGCTGATGCTCGGCGAAGGTGCGGCGATCCTGATCCTGGAGGAGATGGAGGCGGCCAAGCGCCGCGGCGCCGACATTCTGGGCGAACTGCGTGGGTTCGGGATGAGCTCGGACGCCGGCTCGCTGACCTCGCCCGATCCCGCCGGCATGGCGCGGGCGATGCGCCTGGCGCTTGCCGATGCAGGTACCGACGCGGACGCGGTCGATCATTTGAACGCGCATGGCACCGGCACCAATATGAACGACGCTAGCGAATGCCTCGCGCTGCACCAGGTGTTCGGCGATCGCGCCGCGCGCATCCCGGTCACCGCCACCAAGTCGGTGCTCGGCCATTGCCTCGGCGCCTCGGGCGCGATCGAGCTGGTGATGACGGTGAAGTCGCTCGGCGCGCAGACACTGGCGCCGACGGCGAACTTCGTCGAGGCCGATCCCGAATGCCCGATCGACTGCATCCCCAATGTCGCCCGCGACGCCAAGGTGCGCACGATCGTCTCCAATTCCTTCGCCTTTGGAGGGCTCAACGCCTCATTGGTGGTCGGGCATGCCTGAGCGGGTGGACAGCTTCCTGGCCGCGTGCATGACGGTGAACCCGGCCGCGCGGGACGCCGGCCTGCCGCCGTTCATGGCGCCGCTCGGGCGCGAGACCCCGCTCGACAGTTCGCCCTATGTCTACGACATCGCGCGCTTCGCCGATGCCTTTGCCGGCTCGGAGCAGCGGCGCACGCTGCTGTCCGCGCTGCTGACGCGGATTGCGGCGCTCGAGCGGGCCGGGATTCGGGTCGATCTGCTGCTCGTCGGCGGCAGCTTCCTGCGCCTCGGCCAGGAGCCGCGCGATATCGACGCGTTGGGCGTGTACACGCTGACTTGCGATCCGGAGGCGGGCGCGACGGCATTGTCGCAGGCAATGGAGCGGGGCGACACGGCGGATCTCCATCTCTGCCCCGCGGACGCGCATCCCGCGGTGCTGATCAAGCGCGCAATCTACTTCTCCAACACCTTCGCCTACGACAAGGGAACGGGGGCGCTCGATCGCGGCATCGTGATGGTGGTGCCGCGCCGCAGCCCCGTGGCGGCGGCATGATGGCGGGCGTTTCGATCGCCGAGCAGGCGATGCGGCGTGGCGAGGCGCTGGCGGTGCTCGGCCGGGCGCTGCTTTCGCCGGCGCACGCACCTGCGCTCTTCGAGAGCAGCCCGCATGTGGTGAGCGCGCCCTGGCTGTCCGAGCATCTCGGATGGTCGCCGGGGCGACGCGTCCTGCTCGAGCGCTTCACGGCCAGGATCGAGGCGATGCGGGCCCAGCGCGTGATGCCCTTGTGCGCGCTTGTCGGCGGCAGTTTCGTCGGGACGGGCGATGCGCCCAACGATCTGGACGCCCTCGTCATATACCGGACCGATGCCGCGCCGGACGTGATCGCCGCAGTGTTGCGCACGAAGATCGAAGGACTCGACCTGCGCTACGTTCCCGAAGACGCGGATCCGATCCTGCTCATCAAGATGACATGCTTCTTCCATACGCTCTATCAAGGCATCGACAACGGCGCCTGTCGCGGAAGCATGCTGACATTATTCCACGATTCGATTTTGGCGGGAGCGGACTAGATGCGTTTTTCGATGACGATTCTTGCGGTCGCAGCCGCATGGATGCCGGCGGCGGCGATGGCCCAGGCGGAGGCGCCGTTCACCGGCACCTATGTGGGGGGCGAGGCGGGCGCGCTCGAGCATCATATCTATCTGGAGACGCAGAGCGGCGGCACCACCACGGGGCGTTATCACCGCGCTTGGGGCGTTGGCGGCGGCTTGTTCGTCGGCCATGACGTCGTGGTCTCAGAGCATTTCCGCATCGGCGGCGAGGCGGGTCTGACTACCGGCGGCGGCGACAATGTCGTGCCGTTCGCGGGCGGCGCCGAGCTGCGGCTGGAGCCGCGCTACGGCTATCGCGTCTCGCTGCATGGCGGCGTGGTGCTCGGCTCGTCGCTCTTCGTCTATGCCAGCGGCGGCTATGGCGGCAACAACTACCGGATCCGCAACACTGCCGGCGTCGCCGATGTGCACGAATGGGGGAGCAGCTTCGTGGTCGGTGCGGGCGCCGAATACCGGATCTCGCCGCGGCTCGGGATCCGCATCGACTACAAGCATGTCGACAATCAGAGCCATCAGTTCTTTGTCGGCGTGCCGGTCCGCTTCTGATGCGGCACGGGAAGACAGTCCTCGCCCTGTTGCTGCTCGGGCTGTCGATCGGCCTGGCGCCGAGTTGTGCCGGGCAGATCGACAGCCGCATCTTCCGGCCGGATCCGATGCCGCGAGAAGTGAATTGGGCCGGTCCGGCGCCGGTGGAGGTCACCACCACCACGACCGACGGCGTGCATCTCAAGGGCTATTGGTGGGCGCCCACGCGCGCGGGCGCGCCGGTGCTGGTGTTCTTCCACGGCCAGAGCGGCAACCGCTTCGAGTCCGCGAAAATGGCGGCCGCGCTGGTGACCGATGGCCAGGGCGTGCTGGTTGCCTCCTACCGGGGCTATGGCGACAATCCCGGCAAGCCGTCGGAGGCTGGGCTCTATGCCGATGGCGACGCGTTCGTGCGGCTTGCGGGAACGCTCGCGCCAGGCGCGCGGCTCTATGTATGCGGCTTTTCGCTCGGCAGCGCGGTTGCCCTGCGCGCGGGCATTGCGCCCGGCGTGCGCGGGATCGTGACGATCGGTGCCTTTACGCGCATAGCCGATCTCGCGCCGCCCCTGGCACGTGCGTTTGTCGGAAACCGCTTCGACAATCTCGCTGCGATCGCGCAGGTCGAGAAGCCGGTGCTCCTGATCCACGGCACGGCGGACGAGGTCGTGCCCTTTGCCCATGCGGAGCGCTTGCGCGCGGCTGCTCGGCGGGCGCGCTTGCTCAGATTGCCCGGCGCCCCCCACAGGCTGGATTTCGCCCAGCTCGCGCCGATGCTCTGGAGCAATCTGGCGCAGATGCCCGCGCCGCTCGACTAGGCGTCTAGCGCATTCCGGGTCCGGTCTGACGGAAAGCGTCGGGCGCCCGAAGCGCCGTGCTGACGTGCGAAATGGCAGACCATCGTGTTGCTCTATGGGAAAATGCCGATGTCATCGCGGCGAGTGCGCTCAGCCTAAGATTGATCGGTTATCTTCCGAGAGCTCGGTCAGTTTCCGTCGGCGAAGCAGATCGGTCTATCAATAGCCGGGAATCTTGTGGTCATAGTCCGAGGGCAGTTCGCACAAGCCGCGCATCGGATTAAAGAGATAGGTGGGCGCGCAGGGGTGGTGTGCGGGCTTCGGATAGGCCTGCACGATGCACAGGCTTCGGAACGCATCACTCAACATCACGCCGCAGTGTAAATTTAAGTGCAGAATAAAAACGGGGATGAAGCAAGGTGCGAATAAATCATTATTTTTCAAAGAGTTATGGCAGGCCATTATGTACGATATTCGAACTTGTCTATGGGAAGATGCGGACGAGATCGCCGCAAGCGTGCTTAGCCTCCGTTTGATTGGCTACTTGCCGAAGGCGTCAGAGCAAGACTGCCATCGACAGCAATAGGCCTATCTCAACGCCTTTCTGGTAGTGATTTTGGGACCCCCGCAAATCGTGCAGACATCGCTGAGTCGTTCAAAGTGGTCGCTCCCGACCAGCTCGCGCGCAGCCTGGTTTACTTGGGATTTCCAAGAAAGGCTCAGCTTCTCGGAGATGCACTCGTCGCAGATCGGGGCCGGCGCCAGCCTCTCGATCAGGCTTCGGACGCGCTCCAAAATCGTGGGTGTTCCCTGCATTTCTCCCCCTATGAAGGGGATCCGACGCACGAGCAACGGACGCTCCGGAATGGACACACAGAACCCGGAACCTGCGACGTCGCCGACCCGAGGAGCGTGACGTCGTCTGGTTTCAGCTCCAGGTCAGAATCAGGCGGCCGTTCGCCGGCACGCGATAGTCGATGCGGTCGGCGGAGCTGGAGTGTGGGCGTAAGGCATCTCCGCCCACCGTGACGAGCCTGACGCTCGGGAGCTTGCGGCGCTTCCGACGTACGAGACTAAACCCGGCCGTGCAGGTCTCGCCGCCATCCAAGGTCAGGGTCAGAGCATTGTCGCCCGTGCGTTCGCGCGCGCGAACGAAATGATCGCAGTGGACAAGGAAGGGCGCACCTTCGACCTGGTGAAAGGCACGCGTCGCGAAGACCATCGCCGCGCCCGCCCCATAGACCTCCTGGCCCACCTGGCCGGCAAGTTGCCCGTCGGGATAGAGATCCTCCAGCGGGAAGGAGAGCTTGCGATCGACATGCCCATTGGTCTCGCGCTGCTTCGGCGATATCGCCTCGGGCGGCAGTGCGTCGGGATAATAGTACCAGGCGCGATCAAGCGCATATTTGCAATATTCAGCGATCAGCATGCGCGCGGCCGGCTCAAGGTCTGGGCCGCTATCGTCGAGATATTTCTCGAAGGCCGTGTAGGCATCGAAGCATTCGTAGATCGCCATGTACGGCGCATCTTGCAGGCATGTCGCGCCAAGGAAGTTACGGTAGTGGACGGCGAGCTCGAGCTCGCTCTCCCAGATTTCGCAATTGTGGAAGAAGCTGGCGAGATAGACGTAGCTCTGCTCCAGATACACATCTTGCGAGGTGATCCGCCACAATCGCATGCACGCTGCGGCGCCCCACGCGGTCAGGTTCGCCTGATAGTTGATGCTGAATCGTAGCCCCACCGCGGCGTCGATCGCCGCACGCGCCTCGTCGAGGAAGCGCTTCTCGTCAGTGAGCTCGAATGCCTGGAGCATCACCCAGGCATAGACTCCGCCGACATCCGTCTGGCCGCGGCCATCCGCCCCGGCGGTCTCGGTGATCACCGAGAAATCAGTGACGTTATACTGGACCGGCCATTTGTACTCGAAGTGCTGGGCTGCCTTAATTCCATAGTCGATCGATTTCACGAACAGTGCGCGCGCCTCGCCGTCGCCATCCAAGGCGAGGCGTCCCAGGTTCAGCATCGGATGATAGAGGTACCAGCTGTCCACGGCATTCGCGTCCTTGTCGTCGCCGACATTGGGCAAATAGCGCCGCATCGCCTTGAGCTTCGGATCGTAGAATTTGCCCAGGCCAGCCTTAAATTCCGCTTCGAGCGGATGGAGTTCTCCCTGCCACTTGCTCCAGTCGTGAATCGCCGCAACGATCGACATCTGAACCATGCTGTCGGGATATTCGGCCGCGGTATAGGGATGAATGTAGCGGTGCCCATAGTGACGGATGGTCGCTTCGGGGGCTTCGTCCAAATCGCGTAGCGTACGCTCGGCCCGGTCGATCCAGTCGCGGAAGTCGGTGCGCGGCAAGTCGATCATCCTGTAGGCGACGCCGAGCATCTGGAGGAATTGCCGGGCTGATTCACGTTCCCCGGAATCGGTTTGGTGCCGGAAGACCAGGATCGCGTCGGAGAGAGTGACTTCGGCTCCGGCAGGCAGCGGCTCGGTTGGCGGGGTGCCGCTCTGTGTTGGCGTCGGCGGCAGATAGCCGAGTTCGGGCCAAACGCCGCCCACAGCGCCGTCCGGACTAGTTTTCGTTGCGCTATAGAACGGATTCATCGCGGTGAGGTTCTGGAAGTAGAGGACGTTGCCGAACGCAGGCTCATCGAGGCGGAAATAGAGCAAGCCCGAATTGAGTCCGCGTTGCCCGGCTTCGACCGTGCCGGACGAACCTAGGGGATCGTCATTCGCGTCGAGCGGATACAGGTCGCGCGGCAGGAACGGTACAAGCAGGGATTCCGAAGGAGTGAGCGTCACCGTGAGGCGCAGGTGCTCGAGTGCGTCTTCGCCGAGGCGGACAACGATGAGATGCTCCCCGAGCACGCTCGTCACCCGAATCCGAACGGCCTCGCCCGCTTCCGGTTTCAGCTTGGTCACCTCGAACTCGTCTGCGAGATAGGCGGCACGTAACGCGAGACCGCCGC
Source organism: Sphingomonas sp. KR3-1 (assembly GCF_040049295.1). NCBI lineage: Bacteria > Pseudomonadati > Pseudomonadota > Alphaproteobacteria > Sphingomonadales > Sphingomonadaceae > Sphingomonas > Sphingomonas sp. KR3-1. Next base: position 551,263 of record NZ_JBDZDQ010000002.1, read on the forward strand.
GCCCCTGACGTCGGATCACGGCCCAGACGGAATCGCGGCTGCGGACCATTTCAACGTCCAGCGCGCCGACCGCGCAATCCGCAATTTTCTTGGTCGCACCTTCGGCAAGCGCCCGGCGTAGCGCCAGGACGAATGGAGTGGCGCTCGATGTTTTCGATTTGAGCGCGGTCGTTGCCATGTCTTCTCCGCTGATCTGGGTAGAATTCAGGCACGCAAACAGGCCATCCCGATCCCCGGTTCCGGCACCACGTCCGTTCCTTGACCCAGGTTATGAAGATTCCCTCGGTCCCAACTTACGGTCGGAACGACGCCTTCGGCCGGAGGTTGGTGTGGGCAACGACATGGAGACGGAACATGGCCGACAAGCAGCCGATGCAATCTGATGGCGGCGCAGGCAAGCGCGCGCCAGACGGTGTCGAAGATCCCGCATCGAATGGTGAGAGCAAGGGCGGCGCCTATCCCAATCCGCATACGGACGGCGACGGCGGCCACTTCGGCGGCGGCCAGAGCCACAAGGATTATGAAGGGCCTAAAAATCCGAACGCCACCACCGGCTCAGCTTAGGCCACAGACTCATAAAAGCGGCCTATCCGCTCACGCCCCAATTGCAGTCGGTCGCCCGAAGGCTGCTTCGCGCCCCAATAGCGGTTGTTCGGTTGGTCCAACCGCAGGCCCGAAAGCTGCCGTTCGCCGGCAGCGGCATCTACACCGACTGAGTGGTTAAGCGGTCATCCCGCCAGCAACTCGTTGCAGGATACCTGAGCCATTCTCGAAGACGAGCATCCGCGCACAGTGCGGGCAACGGTAAGTGGTGAACTGCCGGAGTCATCCCATACAGGGCCCGCGCGCCAGTTTCGCTTGAGAATGTCGGAAAATGGCAACCTCGAAGACGGCATGTGGCCATTTGGGCGGCGCTTGATCGACGAACCGAGAGCCAATATCATGATGCAATCAAGAGCTTCGGGGGCACATGGAGCTGGAGATGCAACGAGAAACGGACTTGGCATATTTCGCGCGCCGGGCGACCGAAGAACGCGAAAAGGCGGAGAATGCCAAGGATCCCGCCGGCTATCGAATGCACATGGATTTTGCACGGGAATATGAGCGCAAGGTCCAATCCTTGCAGTCCCGGGTTATCGACGCATAGCCAGGCACTCTGACTTGTGATGTCATCGCTTCGGCCGGTTTTAGCGACCGGTACCTTGCCTGGCGAATGATCGGTGTCCGCTCTGCGACTTGTTGCCCTGGTCCATGTCCCGCAAGAGGAACGAATCCGCTGCCTGCACGTCCTTGCTTCATCACCGAGACTACAGATGGCTGCGGTGACTGAGAGACTGCGCGCTCCCGCCCAAATAAAGGGAAGCGCATGTGCCCAAATACTATTTTTACGCCCGGGACAGCGCGCCTCACCGAGACGGAACTTCCCTACCCGACCTAGCCGCTGCCAAGTGCCTTGCGGCGCAGCTCATCGGTAATTCGATTATTGATGCTGCCCCAAGTTTCTGGGCCACGGGGGAGTTGAGCATGACGGTAACTGATGAAGCCGGACTTATACTCTTCACACTCCAAATCATGGGCATCGAATCACCCGCAATTAGGGGGTGATCTTCTGAAGCCAGCGAAGAACTGATACCGTTTTTCGGTCTCAACCCAGCAGATCGGACCCCCGGTCGAGGTGCAGATAGCGAACATCGAAATCGCCTATTCGAGCCAGTTGGTCGAAGTCCAGAATCCGTATCGCCCTCTTGGTGCGTTCGATCAGGCCTTCCTGTCCAAAGATCTTGAGCATCCGATTTACGTGGATGCTGGTGAGCGCGAGCGCATCCGCCAATTGTTCCTGTGTCATCGGCAGTTCGAAATCACGCTTCTCGCCGAGGCCCGCAACCGCGAGCCGAACGCCGAACTCGCAAATGAGGTGCGCCGCGCGGGCACGGGCGTCGCGCCGACCGAGATTGAGCGTCCATTCCCGGAAAATCGCTGCGTCGACGAGCGTCTCGTACCACATGGCCTGGCCGACCTGGGGATAGTCCGCTGCGATCTTGCGAATCGCGTCTGCCGGAATGAGCGCGACTTCGACCTCGGTCAGGGTTTCCACATTATGGTCGGCGCGGCGAAGGATCGAGTTGTGAAGATCGACCACGTCTCCCTTCATATGGATCGAGAATATCTGGCGCCCACCGTTCCCCGCGATCTTGTGCCGGACCGCAAATCCCGAAAGCAATAGGCAGGAATTGGTCGGCCGGTCGTCCTCGCGTACCAAATATTCCTGGGCGCGCAGCGTTCGCACGACGTGGGGAAGCGCAAGCACAGCTGCCTGGTCGCGCGCATCTAGTGGAAGCCAGAGCTGCAACTTATCGATCATCGGTGTTAAAACAGCAGCCAAGACACGCTCCGTTTCTCTGACGGGAGCGCTTCGCATCTCTCAGCCATCGGCGGCCAGAAATCGGGCCGATGATACCTTACCTTAGTTTATAACCCGACGCCTGTCTCTGTATTATTAACCCATGCAACTAATCTAGGTTTGGTTAGTTGTCTGACCCATCGCCGGCTCATCGATGGGCGCCTGCGGCTGGGAGTCTCCGCACTCTCGCTCACAGGGAGGCGACATGCTCAACGGATTGCCCATCCTCATCGTCGAAGACGAGCCGCTCATCGCAATGAATTTGGCAAGCGCGGTCGCCGAGCTCGACGGGAAAATCGTCGGTCCGGTCGATACGGTGGCGGCAGCTTTTGAACTGCTCGCATCGGAAACGATCGCCGCAGCCATATTGGACGCGAACCTGCTGGATCGCGACGTCACGCCGCTGGCGACGTCTCTAGCGGAGCGATCCGTCCCGTTCGTGATCTTTACCGGAACCGGGCTGCCGCCCGCTCTGGCGGCGACACATCCGGACCTTCCGGTCATCATTAAGCCGGCGCGATCGACAGCGGTCCTCGCTGCCCTACTTCAACGGGTATCGCCAGATCGCTTGGCACTTGAGGCGCGATGTTCGGATCCCGGAGCGGGTGTCTAGCAACTCGTCCAGTCTGCCTCGGCGTCGTCCACCGCGTCGAACATGTCCCCCTCGGCCATCACTTCGCGCAAGCGCGCCCTGACCTGTTCGGGGGTGCCCGCCTTTGGAAACTTCGGATCGTTCTTTGCGGAGGCAGCCAGTTCGCCAACATAACCGGTGCGATTGCTTTGCTGCAGGAGCCACTCACCAAAGGGCATGTTGCCTTGGTTGTGCGGCGCGTCATCCATGATCGATGGCCCCTGAGCCGATCGAAGGCGACGAAGTTTTCCCGATCCCAAGAGCAAAAAGGCCGAACGCCGCGAGCGGCGGCCTATCCAAAACAGCCGCAACAGGGGAATCTATGACCTCATGCCCCGGTTTGAGCTCGAGGCGAATGGCATCGTCATGAGGCACCGGGATGGCGACCGCGACGGCACGCGCTGGGCAATCAATGATCTGAGGCAACATGGCGAATTCCCTCTCCGATGAGCGGGAGCGCAAGCGTCTCTCAGCCGCCCTTGCTCGAACATCGGGGCGATGCGCATCAGATAGGATGTGTGCGACTGGAAAGCGAGGAACCAATCTCGCCGGAGCGATCAATCGACTGGTGGTTTCAAGCCGAAAGTATCTCGTCCAACACATATTGGCTGTTTCGGCACCTGAGGGTCCGGCACTATAATGATCCGGTCGAACAGCCGTTTGCGGCGAGCGCCTTCGGAGCGATCTCTGGCATCGCGCTCCAAACCAGCGGCGATGCTGGCGGCCTTTCCGCGGGTTAGAAAGGCAAACATCTCTTTGGCTCCAATATCCTACCGCTACGCCTGACCTATTAACAAAAAGCGCGAAGCCGCTCGTCCCGCGTATATTCTAGGGGTTCGTCCGAGATCGGTGAGGATGGTCAAAGACCACAAATGCGCATATACTCGCACAATCGTCGCCAGGCCCGCTTCGCAAGCGCGCGACGCCCGAGAGAAATGTGGTTTACTCCCGCTTGCAGCCGGGAGAAATCATGTGCTGACGATATTAACGAATCCCAATTTCGACTTGTCACAGCCCGTGGGTGCTGGGCTGTCTTTAGACACGCCCGATGTCCTTTTGCAGCTCGTCCGGCCAGTGGATGATACATTGCCGCTATCGGAACTGATAACGGCACAGCCTGACGTATGGCCGGACCGGGAGCCGTATTTCGAGATCTATTACGCCGAGCGCATCAGCCTTACCTCGATCCTGTTCTCCGGCGGAGACTGGCGTTGGCGGTTCTGTTCGGCGACCGGCGAGGCGATCGCATCCAGTCTCGGCTATCGTTCCAAACAAACCTGCGAAGCGGCGGTGACTGCGCTTCGGAAAGGCGCGGGCAGCGCATCGATACGCAGCACGCCGTAGCGGCCGACCTGGGCCGGCCGGTCAGACTGTCGAGGTACCGGTCCACTGAAAGCTCGGGGTCAGGCGGCCTCGGAAAGACGACCAGATGGTTCGCCGAGCAGCAAGAAGCCGTCGTCAAAGTCCCCGACTGAGACTAGCTGATCCCAGTCATGGATCGTGACGATCCCCGCGCGCATTGTCGCTATGGAGCGCGTTCTTAGCTCCCGCAGCGTCCGGTTGACATGAACGGCCGTCAGGCCTGTCGCGTCCCCTAGATCGCCTTGGGTGGCGGGAAGCGGAAACGAGAGTCGGTCGCCCTGACCCGCTCGTTGAGACCTGATCGCCATTTCGCAGAGCAGGTGCGCCAGTCGAGAAAGGGCGTCTCTTCGGCCAACATTTACGACCCATTCCGAGAAGATTGATCCGTCCGCGACGCAATCGCGCCAGAAGGCCTCGGCAAGGCCCGAATGCTTTGCCGCGACGCGACGCAGGCTGGCATGCGACAGACACAGAACTGTCGAATGAGTCAGCGCCGCCAACCCCCATCCTGCCTTTGGACTTACCACCGACGGGAGGTCGGCCATGTCGCCCGGGATATAGAGACAGGTTGTCTGTCGCTCCCCATCCTTGTTCTGGCCGAAGCGGCCAACAAGGCCATCGACGATGAGGCACGAATGCTGGACGTGCTCGCCCAGCCGCACGAAGTCGATATGGGCGGCAACGCGCCTCAATTGGCCCTGCAAACCAAGGACCGCTTTCTTCTCGTCTTCGGTAAGGATCGAGCGTGAAGAGAGGCGATCGACGAAGAGCTGAAGGGCCGTGTCCTGCGATTGAACCATAAATCCGCTCCTGCCAAAGGCGGGAGCGCATAGGTCTCACAGTCACCAGCGCCTCGAAGGTCGTTGCCGGTAATGGATTTCTATTAGCACGATTCGGCGAGCTGCCCTAATTGGCATTGCACCATGCGGCGCGGCGCTTGGCACTTAACTCCGATCTTCGCTTCAATCCCCGCCCGCATGAGGACAGCCCGCTGCAGTCATCTCAATCGGGCTTGTCGCCGATCAGCGAGGCCGACGACGAAACGCCGTCCATGAAGATTTCCCACAGGATTAACCCGGAAGAGTCCGTGACGCTTACGTTCCATGGCCTGCTTCCCCAAAAGTCTTCAGGCGCTTCTTGCATCATTTGCCCGCAGGTTTGGATCGCCTGTCGGCGTGCTTCAATCGGTCCGGCCAGCTCCATACCCTCGTGATCGGTCACTCGGGTGTCGGTCTGGGTATGGAAGTAAAACCGAGGCACGGCCGCTCCTGTAGGTGGGAGCTACGCCACTTTGTTGCTCGCAGGAATGAGCGCTTGATGAGCCTCGTCGTTCCATTGACGCTGGGGGGCTGCGAAATATTCTCTTCGTCGCGGCCGGTAACTTTTTGACGTTTCAAGCCGGGGTCCGGGACCTAGGTGAGATATGCGCTTCACATCCTGTCTCCGCGAGCGCAAAGCATCTCTAAGTCGCGGCGCTCGAGGCATTGCTAAGATAAGAGCGATATGGTGTTGCCGAGGCGGATTGGTGCGCCGCATACCACGATTTCCAGTGGCGGATAACGAACCTAGGCGGGCGCCAAGGACCCGCCTTCGCCTTCCCACCTGTTGAGCGCTACATCGCGACGCTGGCGTTGTTCCCGCAGTTGGGCTCGTTCGGCATCCGTTTGAAAGCGGTTGTGGGGGTAACTGCTCTTCACGAGAAGCTTCCCAAATTCCAATGCGAACGCGCGATGCGCCGCACGTGCCGAGCGCGATGGCGAACGCGTGGCCTTCGACAGGGACTCCTGTTCGCGGCTAAGTAGGTAGTTGATGTCCATAACAAAGCTCCTTTGAGCGGGAGCGTCAGGCCCTCACGCGCATCGCTCAACGGGCGCATGATATATTCTCCTACCACACCGCTGCCCCAAGCACTTGGAAATTCGCGCCACTGCTTGCCCAAGCGGGGGCCGAACAAGGTCCTGGCTCCGTCACGAAGGGAGAAGTGCTCAGGACGAGGCGATAGGATCGAGCGGACCGCCAAGTGCGGCTTTTCTGCGATACGGGGCCTGCCCGACTGGGCGCAATGCGTGGGTCAAAAGCCGCCCGCAGGCGCCATGTTCGGCGAGGCCGGCGAGTCGTCTGAAAAATCGACGATCGCGGCTTCCGTGGTGAGCACCAGGCCAGCCACGGATGCTGCGTCCTGAAGCGCCGACCGGACCACCAAAGTGGGATCGATCACGCCCGCTGTGACCAGATTCTCATAGACTTCGGTCTGGGCGTTGAACCCCATATCTGCGTCGTTTCCGTCGAGCAGCCGGCCGGCCACCACCGCTCCGTCGTGCCCGGCATTCTCGACGATCTGGCGCAGCGGTGCGGATAGCGCCTGGCGGACGATATCAATTCCCCGCGTCTGGTCGTCGCTGGCACCGGCCATCCCATCTAGCGTGCGCGACGCATAGAGCAGCGCAGTGCCACCGCCGGGGACCACGCCTTCTTCTACGGCGGCGCGCGTCGCGTGGAGCGCGTCGTCGACGCGGTCCTTGCGCTCGATCATCTCGACTTCGCTCGCGGCACCGACGCGGATGATGGCGACCCCGCCTGCGAGCTTGGCGAGCCGTTCCTGGAGCTTTTCCTGATCATAGTCGCTGCCCGCGAGCTCGAGCTGCTGCTTGATCGCGTCTACCCGACTTGCGATCACCTCGGCATCACCCGCGCCATCGATGATGGTGGTATCGTTTCTGTCGATCGTCACGCGCCGCGCGGTGCCAAGTCTGTCGAGCGTGACACTTTCAAGTGTCATGCCGAGATCAGGCGAAACCACCGTGCTGCCGGTCAGGATCGCCATGTCCTCCAGCATGGCTCTGCGGCGGTCCCCGAAGCCCGGCGCCTTGACTGCCGCGACCTTGAGTCCGCCACGCAGTTGATTGACGACCAAGGTCGCGAGCGCCGCACCCTCGACGTCCTCCGCGACGATCAGCAATGGCCTGCCCGCTTGCGCCACCGCTTCCAGCAGCGGTAGCAGCGCCTGGAGCTCGGCCAGTTTCTGCTCATGGATCAGGATGTAGGGATCCTGAAGCTCGACGATCATCTTCGCCTGGTCGGTGATGAAATAGGGCGAGAGATAACCGCGGTCGAACTGCATGCCATCGACGATCTCGAGCTCGAATTCCACGCCGCGCGCATCCTCGACCGAGATCACGCCCACCTTGCCTACCTTGGCCATCGCCGCCGCGATCATGTTGCCGATCTCCTCGTCGCCATTTGCGGAGACGATACCGACCTGCGCGATCTCGTCGTTGCTCGACACTGGCCGCGATCGCGCCTTCAGCGCCTCCACGACGGCCAGGACCGCAAAGTCGATGCCCCGCTTGAGATCGATTGGACTGACGCCCGCGGAGACCGACTTCATCCCCTCCCGGACGATAGCCTGGGCGAGCACGGTGGCCGTGGTGGTGCCGTCACCGGCATGATCGTGCGTCTTCGAGGCGACGGCGCGGAGCAATTGTGCGCCGAGATTCTCGAATTTGTCCCGAAGCGCGATTTCCTTCGCGACCGTGACGCCATCCTTGGTGATCCGAGGCGCGCCATAGCTCTTGTCGAGCAGGACATTGCGCCCTTTGGGGCCGAGCGTGACTTTGACTGCGTCGGCAAGGATGTCGATCCCGCGAACGATGCTCTCCCGCGCAGCACGCGAGAATCTGAGGTCTTTGGCTGGCATGGGGTGGGGCCGTTTCGATTGCTGGGCCACGACAAAGGCGTCGTTTTCACAACCGGAGCCAGCGCTACCATTTGCGAAGTGGCACTCGGGAAGCGCGAGCGCCAGCATGTTTGATGTGGGGTTATGCGAAGTCTTTCGCAAGGCGGCGAGCGGGGGGCTGCGATGATCATGCGCCTGGCGGTTTCGATCCGAAGGTCTCGCGGATTCTTGCTGACGCTCGGCGGCCGCAGCTACCCGCTCAACCGCTTCGATCCAAGGTCGTCTCGGGGCCTCTGCGGTCCCAGCTCAAATGTCAGCTTTCTTCCTCTGCCTTCTGAAAGCTGCCGGACCGCAAGCGGACCAAGAGCCGCTGGGCAGCTTTCGAAGAAACCTGCCGGTCGGGAATGCGCTCAGGTTGCAGCCATTTGGTGGTCACCGCATCGTTCTCAAAAGCGGCCGAATTTCCATCCCGAAGGCGCTACGAACCATCGCGACCAACGGCAGCGCGCATGGCAACCGACATCGTCCGATCAAGTCCGGCGGCGATGTCGAAGGGCGTCTCCTCAACTACTATGTCGGGAACGATCCCGGCATCGGGCTGCGCGCCGGGCGGAAAATAGCCGATCAACGGAATATCGACCTCGATGCCCGATGCCGGCAGCCGCAGGAACAGGAAGGCACCGCCATTGATACCGCGACGATTTCCACCGGTCGTTTGCCCTATAAGCGTCGCGAGCCGTCCCGATTTGACGACCTGGGCGAAACCAAAGGTCGCCGAGCTGTTGCTCGCATCCGTCAGCACGACCACCTTACCACCAAATCGCTTTCCCGCCGGACGAATGGTCATTCCTCCGTTTGCATCATCGTCGCTTGTCGCCAGATCGTAGAATCCGTCGCCCCGCGGCCCCGTGGCGCGTCCGCCCCAGTCGTAGAATTGCTTGTTCCAGGTATCGACATGCGGCCTGATATCATCGGGTACGCGGCGGGCCCGCACCCGTCGCGCATTCACCACGGGCGCGATCTCGCGTTCGATGAGCCGCGCAAGAATCGGATTGCCGCAATCGAGCCCGCCTTCGTTGCCGCGCAAGTCGATGATCAAGCCGCGGGTGCCATCGGTCGCAATTTCGTCGAGCCGCGCTTCGAGCCAGGCGCGCCAATCCCAGCTTCCGTTGTAGACACTCCAGGATGGCATGGTCAGGCATGCGATGCCGTCCGGCTTGCGATCGAGCGACCAGAGCGCAGCATCCTTGGGTTTCGTGTCGATGGGCGGTACTGCCGCAAGCCGCTCCGCAGGCGTCATGAGAGCCAGGTCGATACGACGCGGAGGCCGACCCGGCCTCGTGGCGAAAACCGCGACCTTGCCGCGTGACACCAACTGCGGCCACAGCATCGGCATGTAGATGTCGAAGGCCTGGAAGCGATCGATGCCTTCGACGGCCAAAATCCGTCTACGCTTGGCGTCGTTATGACCGTCGGCCCGCGCGAACGGCATCAGGCTCGACAATAGCCGCTTTGCTTCTATCCGTTCGATCGAATGGATTTCCGTGCCTGGCTCCAGTCCCGCGCCGGATAAGTCACGGGTCACGATCATCCGCTCGCCGATCCAGCGGAAAAGGAACGGCAGACGGCTGCGTCCGTCGAACAGTGCCGCAGTGATTGCGTCTGTCTGATTGTAGAAATTAGGATAACTATGGCCGCAGCGCACAGCGGCGGTGATCCGCGCGAAGGCGAGATAGGTATCGCTCAGGCTGCGCGGAGCCGACAGGCTATTGTGTAGCGCAGCGAAGCGCGCGTCCATTTGCGCCGGGCTGTTGTATCGATACAGCCCTGGATGCAGCGCGCCATAAGCACGTGCGAGAAGCGCGGCATCTTCGCCGAGATTGGCGACTTGCGTGGATGCAAGCGCGGAAGGGCTGGCTATTGCAGCGGCACCGACGGCGGCGCCGGCTGCTTGGAGAAACGACCGGCGCGAGGTGTTGGAGTGCATGTCTTTGCGTCCCTGGTGATATCCAAGCCCAAGTCCACCTATTGGACGACGCGCTCGCCTCAGATTCCGAAGCGCAAGAAGCTATTTCGGATTTGAGGCGTGTGCCCGTCGATATGCCGACGGCGACAATCCAAAGCGCGCGCGAAAACTGCGGTTGAAGCTTGCTTTGGATCCGAACCCCGCGTCGAGGGCGAGGCGAAGCAGATCGATTTCGCTTCCCGAGCGTAGCGTTGCCGCGACATCGTCGCAGCGAAGCCCCGCGATGAACGTCGAGAAACTCACCCCAAGGCCTTCGTTGAGCGCGCGCGACAGGTATGCGGTATTGGTGCCGAGCATCCGTGCCAGCGCAGCGAGTGAGAGTTCCGGATCACGCTGCCAGTTGGCATCGCGAACCTGCGACGCCCATGCCGCTCCTTGTGCTCTCCAGTCACGGGAGGGGGCTGGGGGCTCGTCATTCGAGGGGACCGGAATTGGGGCGAGCCGCAAATCGGCGTGCCGCCACCCTTCGATCGCGAGATAGCAACCGATCGCGGCGATCGCGAGATAGCGCCCAATGACGCCGAAATAGTCGAGCGGTGCGATGAAAGCATTCCACGCGGCGTACGCCAAAGAGATCGTCAGCAGGAGCAGCAATGCCACGACCGCACGGCTCAACCAGCGTGCACTCAGCCGGTCGTCATCGCTGCGCTGCTGTGCCAGTGCGATGCGATAAAGGCGCAGAATCCGCAGGCTGGCGATGCTATAGCCCGCCAGGCTTGCGATCAGCGCAAGCATCAGTATGGGCGCCAGCACGGGCGTGGCAATGGCGTCCCAATGGTTCTTGACGGACAGGGGCAGCGGGAAAATCACTGCCTGATAGCCGAATTGCGCCAGCGCGGGCGCGAGGTGCAACGCGAGCCGCGGCGGCGTCGCCGCGAACGCGACGCTATAGGCATAGCTATAGAGCAGCGGCCCGATCGCGAGCGGCACCGCGAAAGGTGCAAATGACAGCCAGGGAAAGCGATCGTAGAAGCCGGCAAAGCCGATCGCGAAAGGCAGGATAACGCCAACCAGGACGATCAGCAGGCACGAGAGGATGCGGTTCGCAGTTCGGTTCGCGAGCGGCTGCCACAGCGCCGCAGCCAAGACCAGCATCTCGATACTGGCGAACAGCAATAGCGCCGTGCGCCATCCAAATGTCAGCAATGCCATCGGCTATGCTTAGCGCCGGGTGCCATTCGAAATGGAGTGATTTCTGCGCAAAGCGCAGGCGAGGCGAATGACAACTTATTGAAGTTCAGTCACTGAAACCTGCCGGTCCGTTTGCGGCCCACTTTCCGGCGTTCAACTCGGCACAGCGGGCCGACCGCAAACCACCCAATGTCAACCATTCAACTCTTGCGCCCAAAGCGGTCTTTATGGGTTCACGACCTAAGTAACGGACATGAAGCTTCGCAGGGTTCTCCTGTATTTGTCCTCGTGAGCGCGCATTGTTCGGAACTCCCCCCGCCGCATGGGGTTCGTGCGGCGAGGAGATGTCCATGTCAGACTTAGCCGACCCCCCAGCCCGAAACCTGTCCGACGCGCATACCGCCATGCCAAGCCTTAATGGGCGCAAAGCGATCATCACCGGCGGCACCACCGGGATAGGGCGAGCCATCGCCACTCTGCTTGCCTCTGAGGGCGTCGACGTGTTCGTCTGCGGTCGGGACCCGCAACATCTCCAGGACGGACTTGAGCGCATCCGCGAAGTCGGGAAGGGCGACGGTATCGCGATCGACCTGGCCGAACCGGAAAGCGTCGACCGCTTCGTTGAGGCTGCCAAGGACTATTTCGGGGATTTCGATATCGCGATCGTCAACGCCGCCATCCCAGCCCAGGGCGTGACCAAGATGAGTGCTGACGAGCTGCGCTACGCCATCGCCACTGACTTCACCGCCTATCTCACGACTGCCCATGCGGCTGCGGCGGTGATGAAGGACAAGGGCGACATCGTGTTCATCGGATCGGTCGCCGCCCATATCCTCGGGGCGGAATCCAGCGTCTATGCCGGCATGAAGGCTGGCGTCGCCGGTTTTGCCGAGGCGCTGCGCAAGGAGCTCGCGCCGAAAGGCATCAAGGTCTGCAATGTCGAGCCTGCAAAGACCGGCGCTGATTTCCAGTATCAAAGCTTTACCGCAGAAGAGCAGGCAGAGCAGAATCGCAACGAGACGATGCTCCGCGCCGAAGACATCGCCGTCGCCGTACACTTTGTCCTCACCCAGGCGCGCCGCGCGAATGTGCAGCAGGTCGTGATTGCACCGCGTGCGCGAGGTGAAGAATGAGTGGCTTTCCGATTGATCGCCTGATCCTTGGCCCGGACGACATCGATCTGACCCGCTCGCCGCTGGCGGGGCAATTCGAGGCCGAGACCTATGTGCTCGGCGCCTTCAACCCCGCGCTGACCAGACTCCCCAACGGCAACCTCGCCATTTTCGTGCGGGTGGCGGAAGCGCTTCGCCGGCCGGTCTTCGATGGCTATATCCACGCGATCCGCTGGGACGAGGGCAAATATGTCCTCGATGCCTGGTCCCTCGAACTCGTTGACACCGCAGATCCCCGCAAATTCCTTCTTCGCGGCGGGCGGTGGAAGGTCATGGCGCTGACCTCACTGTCCTGGATCCTCCCGGTCGAACTCACCCCCGACGGCCTCGAGATCGTCGAGATCCATTACGACAAGGCCATTGCGCCGCAGGGCAGCTTCCAGTGCTACGGCATCGAGGATGCCCGGGTCTCGAAGGTCGGCGACCGCTGGCTGATGACGACCTGCTCGGTCAGCCCGGAGCGGCATTCGACCACGCTATACAGCTCGGACAACGGCCTGGACTTCCGTTTCGAAGACATCGTCCTCGATCACCAGAACAAGGACATGCTGATCTTCGAAGGCTTGGTCGACGGCAAATACTGGGCACAGACCCGGCCGCTCGGGGACCTATATTTTACCTATCCTCCCGGGAGCGAATGGCGCGGCGGTCCGTCGATCAATCTGGCGACCTCGCCGGATGCGCTGCATTGGAAGCCGCACCGCGAGCCCGGCATCCGTCCGCACGCGGCGACGATCGCCACCGCAAGGATGGGCGGCGGCACGCCGCCGATTTTGACCGACGACGGTTGGCTCACCCTGTGGCACGGCGTCGAACCCAAGGAGATCGTCGGCATCTATCGGACCTATTGGTCGATCCTAGACCGGGACGATCCCGCGAAGGTCATCCGGACCGAGCACAGCGCGCTGCTCGAAGCAGCCCCCGATCTCACCAAGCCGCTCGAAGACAAGATGTATGTGCGCGATGTGGTATTCACGACCGGGATCGTCGATGCGGGCGACCATTATGTCGTAGCCTCGGGCGAGGCGGATCTGGCCTGCCGCATCACGCATATCCCCAAGATCGTCTTCCAGGCGGAACGGGTAGGGGTGGCCGCCTAGCCAGCGGCCATCAATTTCGGAATTTCGCCGAGCAGCTCTCGGGCAAGGAAGCCGATCTTCCCCGAGACCGTCGCACGGTTGCGCCCGGCCTCGCCGTGCAGCCAAACCGCCCAGGCGGCGGCAATGCGGGGCGCCGCCCCGCGCGAAAGAAGACCGCCCATGATGCCGGCGAGCACATCGCCGGAGCCGCCGGTCGCGAGACCGGGCCCGCCGCCTTCATAGCAAAGCACATCCTCGCCGGGCGCGGCGATCCATGTCTCGGAACGCTTGAGGACGACAGTCGCGCCGAACCGCTCCGCCGCCGATCGAGCAAGGGCCTCCGGCCTGTCTCTCACCTCGTCCTCGTCGCATCCCATCAACTGCATCATCTCGCCGGGATGCGGCGTCAGTACGACACGGCCACCATGACCGCGCACGGCATCCGCGCAGCCGCTCGCGCCGCCGATCGCTGCTGCGTCGAGCAGGACGCTGCGCTCTCCAAGGGGTTTGGCCAGCAGCCGGCGCACGATCGAGGATGCAGCTGAGTCGGGTCCCATGCCTGGGCCCAACACCAGGGTGTCGCACGCTTCCAGAAGGTCGAGCAGTCTGGCGACTGCGCTCGCGGCGATCTCTCCGGTCCCGTTTACCGGCAGACCGAACACCGCAGCCTCGGGCATTGCGATCCCCAGCGGAAGGGCGGCCGGCTCGACCGTGGCCAATTGGACCTTGCCGGCGCCGGCACGAAGAGCCGCCTCGCCGGTCAGCGCGAGCGCGCCGGGAACCGTAAGCGAGCCGCCCGCCACCAGTACGCGGCCGCGCGCATTCTTGTCGGTCTCCGCGTCGACCCGTGGAAGCGGATGGGCGGTCAGCCATTCGGCACGTAACGCGATCATCCGCGCGCCGCCACGGCCCGGTCCGGCTCGCTCGTCACCTCAGCAACCGGATCCTGCTCGATGGAGGCGATTTCATTGTAGCGCACCAGCTCAAGGCCGCCATCTTTCCCCTTCGAAGCGTTGAAGCGATATTCCGTGACGGAGCAATTTGCGACGTCGCCGTCCCTGTCGATCGAGAGTATCTCTTCCTCGCTCAGATTCTCGATGACGTAGCGCAGGCAGAGCACCACCACTTGGTGGCCGACGATCATCACATGTCGTCCGCCGTAATGGAGCGAGACGGTGTCGAGCAGACTGCGCAGACGCAGGATGACGTCGCACCAACTCTCGCCGCCCGGCGGACGATGATAGAATTTGCCGAGCAGACGGCGAAATTCCGCCTGTTGCGGCAGCTGCGCCGCGACGCCCGCGGTGGTGAGCCCGTCGAGAATGCCGAACTCCTTTTCGCGCAGCCGCTCGTCGACGCAAACGGGTTCGTCCGGCGCTGCGCCTCCGGCATCGCGGAAGCGGCGGGCGGTCTCGCGCGACCGGACATAGGGGCTGGAAAGGATGATGTCCGGCTGACCGTTGCCATGACCGTCGGCAAACCAGCGGCCAAGGGCGTCGGCCTGCTGTTCACCCAGCTGCGACAGCGGGACGTCAACGTCACGCGTGTCGAGCGGAATGCGCTCGAGGCCCGCGGCATGGGCGGCGTCGCGCGCGACGTTGCCGGCGCTCTGGCCATGGCGGACCAGCCAGAGACGCGCCGGCCAGCTGGACGTTTCCGCCCCGCTCACGCGCTACCGCGCCGGCGCCGGGTCTCCCAACCCTTTTTCGCGGCGGCGGAGCGCGTCTCTGCGCTTTGGCTTGAACCGCTTTTTTGGCCGCCCTTGCGGGCGCTATCGTGATTCTCTTTCTTGCCGCGTCCCGAGCCGGACTTCTTGCCGCCGCCCGACTCCTTGTTCACGGTCGCCCAGGCGCGGCGCTCAGCTTCCTTCTTGGGCGTGCCTCGATCCTCGTAACCCTCCTCGATATGCTCGGCCTTACGCTTCTGCTTGTCGGTATAGGCGCTCTTGTCACCCTGCGGCATGGTCCTCTCCATCGACAGACTCGCTTTTCAACGACGCTGGCGGGAGAATGATCCGGTCGCGCGCAGGAGGGAATTTGCCATGCCGCCGCGCCGCAATGGGACGTTGCCGGCGACCAAGGCGCGTCGGTTCGATCGCGATCGTCACAAGGCACGCGGCGCCTATATCCGGCAGGGGGTGCCGTTCAAAAAGAGCAGGCGGGGCACCCTATCGTAAACTGACTCTGCGTGGTGCCAGCTAGAGGAGCAGGGAGGAATCGCCCCCGGGCGGCGCGCCATGGACTTGGCGGACCTTCAGGCTGCCGGTTGGGAGGATGCGGAGTATATCGGCTGCCGGTATCGCGGGATCCAGCCACGCCGACCATTGGTCGCGAGCCAGAGGAATTATCTGGCGATGGTGATAGGGCGCGACGTCCGGGCCGGCGTCGAGGGTCAGCATCGTAAAGGCTTCGCCGACCTCCGGATGCTTGCGCCAGATGCCGGCGATCGCGAACCAGTCATGCTCCTCGAGCGTGAACAGCCATTTATTCTGCCGCTTCTGCTTGGGGTCTTCCGCCTTGGTGAATTCGTAGAAGCCGTCCGTCAGGATCAGGCATCGGTTGGACTGGAATTCCCGGCCTTCCGCGCGATAATTATAGACGGGCTTTCCCGTCGGCCCCGGCCAGCTCCATCTGCGGTTGAGGAGAGCGCCACGCGCGCGGGCCCCCGCCACGCTGGCGACGATCGGCGCGATATCGGTGATCTTGATGTCTTCGCGGGCTGCGACATTCGGCGTGCCCTCGGGCGTGTCGATCGCGATCTCGAGCTCGTCGAAATCCTCCATGATGGAGGCGATATCGACCTCGAGGCGATAGTCATTGCACATGGCGAGCTCCCGATTTGCACCTCGAGCGTGTTCGCATTATGTTCTCACCATGCAAGCGAGTCCCTTCGAGTCGGATGCACCCTTTGGCAGCCGCAAGATCATCATCCGGCGCAATCCGCGCACGGGCAAGCCCCAGGCGATCGAAGCAAGCTGGGGTCTCGAGCCGTGGGAGCCGGAGGGCAAGCCGTTCCGCTTCATCCGTTCCGAGGGACGCAGCTTTCCGCATCAGCGCTGTCTCGTGCCAGCGAGCGAGTTTCAGGTAACCAATGGCGACCGCAAGTTCCGGGTCACGCTCGACGACGGCAACTTCTTCTATCTCGCCGGCATCTGGCGGTCTTCCTCGGGGGAGCATGACGTCAGCTACGCGATCATCACGATCGAGGCCGGACCGGATATCTTTTTCTATCAGGAGCGGCAGGGCGCGGTGTTGCTGCGGCGGCAGAATATGGCCTGGCTCGACCTCGCTCAGCCCGAGTCCGAGCTGCTGCACGCGCTGCCGAAACATAGTTTTCATATCGAGGAAGTGGGCCCGAAAGGGCTCGCCGATCGCCAGCGCATGCTGGCCTTCTGAAAGGGCTTACCCATGTTCTCGCAAACATCGCCGGTTGCAGCCCCAACGTCTCTCGGCAGCGCCACCGAGCGCCTGAACGCGGTGCCGCTCGTCGGCGGGCAGATCGCGGCGGCGCTCGAAGTGCTGGCACTGCTGCCGGCCGCGCATCGCCAGGATCCGCGGTCTCAGGCAGCGGTGCTGCAAGCCTATGCGCGCGATGCTGGGTTCGCCGATGACGCGCTCGCAGGTACGGCGCTCCACGCGCGCGTCACTGCGCTGGCGAAATGGACGACGGCCCATGACCCGCTCCGCCAGTCCGACCCCGAAGCCATCGTCGAGGCGGCAGCACGGCATCCTCTGGTGGAGAGCGAAGGAGGAATTGGGTTCGAGGCGCCGGCCTTTCAGGAGATGATCCTTTTTATCGAGGAACTGCCCTGGTAGGCTGGCGCCTATCGCTTCAACCGATCGGCCCGGCGCTACCGCGCAAGATAAGCCCGCACTGCGTCGGCGCTGTTGCCGACGGCATCGACCGCTTCCTGCAAGCGCTCCCGGCTGACGCCGAACTTTTCCGTCCAATAGGAAACTTCATATTCCTCGCCCATCGCGACGCGCGAGCTGTCTTGCGGTCCACGTAACGTCTTGTCGTCTGCCATGCTCAAGCTCCTCTTGTCTGATCTTCCAACGTTCCGGATTCTCAAGAGTTTCCCGATGCTTGGCGTGACACGGAACGAACCCGCCTTGAATAGAGTCTAGGGACGATGAAAACGTCCGCTTCTACCGCGCGTCGCGCTCGCCCAAAATCGGATCGGGTAAAGGGGCCGCCGCCGTTCAGGGCGGTACAGCTCGCCCAGCTCGTCGATGCCGTTCCTTCGGGCGACCGCTGGCTGCACGAAATGAAGTATGACGGGTACCGGGCTTTGATCGCGGTCGGCGGAGGCGAGGCGCGCGCCTATACGCGCTCCGGTCTGGACTGGTCGGACCGTTTCTCGGCCATCCTAAAAGAGGTTGCCGGGCTCAAGGTCGATTCCGCTTTGATCGACGGCGAGGCTGTCGTGCTGGACGCGAACGGCAAGTCGAGCTTCCAGGCGCTGCAGGGCGCGCTCAAGGGCGCCCCCGGGACCATCGACTATTTCGCGTTCGACCTGCTCGAGCTGAACGGCGAGGATCTGACCGGACTGCCGCTGCTCGAGCGCAAGGAAATGCTGCGCGCCATCCTGCCGGAGGATAACCCGCACCTGCGCTACTCCGAACATATTCGCGGCAACGGCGAGAAGCTGCTCGCGAGTTTCTGCAGCGCCAATCTCGAAGGCGTCATCTCCAAGCTCGCCACCGCAAAATATGTCGGCTCGCGCAGCGGCACCTGGGTCAAGACCAAGTGCATCAAGCGCCAGGAATTCGTGATCATCGGCTGGACGCCCTCGGACAAGTCGCGGACCTTCCGCTCGCTGATCCTGGGTATCCATGAGGATGGCGCGCTGCGCTATGCCGGCAAGGTCGGGACGGGGTTCAACACCGCCGAGCTGCTGCGCCTGATGGAGATCATGGCGCCGATCGAGCAGAAGGAGCCGACGGTGAAGGCGCCGCGCGCCGAGGTGCGCGGCGCACATTGGTTGAAGCCTAAATTGGTCGCCGAGATCGCCTATACCGAGATGACCAACGAGGGCACCCTCCGGCACCCGAGCTATCTGGGCCTGCGCGAGGACAAGAAGCCCGAAGCGGTCGTGCTCGAGGTCGAGGCGTCCGTCGAATCGGCTGCTGTGCCGGCAGCGTCCAGCGTCAAGATCAGCAACCGCGACCGCGTGATCTTCCCGGAATCGAGCATCACCAAGGGCGCGCTCGCCGATTATTATGCCGCGGTGGCGCCGATCATGCTGCCTTGGGTAGCGAGCCGGCCGATCAGTCTGGTGCGCTGTCCGCAGGGTCGCGCCAAGAAGTGCTTTTTCCAGAAGCACGATGCCGGCAGCTTCGGCGACACGGTCAAGCATGTCGGCATCCTCGAGAAGGACGGGCACGAGGAGCCCTATCTGTTTGTCGACACGGCCGACGGTCTGCTGACCTGCGTCCAGATGGGGACGATCGAATTCCATGGCTGGGGTGCCAGGATCGAGGATGTCGAGAAGGCCGACCGGCTGGTCTTTGATCTCGACCCCGACGAGGGGCTGGACTTCGAGGCGGTGCGCAAGGCCGCCTTCCATTTCCGCGACATCCTGAAGTCGATCGGGCTCGAGACCTTCCCGATGGCGACGGGGGGCAAGGGCATCCACGTCATCGCGCCACTCGTGCCCAAGGCGGAATGGCCGGAGGTGAAGGACTTCGCGCATCGCCTGGCGCAGGCGGTGGCGCAGAGCGATCCCGAGAACTTCACCGCTGCGTTGCCGAAGGTCCAGCGCAAGGGCCGCATCTTCGTCGACTATCTGCGCAACCAGCGCGGGGCCACGGCAGTGATGCCCTATGCCGTTCGCGCGCGGCCCGAGGCGCCGGTGGCCGCGCCGATTACCTGGAAGGAAATGGAGACGATCGACAAGCCGTCGCATTTTCATATCGGCGACGCTGCGGAGTTGGTGAAAAGGGCTGCATCCAAGGCGCTGTCCGGATGGGGACGCGCGGATCAAGTGCTGCCCGACCTGTAAAGGTCAGGAAGACCAGCATACCACTCGGCATAGGGGGTGTTGCGCGCCATGCGGCGGTTATAGTCCTCGGAGCCATCGTTCCACCACACTGGCCCGCGTTCGCCGAGCGCGCGCTTTGCTCGATCGACTGCAGCACGCGCACGGTTCTCGGCATCAGCGTCGGCAGCGCGGCGAGCCATTCCGACCGCCCGGCGCGCCGTCATCAGCTCGTGAACCAGTTTTTCCCGCTCGTGGGCGGGAAGGGATGGGTCCGACATGCGCCAGAGCCGCCCGCGGACGACGAAATAGCGCCCATCTGGCGTAACGGGATTTTTCCCTGCGAAGGGCATGTGTTCAACGATCCCCAACCTTCGCCGCGGCGACCTCGCGTGCGGCACTGCAGACTGCCAGCCATCGGGCGCGGTCGGCCTGCGCATCGGGCAGCGCGCGATGGGCGGGCGCTTCGCCCGACGCGCCATTTTCGCTCCGCGTCAGGATCGCTTCGATCGCCGCTGCGACATCTTCGTTCGCCAGCGTCGGCGCCAAAATCGACAAAGCGCATTCGCGCAGTGCCTCGGCGGTGCGGCGCAGCCTCAGGCTACGGCGCGGATAGCCGGCGGCGCGCAGCAGGGCGCTGAGCCACTTGCCATCCCAGGACGGCGCGCTCGCCAGCAGATCGTGTCCCGTAAGTTGATCGATCATGCGCTGGGCGACGAGATCGTGCGGCGTGCCATGCAGGGCGAGCGTCTCGCGCGTGATCCCGTGAACTGCTTGGG
Organism: Sphingomonas sp. KR3-1; assembly: GCF_040049295.1. Taxonomy (NCBI): domain Bacteria; kingdom Pseudomonadati; phylum Pseudomonadota; class Alphaproteobacteria; order Sphingomonadales; family Sphingomonadaceae; genus Sphingomonas; species Sphingomonas sp. KR3-1. The sequence continues at coordinate 571,500 of NZ_JBDZDQ010000002.1, forward strand.
CTTCCTCGTCCCAATCGATCCAGGCGGGCGCCGGACGGATCAGATGGGTCTCCGAACGCCCGTCGGCGAATATCCAGGCGACCTCGATCGGATAGCTATGCTTGCCGAGCGACGAGGCTTCGAAGTCGAGAAAGACCAGCATGGGAGCGGAACGACTGCGGCACGACATGGCTGCATATGCGAAGGGCCGCCCCTTTCGAGACGGCCCTTCCATTGTCATCCGAACGCGGACAGCTCAGCCGAGCCGGACCCCCGCGGTGGAGGTCATGCTCGAAGATCCTGCCGCGCGCGGCATGTGACAATGAGACATCTGACCACCTCCTTTCCGTTGTTGAACGATCAACTTGATGTGGGAGGCCGGATCGGATTTTCAATCGGTCAAGGCATTGGAGAGGCAGGAATTTCGGCGATCCCTCCTGATCGGATCGCCTCGACTTCAAGCGCCCTCGGCCGGAATCGCAGTCCGGCTTGGCGGCGGCTCCTCGCCGAACACGCTGCGCCCGCCATAGCCGTGCGAATTGTGGCGTTCCTCGGCGATCAATGCTTCTACCGACGGACCGGTCGCGCTGGCTTCCAGCCGGCGCGCCTGGGCATCGAGCCGCCGGATCGCGTCGAGTTCCTCGCTGTGGCCGAGCCTGGCCTTGCGGACCGCGGTCTTCATCACCGAGATCGTATAGTCGTAGACCTTGATCGGCACGGGATAGGGATGCCGGTCCTTGCCGCCATGCGCGAGCGAGAAGCGCGCCGGATCGCTGAACCGGCAGGGCGCGCCGTGCACGACCTCCGCGACCATCGCCAGCGCGCGCACCGTCCGGGCGCCGACGCCCGGCACGAGCAGCAGGTCGGCGAAATCCTTTGGCCCTTGCTCGGCGGCCGCGGCAAGCGCGCCGTGCAATCGGCGGCCGATGATATTCTCGGGGCGGACGTCGTGGTGATCGGGCAGCACGAGATGCGGCAGCAACGCCTGGGCATCGGGCGGGGCGGGCGCCTCGAAGCGCGCGAGCTCGCGGGCGATGCCGTCGGGACCGATCGAGCCGAGCAGCTCGAGCTGTCCCTGCCGCGATGCTTCGGCCCGCCGGTCGGCGAGATTGACGATGACGCCCTGGTCGCGCCCGTCGATCGCGGCGTGCGGCGCGTCGACGAAGCTCTCCAGCCCCTCGCTCAGCCAATGATAACGCCGTGCCTGGCGGCGATCGCCGTTCATCCCCTGCTGAACGATGACCCAGCGGCCGTCGTCGGTGACGATGAAGCCGTGGAGATACAGTTCGAAGCCGTCCTGGACGGCGGCGCTGTCGACCTTGGCGACGAGGCGGCTGGCATGGCCTAGAGCCGCGCCGTCGAGCCCGGTGCGCGCGCCGACGGCGAGCAGTTCGGCGGGCGTTGCCCTGCTATGCTTGCCGCGTCCGCCGCAGACATGGATGCCGAGTTCCTGCGCGCGGGGCGCCAGGCCACGCTTGAGCGACCCGAGCACGCTCGTCGTGATGCCGGACGAGTGCCAGTCCATGCCCATCACCGCGCCGAAACACTGGAACCAGAAGGGATGGGCGAGCCGGCGCAGCAATTCGTCGCGGCCATATTCGAGGACGATCGCCTCGACGAGGATCGTGCCGAGCTTGGTCATGCGCTCGCCGAGCCAGGCCGGCACGCGGCCCCCATGGAGGGGCAGGTCGGCGCTGCCGCCCCGGCGGCTCATGCGGCAAGCATCCCGCGACGCTCAACCCGCGGCAAGGCAATGATCTTAGAGGGCGGATGCGCGTTCATGGCAATGGACATAGTAGATCGGGAACAGATTGTGAACAACGGGTCGAGCCAAGAAGGGGATGACGAGGCAATGGAGATCATCCGGTTGCCGCAAGGCGAGGCGGCTCCGGTCGACAGCGACTGCATCAGTGTCGACACGGTCGAGGGTGGATTCCGGTTGACCGGTTCGCTGCTCACCTCCGAGGAGAGCCATGCGATCGTCGATGGCGACGTCTATGCCGATGAAGATGCCGCCGAGGCTGCCGGCGTGTCCTGGGCTGCCGGCTGCGGCGTAGCGACATTGTATGTCGCGCGAAATTCGCCCGGGCCCGCGTGAAGCGCTGCCTCTTCGTGTCGAGCCGGAGGCGTCTCCGTGGCGTGGCGTTGCTTCGCCCCGACGCAACAGGCGCATTGCGAGGTGGCCCGGGGCCGGGTTTGCGCTGCCAGCGTGCGGCGTTCCTTGCGATTCATCATGCCGGTCCCGAGAAGGAAGTGAGAGCCGCGTCAGCCTGGCGTGGTAATCCGGTCAGGCAGGCGTTCGGCCAGGCTTGCGATCGCCGCACCGGTCAGGCGGGGTGTCGCCACGCCATCGATCAGAAGCGGACGCTCCGGCGTCAGGATCGCTTCGGCGCGGTGGGCCGGATCGAGCTCCAGCCATGCAGCGACGGCGCCCTCGAGGCTCGTCACTTCTGCCAGGTCGCTATCGCCGCGCGGTACATTCTCCAGCGCTGCGCTCATATGCCATTCGATGTCGGGCGACAGGGAGCCGTCGCCCCAGCTGGCCTCGGTCATGTCAGCGCCGCCCGCGCAGCGTGTTCAACAGCGCGATCGCAGCGATGCCGACAAACGCCGCGCTGGTCCAGGGGCGCGCCTTGGCGAAGCTCTTCGCCTTCTCGGTCAGTGGCGCGTCGCCGGAAAAATGCTCGCGAAAGGCATCGGTGAGCGCGGTCTTTCCATTGCTTGCCTGCGCGGCGACTACAGGCTCTGTCGTATCGGTCATGAAGATCTCCCGAGGCGAAGGCCTCGCAACCGTCCAACGCCCGGCGTGCCGACGCGGTCCACCGACCGCCGAAAATGAGGGCGATGGACGCAATCGACGAATGCGAGGCTGTTCACGCTGCCGAGCGGGGCCGGCGTTTCCAGTCGCGAGCCCTCCGGAACTTCGGGCGACGGCAGCACGTTGCGCTCTCGAACCGATCAACGGCGACAGGAGGAGAGACAATGGGAAAAGGTATCCTGCTTTGGCTATTGGGCATTCCGTTGCCCATCATCCTCCTTCTCCTCCTGTTCTGGCATTGATCATGGCAACCCATCCCCATCACATCGATCCCGTCCTCTACCCGGCAGGCGTGCCGGAGACCGGCGGGGGCTCGGCGCTTTCCTGGTCGGCCATCGTTGCCGGCACCGTCGGCGCGATCGCACTGACGCTTACGCTGCTCGCACTCGGCGCGGCACTCGGGTTCGCGTCGATTTCGCCCTGGCCCGGCGTGGGTGCGCGGCCCGCCACCTTCACGATTGGCGCGGGCGTCTGGCTGATCGTGACCCAGTGGCTGTCGGCCGGCCTGGGCGGCTATCTCGCCGGACGGTTGCGCGTCCGCTGGCCCGGCCTCCACACCGACGAAGTGCTTTTCCGTGACACCGCCCATGGTTTCCTGACCTGGGCAACGGCGACGGTCGTCATGACCGGTATCGCCGTTGTGACGGCCTCGCTTGCGAATATCGGCAGTGCGCCGGTCGACGCCTCGGTGACCCGGGACACGATAGACGCGGCGCGCAAGGTCGCGGTCGCCTTTGCGGGCTTCTCGGCCCTTTCGCTTGCGGTCGGCGCCTTTGTCGGCAGCGTGGGCGGTGCGGTCGGCGGCCGGCTGCGCGACCTGCACCCCTGAGGTTCGGTGTCGCCGCCATGGCGGCGACACCCCCTTGCACCGGCTACTTGAAGGCCTGGCTCCAAGGCGGACGTCGCATCGCAGAGGCCGTTTGGACGCCGGTTCTCCCGCCCGTCGCGCTTCGACGAGCCGGTAGCGCCTTCTATCGGAAATCCCGTGTCCTGACCTTGATACCTTCGGTCGGCTGGCCTGGGATGATCCCGGAGCCAAGCCTGAGATCGGGGATGTAGATGTCGCGCGGCGGCTTGCCCAAGGGGCGCTCCGCAGGGTCGCGCGGATCCGGCCCCATGCCGTGCTTGACGACATCGGCGCGGCTGACGCGGTAGACATCGGCGATATCGTCGCGGGCGCCCACGCTCGCGAGGAGGGGGGACAGGTCGTCCAGCCTGCGCGCGATCACATGGATGACATCGCCTTCGCGCTGGACCTGGCCCCGCACACCCATCATCGACGCGCCAAGTACGGTCCGGCGGTTCTCCTCGAAGATCTTGGTCCAAACGACGAGATTGGCGACGTCGGTCTCGTCTTCGAGCGTTATGAACATCACGCCCTTGGCCGAGCCCGGCTTTTGCCGGACGAGCACCAGTCCGGCGAGCTCGACATAACGGCCGTCCTTCACGCCGCGCAGCTCGGCGCACGAGATCATCCGCCGCGCCTTGAGTTCGTCGCGCAGGAAGGCGAGCGGATGGGCCCGCAGCGAAAGCCCTGCGGCGCGATAGTCCTCTACCACTTCCTGGCCTTCGCCCATCGCGGCGAGCGCCACTTCGGGTTCGATCGCCTCGGCACGCGCCCGGCCCTCGCGGGCATCGGCGGCGGCGAACAAGGGAAGGGCGTCGTTGCCCAGCGCCTTCACGCCCCACAGGCCCGCACGGCGGCTGAGTTCCAGCGAGCCGAACCCGTCGGCATCGCCGATTCGGTCGAGCGCGCCGCGGCCGACCTCGGCACGGCGCTGGATCTCCTCGACCGAGGCATAAGGAACATCGCCGCGCGCGCCGACGATCGCCGCGCCGTCCAGGTTGGACAGGCCGCGTATCATGCGCAGGCCGAGCCGGACCGCCTTATGGTTTCCAGCGTCCTCGAGCGTGCAGTCCCAGCGGCTGTGATTGACGTCGATCGGCCGGACTTCGACGCCGTGCTGGCGCGCGTCGCGGACGATCTGCGCGGGCGCGTAGAAGCCCATGGGCTGGGCGTTGAGCAAGGCGGCGCAGAAGGCGTCAGGGTGGTGGCACTTCACCCAGGAGGAGGCATAGGCGATCAGCGCGAAGCTGGCGGCATGGCTTTCGGGAAAGCCATAGGAGCCGAACCCCTCGATCTGCTTGAAGGTCTTCTCGGCGAAGTCGCGCTCGTAGCCGCGTGCGACCATGCCGTCGATCAGCTTGTCGCGGAAATGGCTGACCCCGCCGGTCAGCTTGAACGTCGCCATCGCGCGGCGCAGCAGATCGGCCTCGGACGCCGTGAACCCCGCGCATTCGATGGCGACGCGCATCGCCTGTTCCTGGAACAGCGGCACGCCCAGCGTCTTCTCGAGGACGCGGCGAAGCTCGGGGGTCGGATAGGTCACTTCTTCCAGACCCGCGCGCCGCCGCCGATAGGGGTGGACCATGTCGCCCTGGATCGGACCGGGACGGACGATCGCGACCTGGATGACGAGATCGTAAAAGGTCTTGGGACCCATCAAAGGGAGCGAGGCCATCTGCGCGCGGCTCTCGATCTGGAAGACGCCTAGCGTGTCGGCCTTGCGGATCATCTTATAGGTCGCGGGATCCTCGGCGGGGATACTGGCGAGGTCGAGCGTCACGCCCTTGTCCTGGTCCATGAATTCGAAGGCGCGGCGCATGCAGCTGAGCATGCCGAGCGCGAGCACATCGACCTTCATAAAGCCCAATGCGTCGATATCGTCCTTGTCCCATTCGATGACCTGGCGATCGTCCATCGCCGCCGGCTCGATCGGCACCAGCTCGTCCAATCGGTCGCGGGTCAGCACGAAGCCGCCGGGGTGCTGGGACAAATGCCGCGGCGTGTTGATCAGCTGCTTGGCGAGCTCGAGAGTGAGGGTGAGGCGGGGGTCGCCCATATCGAGATTGAGCTCGCTGGCGTGCTTCTCCTCGACGCCCTCGCGGCTCCAGCCCCAGACCTGGCTCGCAAGGCCCGCGGTCATGTCGTCACTGAGGCCAAGCGCCTTGCCGACCTCGCGCACTGCGCCGCGCGCGCGGTAGCGGATCACCACGGCGGTCAGCGCGGCGCGGGTGCGGCCATAGGTCTCGTAGATCCACTGGATCACTTCCTCGCGCCGCTCATGCTCGAAATCGACATCGATATCGGGCGGCTCGCGCCGCTCGGCGCTGACGAAGCGCTCGAACAGCAGTTCGGAGCGCACCGGGTCGATCGAGGTTATGCCTAGACAAAAGCAGACCGCCGAATTGGCCGCCGACCCGCGTCCCTGGCAGAGGATCTCGCGGCGCCGCGCTTCGGCGACGATCGCGTGCACCGTCAGGAAATAGGGTGCATAGTCGAGCTCGGCGATCAGCTTGAGTTCGTGCTCGAGCTGCGCTCGGACCACGGGCGTGACACCGTCCGAATAGCGTTCGGGCGCCTTCTCCCAGGTCAGTCGCTCGAGCTCCTGCTGCGGCGTTCGGCCCGCGACGCGAATCTCGTCGGGATATTGGTATCGGAGCTGCTCGAGATCGAAGCTGCAGCGTTCGGCAATCTCCATGCTGCGGGCGACCGGGCGCGTGTCGCCGAGATAGCGCTTGAACAGCCGCTCCATCTCCTGGCCAGGCTTGAGGTGGCGGTCGGCGATCGCCTCGCGCCGGTCGCCGAGATCGTCGATCGTGCATTTCTCGCGGATGCAGGTGACCACGTCCTGCAACAGGCGCCGCTCGGGGCTGTGGTAGAGGACGTCGCCGGTCGCGACCGTCGCGACCCGCGCCGCCGCCGCCATGGCGGCGAGATCGCGCAGCCGCACCGCATCGCGCGGACGCCGGCGCAGCGACAGGGCAAGATAGCACCGGTCCCCGAAGATCTGGCTGGTCCGCGCAACGCCCCAAGCGTATCGGCATCGGCGCGGTCCGGCACCAATATCCCGATCAGCCCGGCGTTCCAATCCTCGACATCGCTCCAGTCCAGATGGCAGGCACCCTTGCCGGCGCGTCCCTTGCCGACCGAGAGCAGCCGGGTCAGCCGGCCATAGGCCATGCGGTCGGTCGGATAAACGAGCAGCCCGGTCCCGTCCGCAAGGTCGAGCCGGCAGCCGGCGATCGAGCGCACGCCGGTGGCGCGATGCGCATCCCACGCACGGACGATTCCGGCGACCGAGTTGCGGTCGGCAATCCCGAGCGCAGGCATCTCGAGCATTGCCGCGGCGGCGAACAACTCCTCGGGCGAAGAAGCCCCGCGCAGGAAGCTGAAATGCGTCGTGACCTGGAGTTCGGCATAGCGGGAAGCGGGCATCGGCTTCGCTCTCGGCAAAACGTCGTTCTCTATATGTTCTTCTTCGGCGTGTCGATTCCAATCGCGCCGGTCCTGCCGCGCTTTCTCTACCGGCGATGCATCGTGGATCGGGTGACGCCGGTCCCCGCACGATAATTATCTGCAACCAGCGGGCATTCGGCTGCGCCGAGCGTTGTTTCCTTACAATCGAGCAACGGAGCAGCAATGAAGCAGAATTTCGACGACCGGCTCCGCGACCTGGAACGGAGCCGCGCGCTCAAGATGGCGCGTTCGACGCATGCCTATGTCCGCGGCAACACCGCGAAATTCTATGAGTGGCTGGCGGACTCGCGCTCGGCGGCGCGACTGCCGGCCGGGCCCGCCATCTGGATCTGCGGCGACTGCCACCTCGGCAATTTGGGCCCGATCGCCGATGCCGGCGGCAAGGTCGACGTGCAGATTCGCGACCTCGACCAGACCGTCATCGGGAATCCCGCCCACGACCTCATCCGCCTTGGCCTCTCGCTCGCGACGGCGGCGCGTGGCTCGGACCTGCCCGGCGTGACCACCGCGCAGATGATCGAGCAGATGGTCGAGGGCTATGCACTGGCGATGGCCGAGCAGGGGGAGGCGGAAACGCCCGAGCCCAATGTCGTGCGCGCGGTGCGGCGGCGTGCCCTTGGCCGGCGCTGGCGACACCTCGCGGATGAACGGCTCGACGATGTCGAGCCGAAGCTGCCGCTCGGGAAGAAATTCTGGGCGCTCGCATCCGACGAGAAAGCGGCGCTCGACCAATTATTCGAAGATCCGGCCGTAACCGCGCTGATCCTGTCGCTGAGCGCGCGCGACGAAAGCGACCGGGTCCGTCTGATCGACGCCGCCTATTGGAAAAAGGGCTGCAGCTCGCTTGGCAATCTGCGCTTCGCCGCGCTCGTCTCGATCGGCGGCACGCGCAAGAAACCCGCGGAATATGCGCTGATCGATCTGAAGGAGGCGGTTCCCGCCATCGCGCCGACCGGCCATGGCCGGGCGATGCCGCGCGACCATGCGGAGCGCGTCGTGGCAGGCGCCACGGCGCTCGCGCCCAATCTCGGGGAACGGATGCTGGCAACGCACGTCCTTGGCAAGCCGGTCGTGCTGCGCGAGTTGATGCCGCAGGACCTGAAGCTCGAGATCGCGCAATTCTCCCGGTCCGAGGCAACGCGCGCGGCGCGCTATCTCGCCTATGTCGTGGGCCTCGCGCATGCGCGGCAGATGGATGCGAGCGACCGCGCCAGCTGGGGTCGTGCGATCGCGCGGCGCCAGAGCGCGAGCATCGATGCTCCGACCTGGCTGTGGGACAGCATCGTCGACCTCACCGCCAGCCACGAGGCGGGCTATCTCGAGCATTGCCGCCGCTACGCGCTTGCCCAGGCCGCATAGCCCCATGGCGGCGCGGCGGAGGTGCGGCGCGCGCGTGCCCAACCACTGCGTTGGCGCGTTGCGCTCCTCCATGCGCGAAGCGTGCGATGGTATTGAGAGGATAAGGCACTGAACGAGATTGCCGCATGGGTCGCCCCGGTCGCGACCATGATCGCCGCGATGATGACCGCCGCCAACCTCGGAGCCCGGCTGACGGGCTGGGGCTTCGTGGTCTTCACGATCGGGTCGGTGTGCTGGGTCGCGATCGGCCTGTCCTCCGGACAGGCGAACCTGCTCGCCTCGAACGCCTTCCTGACGTTGGTCAACCTGGTCGGGATCTGGCGCTGGCTCGGGCGCCAGGCAACCTACGAGGACGGCGCCGAGACAGCCAAGGCAAAGAGCCACAAGGCGTCGGTGCCGAGCCTGTTCACCGCCACCGGGGTCGCCGGCATGGCGGTGGTCGACGCCAAGGGCAAGCCGCTCGGCAGGGCCGTCGAAGCGCTGGTCGAATGCCGGTCGGGCACCGTGAGCTATGTCGTGGTCGCGACCGGTGGTGTCGCGGGGATTCGCGAGGCCTTGCGCGCCGTGCCGCGCGAGGCGGTCGACTTCGGCTGCGACAAGCTCGCACTCACTCTGTCGCCGACCGCGTTCGAGGCGCTGCCTGCGCTGGACGGCGGCGACTGGCCGGCGGCCGCGGTGCCACAGCCGGTGACGGCATGAGGATCGCCCATAGCGCGCTGCGGATCGCCGCTGCCCTGGAGCAGGACGATCTCGTCTATCTCGCCGATGACGAGCAGCAGGCAGACGCGCTTGCCGCCGCCCTGCGTTCGCTGGTGCCCGAAGCGCAGGTGATTTTTCTGCCCTCGAGCGACGCCCTGCCGGGCGACGTCGCGCCGCCATCACCGTCCAACACCGGCAGACGCGTTGCGGCGCTTCGAGCGCTGCGGCAGGCACAGCAGCCAAAGGACCGCCCGCATCTCGTGCTGATACTGAGCGGCGAGGCGGCCGCGCGGCTCTATCCGGCGCCAGAGGCCTATGACGGGGCGCCGCCGACGCTCCGGCCGGGCGATACGCTCGACGCGGAAGGCTTTGCGGCGCAGGTCGAGGCGCTTGGCTATTTCGCCGACGACCGCATCGACGAACCTGGCGAAGTCGCGATCCGCGGCGACGTGATCGACATCTTCCCCGCCGATGCCGGTCTCCCGGCGCGGATCGAGATCGCCGATGGCGCCATCGCCGCGATCCGCGCCTTCGACCCCCTGACCCAGCGCACCGTCGCCGAGCTCGACCTGCTCGAGATCGGCCATGCCGCCGAGCCGGCGCTCGTCGAGCCGGTTCCGATCCTCGCCCATATGAAGCCCGGCCTGCTCGCGCGATCGGACAAGGCCGACAAGCGGCGTGCGCGGTTCCTTCAGCTCGCAGCCGACACCGCGGGACGCGCCGGCGGCAAGGTCGATGCGATCGAGGAGAAAATCTGGGCGGCGGCGCTCGCGGACTGGCAAGACGTCGCCTTCGACGATGCCATCGTGCCGATGCCGCGCTTCGTCGAGGCGCGCGGGCCGATGGCGGCATTCGTCCGCTTCGCCCGGCCGCTGCTGGACGAAGGGCGCGCACTGGTGCTCGCCGGCAGCAAGCGCGACATCCGCTTCCTGCGCATGAAGATCGCGCGGCGCCTCGCGCTCGACCTGGTCGATCTTGTCGGCTTCGCCGATATCGAGGCACTCGCTTCCGGCGCTGCAGGCAGCATCGACATGCCCGTCGATGGCGGGTTCGTCGACGACCGGCTGGTCGTCGTCGCGGCCGCCGACATCCTTGGCAGCCGCGCGCAACTCGAGGATGCGCCCGTCCATGCCATTGACCCGTTTGCGGCCGCTGGCGCCGAGATCCGCCTCGGCGATGTCGTCGTCCATGAGGATCACGGCGTGGCGCTGGTCGCGGGGCTCGAGCCCGTGCCCGAGGGCGGCGGCGAGCCGGGCGAGATGATCGCGCTCGAATATGCCGGCGGTGCACGCCGCCTCGTCACGATCGACGCTGCCGACCGGATCTGGCGCTACGGCGCCGATGCCGATGCCGTGACCTTCGACAAGCTCGATGGCTCGTCCTGGAACAAGCGCCGCGCGGCGATCGACGAAGCCATCAACGAGAGCGCGCGCGGGCTGGCTGCGCTCGCCGAGGCGCGCGCGACGCTGAAGGCGCCGGTGATCGAGCCGGACGCCGCCGCCTATGAGCGCTTCGCGGGCGGCTTTGCGTTCAATGAGACCGCCGACCAGGCGCGGGCGATCGCCGCGGTGCGCGCGGACCTTGCCAGCGGCAAGCCGATGGACCGACTGGTCGTCGGCGATGTAGGCTATGGCAAGACCGAAGTGGCGCTGCGCGGCGCCGCGCTCGCCGCGCTCGCCGGCTATCAGGTGATCGTCGCCGCACCGACCACGGTGCTGGTACGCCAGCATCTCGAAGGCTTCGCCAAGCGGTTCGAGGCAACGGGGATCAGGGTCGCGGGACTGTCGCGCCTGTCGAGCGCCGGGGAGAAGAAAGCGGTCAAGGCCGGGCTTGCGGACGGCTCGATCCAGATCGTCATCGGCACGGGCGCGGTGATGGCCAAGGACGTGCGCTATGCCAATCTGGGGCTCGTCGTGATCGATGAGGAACAGCGCTTTGGTGCGGCCGACAAGGCGCGGCTGCGCGGCTCGGGCGAGACGCATCTGCTGTCGCTCAGCGCCACGCCGATCCCGCGCACGCTGCAGATGGCGCTGATCGGGCTCCAGCAGGTGTCGGTGATCGCCACCCCGCCGGCGCGGCGCCAGCCGATCCGCACCAGCCTCGACCAATATGACGACGTGCGCATCCGCACCGCGCTGCTGCGCGAGAAGGGCAGGGGCGGGCAGAGCTTCGTCGTCGTGCCGCGGATCGAGGACCTGGCCAAGCTCGCCGAGAAGCTGCGCCGCATCGTGCCCGACCTTGGGTTGGTCGAGGCGCATGGCAAGATGCCGGCCGCCGAGATCGACGCGGCGATGGTCGACTTCGCCGGCGGCAAGGGCGATATCCTGCTCGCCACCAACATCATCGAAGCCGGGCTCGACGTGCCGCGCGCCAACACGATGATCGTATGGCGCGCCGACCGCTTCGGTCTTGCCCAGCTCCACCAGCTGCGCGGCCGGGTCGGGCGCGGCAATCGGCGCGGGCAGGTGATCCTGCTCACCCAGGCCGAGGACGCGATCGGCGAGCGCACCTTGAAGCGGCTACGTACGCTTGCCACCCATGACCGGCTTGGAGCGGGCTTCGATATCAGCGCCGAGGATCTCGATATGCGCGGTGCCGGCGACCTGCTCGGCGACAACCAGGCCGGGCATATGAAGCTGATCGGCACCCAGCTCTACCAGTATCTGCTAAGCGCGGCGCTGCGCAGCGCCCAGGGCGAGACGGTCGAGCGCTGGTCGCCCGAATTGCATCTCGGCGTGGGCGGCTTTCTTCCCGAAAGCTGGATCCCCGAGCCCGATGTCCGGCTCGGTCTTTATGTGCGGCTGGCGCGGATCGAGGATGATGCGGGGTTGGACGCTTTCGAGGAGGAACTGCTCGATCGCTTCGGGCCGTTGCCGCACGAGGCCGAGGCGCTGATGGCGCGTGGCCGTATCCGCATGGCCGCGCAGGCGCTGCGGATCGAGCGCATCGACGCCGGTCCCGCCGCGATTGCGCTCACACCGAGGACCGGGTTCGACGCCGATGCGATGGGAGCAGGGTTGACCGAAAAGAATGGCAGGCTCGTGCTTGCAGAGGCGACCGACGAAGGGAATCGAAGCGAGCGGATCCAGGCCTTGCTGGAATTGCTCGCGTCCTGACCGGCTTCCCCCAAGACCGACGGACAACGTCTTTTTCAGGAGCATCGTCCCGGCGGCTGATTTATGTTGCGGCGCAGCAACTATTGGTCGGCTAGGCCGTTTGATAGGGACCGGCCACCTTCGGCTTCCTGGCCGAAGGAGCAAGCGATGAGACCCCTATCGGACACGATTGGCAGGCTAACCGCGCTTCGCGCTGCGCGCGCAGCCGGCGCTGCCCCTGCCGCATCCGCCAAGCTGACGCCGCTTGGCGACTTCGGTTCCAACCCCGGTGCGCTCGATGCCTATTTCTATGTGCCCGATACCGCGGGCGCGCAGGCGCCGCTGGTGGTCGTGCTGCACGGCTGCACCCAGAATGCCGCCTGCTACGATCATGGCTCGGGCTGGTCGCAGCTCGCCGAGGAACAGGGCTTCATCCTGCTCTTTCCCGAGCAGCGCCGCGCGAACAATATGAACCTGTGCTTCAGCTGGTTCGAACCAGAGGACAGCCGGCGCGATGCCGGTGAGCCCCTGTCGATTCGCCAGATGATCGATGCAATGGTCGATCGCCATGGCGCCGATCCCGACCGCGTCTTCATCAACGGCCTGTCGGCCGGTGGCGCGATGACCTCGGTGATGCTGGCGACCTATCCCGAGCTGTTCGCCGGCGGCGCGATCATCGCGGGGCTCGCCTTCGGTTCGGCCGGCAGCGTGCCCGAAGCCTTTGACCGGATGCGCGGCCATGGCGGGCCGGGGCAGGCTGCGCTCGCGGCGGCAGTGCGCGCGGCATCGCCGCATCGCGGGCCCTGGCCGACCGTATCGATATGGCATGGCAGTGCCGATCATACCGTGGTGCCCGCCAACGCCGATGCCATCCTGGCGCAGTGGCAGGCGATCCATGGCGTTTCCGGCGATACGGCCGAAACCGACATGGCTGATGGCCATCCGCATCGTGTCTGGCGCGATGCGCGCGGGCGCGCCGTGCTCGAGGAGTATCGGATCACCGGCATGGGCCATGGCACGCCCCTGTCTACACGCGGCGAAGCGGGCTGCGGGGCGAGTGGCCCGCATATGCTGGAGGCGGGGATCTCCTCGACCCGGCAAATTGCACGTTTTTGGGGGCTGGCTGCGCCCGAACTCGCTGCCTCAGCGCATCGACGCACGACCGGATCAAGGCCGGCGTCGGCTGCTGCGCCCCGACCCGTCGATAGTCCGCGCGCTAGCACCGCATCCCTTCCGCGGCCGGCTGCTGGCGGCGGGGTCGGGCAAATCATCGAAAATGCCTTGCGCGCGGCCGGGCTGATGCGGTGACGCGCCGCGCCGGCTATTGGCGTTCGTCGCGCCGGCAAACGGCTGGTGTCTTCAGTCGGCGCTTTCCAGCAATCGGCCGGCATCGAGCGCACCGAGGAACCTCCGGTGGTGCCCGGCCGTCTGACCGCGACAATCACAAGACAGGGAGACTTTCATGGGTATCATCATGTGGCTTATCGTCGGCGGCGTGGTCGGCTGGCTCGCGAGCCTGATCATGCGCACCGACGGCCAGCAGGGCATCTTCCTGAACGTCGTCGTCGGCGTCGTCGGCGCCTTTATCGGCGGCCTGATCCTGGGCCGCGGCGAGATCAACAACTCGCCGCTGACCGTCACGACCTTTCTGGTCTCGCTTGCGGGCGCAGTCATCCTGCTCGCCATCGTCAATCTCGTCCGGCGTGGCTCGCTGCGCTGACAAGGCACGGGTGGCGCCTGGCGCGCCGCCCGCCTCTCGGCCGGCGAAGTCGCATCGTCCGATCCTGCGATTCCGATATCGGCTTTTCGGCCTCAATCGGGGAAGTCACTGATCGCCGCCCTCGCCGGTGCGGGCTTCCCGTTCCTCACGACACAGGATGGCAATGCGGCGCTCATAGGCGTACGCGAAGTCGAGATGCTTGCGGTAGCGCGGCGGGTCGGGCGCGTTTTCCGCCTTCTCCCGCTCCTCGCGCGCGCGGCGCGCGAAATAGTCCACATCCGATTCCCGGTTCATCGTCTTCCCATGGGTCGATGCTTGAACGCGCGAGATAGAAAGCGGGCGCCGCTCGCTCAAGAACCTGGATCAGGTTACGGCGAGGCGTTGGGCGTTCCGCATTCAAGCGAAGGCACCGTGGATGAACCAGGTCATGGGGCCCGTCGCACCATGCTCGCCGTCGCCCTGGCGGAACAGCCAGTAGCGGCCGCCGCCTTCGACCTCGACCTGGAAATAGTCGCGCACCGCAAAGGGCTGGCGTGCCTCATGGCCCTGGCCGCACCACCATTCGGCGTGCAGCCGCTCGGGACCGTCGGCCTGAACGACGCGGTAGCGCTTGCGTCCCCAGACGAACATCGCCGGTGGGTGGTCGGGCAGCATCGCGGTGACCTGGATCGGCTGGGGCGGGTCGAGCAGGCGCCCGGGCCGTGGCAGGTCGTCCGCCCAGCGGCCGCTCGACACGGCCTCCATTGCCCCGGCTTGCCCTACCGAGCGCTCGGGCATGCCGCCGGCCCTAGGCTGCGCGCGATACAGGCTCGCCTGCCCGAACCGGTTGGCGAGCGCATCGACCAGCGCGCCTAGATCGGCCTTGCGCTCAGCGCTTGCCGCGAGATCCGACTGCGCCGCCGCAAGCGGCTCGAGGAGTGGGGCGACGAGCGTCATCGCCTCGATGCCGAGGCCGGGCTCGACCTGGTCGATCCGGGCGACGAGCAGCTTGGCAAAATGCGCAGGATCGCGGCTGGGCGCGGCGGTGCCGACGCGAATAGCCTGCACGCGCCCGTCGACGCGGTGGAAATGGCAGTCGAGCCTGCGGGCGCCGCGGCCGAGCGCAACGAGCTGGCCGGCAAGATCGCCCGCGAGATCGCCGATCACCTGGGCAAAGGCCTCCGGCGTGACGATCGGTTCGAGCAGCCCGCGGCGCGCCCGCGGCACCTTGGGCGGGAAAACCGGCTCAAGCGTTTCGCCGGCATGGCCGAGCGCCTGGTCGAGGCGCTGATGGAGCGTGCGGCCGAAGCGGCGCGCGAGGGGACCACGCGGCGTGCCGAGCAATTGCTCGACGCGCTCGAAGCCGAGCTTGCGCAGGCCGTCGACCGTGCCCGGATCGAGGCGCAGTGCTGCCACCGGCAGCAGCGCTATTGCCTTGCGCTGGTCGCCGGGAAGGATCGACACCGGGCGGCCGGCGGGCACGTAGCGCGCGACCGCATGCGCGCAGCCGGGCGTGTCGGCCGCGGCGATCTGTACCGCGAACCCCGCGCGGGCGATGCGGCGATGCAGGTCCTTGAGCAGCGGCCGCTCGCCGCCGAACAATGCCGCGCAACCGCTGATGTCGATCCAGACGCCGTCGGGCGGGTCGGGCGCCACGAATGGCGAATAGCGCCCCGCCCACAGCGCCAGCCGGTGGAGCGCTACGAGATCGGCGGCCGGATCGGCATCGATGACGGCCAGTTCGGGCACCAGGCTGCGCGCCTTGGTAACGGTCATGCCCGGGCGAATGCCGGCGGCACGCGCCGCCGCGTCGATCGCGGCGACGACCTTGCGGCCATGATCGGGCAGGGCGGTGGCGAGCGGCGTATCGGGCGCGAGGCGGGCCTCAGCTTGCCCGGCGCCGCTCTTCCGCCGCAGCCGGTCGGTCGGCCAGCTGGGCAGGTAGAGCGAGACGACCCTGCGCATCGCAGGCCTCCATGATCCAGGATCGGGGTTCGCCCCCGCGCACGCGTTCGAGCTGGACGTCCCAGCGCGGCCGGCCGAGGCTGGGAATGCCCAAGGGAATGCTCGGCGCCGCGAGCACGCGCCAGCGCGTCACCGCGGCGGTGCCTTCGCCCGTGCCCTCGATCGGCGCGGCACGGCGGAACACGAAGGCCGGGACACCCGAGCCCTCGGCGGCGAGCTGGAGCCGCTTCGAGGCGGTGGTCGAGAGCTTGGCGACCTCGCCGACCACGCCGGCCAGGCCGGCATGGCGCAGGCATTCCTCCATCGCGAGCAGGACGTTGACGTCGCTGCCCGCCTCGACATGGATCACCCGGTCGGGCGCCAAGCCGGCCAGGTCGAGGGCAGGGGCGAACAGGTCGCGCCAGCGCAGGCACCAGAATACCGGGCCGTCGATCCGCGCGAGGATGCCGGCCAGGAAGATCGTCGCGGCGGCATCGTCGCATAGTTCGGGGCTGCCGGCCACTTCATGCAGCGCGCCGGTGGCGAGGCCACCCCCCGGCAGCCAGCCATCGAGCGCGTCGATCCCGAACGGCACCGACGCATGGCGCTGGCCGACACCTTCGATGGCGGCGATGCGCGAACGCAGCTGGGCGATGACGGCGGGCTGACCCATGGATTGGCTAGACTCGAGAACGAGGTGATTCGTTCCTTGTTTGTTCCCAATGGGATGAACGAGTCAAGCGAGCGGCCGCCGGACGCTCGAAATCGGGCCTTGCAAGGCGCGAGGGTCAGGGGCCTTCGTGCAGCGGGTCGGTGCCGGGTTCGGGCGCGTCTCCCGAGCTCAACCGCAGATCGTCGAAGGGCTCGCCGAGCGCGGCCGCGATCATCCGCTGCCAGACCGCGATGTCGCCGGCGCGCTCCATCTCGGCATCGGGCTCGCGCAGCGTTTTGAGCACGGCGATCGCATCGTCCTCGAATTCGTGCCACCGGCTGTCGACCGCGCCTGCCGCATGGGCATCGTCGCCGTCCGCATTGGCACTGAGACGCTGTCCGGCCAGCACCCGCGCGATCCGCTCGACCGCGCCTGTCGTTGCAATGTCCATATCCTGCTCCTCCACCGCGTTCGAACGATTGCCGCTACCGGCGTTGCGGAGACGCCGGGCGCGCAGGCACCCGCCGGCGATCTAGTCGCCGCCGCCCTGGCCGCGCAGATAGGTCTGGACGGCATGCGCGTCGCTGCCGACCGCGCTGACCGCCTCTTCGAGCTGCGCGCGTGTCACCGAATAGCGATCGGCCCAGCGCTCCGCGGCTGTCTCGTCGTCCAGATCGATTGTCGTCGTATTGCGGTCGGCGATGCCCGGATCGCCGGCGGTACCTGCCCCGATCGTCGGGTTGCTCGCGGCAGTGGCCGCGTCGGTCTTGGCGCCACCCTGGTCGCCGTCGCGCGCGATCGCGTTGGTATAGGCGGCGCCCTCGTCGGCAATGCCGGCCTGCTCGCTCTCCTGGGCGGCCTGCTCGGGATCGGCTGGTCCGGTATGGGCTGGGTTGCGGTCCGACATCTGCGTTCTCCTCGCCAGAACCAACCTTTGGACGCAGTCCGGGTTCCTGCGCACGACACGCGAACCGACCCATTTTCAACCAGTTGGGAGGGCGCGATCAGCCGCTGGGACCGGGGCCGGTCTCGCCGGCAACCTTGATGTCTTCGGCCGAACCCGGGATGCGCGAGGGCTCGATGCTGTCGTCATCGCCGCCCGACTGGTTCGCCGCGTCCTTCTCGGCTTCGGACTGCGAGAAATCGGCTGCGCTGCGCTCATCGTCGGGGCCGGCGCTGACTTCGGCGAGCGGATCCTCCTCGCCGGTCTGGGGAATGCCCTGATCGTCCTCGATGGGCGAACCGGGCCGCGGCGCCGAAGATGCGCCGGAACCGTCGACATTCGCGTCGTTCGTCCAGCGGCCGTCCGGTGTCGATGCGGTGCCGGTGACGTTGCGCGAATCCGCAGGTTCGAGTTCGCCGCCATGGCCCGGCGCCGGCGCATCCCCGCTCCAGCGTCCGTCCGGTGTATGGGCAGTCCCGGTCACGTTTCGCGAGTCCCCGGGCTCCAGTTCGCTTCCTCCGGCCATTATCGCTCTCCATCAAACGCCGCATCGTGGCGGCCCGGCTTCAAAGCGCGCTGACGGCGCCGGGAGTTCCGGCGATGGCGTCCATCGGCGCGCGGCCAAGGGCGAGTGGAACGCGGGGCCGCTTCGAAACGTCTGTCCCGCGTGAAGATCGCGACCTACAATGTGAACGGCGTCAACGGACGCCTACCGGTGCTGCTGCGCTGGCTGGAGGAACGCCAGCCCGACATCGTCGTGCTGCAGGAGCTCAAGGCACCGCAGGAGAAGTTTCCCGAAACGGCGATCCGCGACCTGGGCTATGAGGCGATCTGGCATGGCCAGAAGAGCTGGAACGGCGTCGCGATGCTCAGCCGGGTCGGCGAGATCCACGAGACGCGCCGCGGCCTTCCGGACGATCCCGACGGCAGCCAGAGCCGCTATATCGAGGCGGCGGTCAATGGGCTGCTTATCGGCGGGCTCTATCTCCCCAACGGCAATCCGCGGCCGGGCCCCAAGTTCGACTATAAATTGCGCTGGTTCGACAAGCTCATCGAGCATGCCGCGGGGCTGCTGGAATCGGGGCTGCCGGTGATGCTCGCCGGCGACTTCAACGTCATGCCGACCGAGCGCGATGTCTACAAGCCGGAGCGTTGGCTCGACGATGCGCTGTTCGCGCCCGAGGTGCGCGAGGCCTTTTTCCGGCTGACCGGGCAGGGCTGGACCGATGCGCTGCGCACGATCCATCCCGACGAGACCATCTACACCTTCTGGGATTATTTCCGGAACGCCTATGGCCGCAATGCCGGCCTCAGGATCGATCACCTGCTGCTCAGCCCGATGCTGGCCGACCGGCTCGTCGACGCGCAGGTCGACATGCATGTCCGCGGCTGGGAAAAGACCAGCGATCATGCGCCGGTCTGGGTCGAGCTTTCCGACAAGCCCAAGCGCAAGCGGCGCCCGTGACCGACAAGCCGCATCCGCTCGCCGACACGGTGCCGATGGAGGCGAAGCTCGTCGAGGCGTTGCCCGTGCAGGGCGCGTTTCAGTTCGAGCCCAAATGGGACGGCTTTCGCGCGATCGCCTCGCGCCTGGGCGGCCATGTCGAGCTGCGCTCCAAATCGGGCAAGTCGCTGGCGCGCTATTTCCCCGAGATCGTGGCGGCGCTGCTCGCGACCCGGTCCGACGACTATGTGCTCGACGGCGAGCTGATCCTGCCGATGGACGGCATCCTGTCCTTCGACGCGCTGCAGGCCCGGCTGCATCCGGCCGAAAGCCGGATCCTGCGCTTGTCGCACGAGACGCCGGCGCAATTGATGCTGTTCGACTGTCTCGCGCTGGGTGGCACGGTACTGACCGACCGGCCGCTCGCCGAACGCCGCGCGGCACTCGAGCGGTTCCATGCGCGTGACGGCAGCGCGATGCTGCTGCTCTCGCCCCACGCCTCCGACCTGGCGGGCGCGCAGGCCTGGCTCGCCGCCAGCGGCGGGGCTCTCGACGGGGTCATCGCCAAGCCGCTCGACCAGCCCTATCGGCCCGGCGAGCGCGCGATGCTCAAGGTCAAGCAGCACCGCACCGCGGACTGCGTCGTCGGGGGCTTTCGCCGTGCCAAGGACAGCCAGTTGGTCGCTTCGCTGCTGCTCGGGCTCTATGATGAGGCCGGGCTGCTCAACCATGTCGGCTTCACCTCGGCGCTTGCGAAGCAGGATCGTGCGGCGCTGACCGAGCGGCTGGACGCGCTGATCGCGCCGCCCGGCTTCACCGGCAAGGCACCCGGCGGGCCCAGCCGGTGGAACGACGGCAAGGAAAGCGAATGGCTGCCGCTCAAGCCGGAGCTGGTCGTCGAGGTGAGCTTCGACCAGGTCACCGGCGAGCGCTTTCGCCACGGCACCGGCCTTGTGCGCTGGCGGCCGGACAAGGCGCCCCGGCAATGCCGCATGGAGCAACTCGACTATGCGCTGCGGCCTTCCGAGCTGGCGGATATCCGCTAGCCGGGCTCGGGAACCGTCATTCGCCAAGGGGTTGCGCCCAGGGAACATCACGGCTCTGTAACGCTTTCATATTCAAAGCCGCGAAGGCGCGGAAATGCGGGATACGAAATTGGCATCATCGAATGAGCTGCCGGAGCTTGCCTCGACCGGCATCGCGGGGCTGGACACGATCCTGAAGGGCGGACTGACCCCACACCGCATGTATCTCGTCGAGGGTACGCCCGGCACCGGAAAGACGACGCTTGGCCTCGCCTTCTTGTTGGCGGGAGCCGAACGCGGCGAGCCGGGGTTGTACATCACCCTTGCCGAGACCGAGACCGAGCTGCGCGGGGTCGCCAACACCCATGGTTGGTCGCTCGATCCGATCACCTTGTTTGAGATGGTGCCGGCCGACGGATTTAGCGACGAGCAGGAGCAGACGCTACTTCATCCCAGCGAAGTCGAGCTCGGCGAGACGATCCGCAACATCATGGCCAAGGTCGGCGAATTGCGGCCGAGCCGCGTCGTGCTGGACAGCCTGTCGGAGCTTCGTCTCCTCGCCCAAAGTCCGATCCGCTACCGACGTCAGATCCTGGCGCTCAAGCATTTCTTCTCGACCCAGCAATGCTCGGTCTTGTTCCTCGACGACAAGAGCGGCAGCGAGAGCGATCTGCAGCTTCACAGCATCGCGCACGGCGTGATCTCGCTCGAGCAGACGCTGTCCGGGTTCGGCGCCCAACGCCGGCGGCTTCACATCGTGAAGATGCGCGGCGCCAGCTACCGTGGGGGCTATCACGATTTCGAGATCGAGCGTGGAGGGCTCTCCGTTTTCCCGCGGCTCGTGGCGTCCGAGCACTCGGTTCTCGAGCAGCGGCCGACGGTGTCCACGGGATCGACCGAGCTCGACCTGTTACTCGGCGGCGGGCTCGTGCCGGGCACCTCGACCCTGCTCACCGGCCCCGCCGGCGTCGGCAAGACCACGGCATCGGTGCAGTGCATGGTGACCGCGCTCGAACGTGGCGACAAGGCGGCCTATTTCCTGTTCGACGAGCGCCTGCCGACGTTGCTGACCCGCAGCGCCAATCTCGGCATGGACCTCCAACCCTATATCGATTCCGGCCATCTCGAACTGCGCGCGGTCGATCCCGCGGAAATGTCGCCGGGCGAGTTCGCCGGGGCGATCCGCGGCGCGGTTGAGGAGCTGGACGCGCGGGTGATCGTGATCGACAGCCTCAACGCCTATCTCCAGTCCATGCCCAGCGAGCAGTTCCTCGTGCTGCAGATGCACGAGCTGCTGACCTATCTTGGCCAGAAGGGCATCGTTACCGTCCTGATTCTCGGGCTCCACGGCGTGATGGGCGATATCCGCTCCGACGTGGATCTCAGCTACCTGTCCGACACGGTGGTCCAGCTTCGATATTTCGAAGCCGAAGGCCAGGTGCGCCAGGCCATTTCCGTCATCAAGACGCGGACCGCGCAGCATGAACGGACGATCCGCGAATTCCAGATCGGCGCAAGCGGGCTGCAAGTCGGCGAGCCGCTGCGGCAGTTTCAAGGTGTCCTGACCGGAGTTCCGACCTTCTCGGGCGAAGGCAAGGCGCTGATGGCGAGCCGAATGGGAACGCGGGACCGTCAGGGCTGAGATGCACGAACGCGTCCTGATCCTTGCGCCACGTGGGCGGGACGCCGCGATTGCCGCCGAACTGCTCGGCCGCAATGACATCCGCTGCCACATCTGCGCGGACCAGGCCGGCCTTCTGGTCGAGATGACCGCCGGTGCGGGAGCAGTACTGCTTACCGAAGAAGCGCTCGCTGCAAGCGATACCAGCGCGCTTGCCGAATGGGTGACGGCCCAGCCGACATGGGCCGACATCCCGTTCGTGGTGCTCGCCAACGGCACGACCGCGCCGCGCACGCAGGCGGCGGCGAAGCGCCTCGCCGAACTGGGCAATGTCGTCCTGCTCGAACGCCCGCTCCATGCCGAGGCGATGCTCGGGGCGATCCGCTCGGCGCTCAAGGCGCGAACGCGGCAATATCAACTGCGCGATGCGGCCAGCACGCTCGAAAAGGCGGTCGTAGACCGGACGCGCGACCTGGAAGATGCGCGCGCCAGCCTCGAGATCGCGCTCGATGCTGCGGAGATGGGAAGCTGGGACATCGATCTCGCGACCGGCCAGGCCAGGCGCACGCTTCGCCATGACGAGATTTTCGGCTACCCGGCATTGCTTCCGAGCTGGAACGTCGAGACCTTCCTGTCGCATGTCGATCCGGCACAACGCGACGCAGTCGCCGGCGCGCTCGACCTGGCGGTGCAAAGCGGCTCGCTCGAGATCGAATGCGGCATCACCGACGCCAATGGTCGCGGCCGTTGGCTCGTCATCAAGGGCCGCGTGCGCTACAGTCCGGAAGGGGTTCCGACGCGGATGGCCGGCGTGGTTTCGGACGTGACCGACCGCAAGGAAGCAGACGCGCAACTCGCCCAGGCCCAGAAGATGGATGCGGTCGGGCAGCTCACCGGCGGTGTCGCCCACGACTTCAACAATCTGCTTACGCCGATCGTCGGCAGCCTCGATCTCATTCGCCGGCATCACGCCGACGATCCGCGCACCCAGCGCATGATCGCGGGCGCACTCGAGGCCGCGGAGCGCGCGGCGACGCTTACCCAACGGCTGCTGGCCTTCGCCCGGCGGCAGGCCCTCCAGCCGCAGGCGGTCGACGTTGGCGCGCTCATCGAGGGCATCGTCGACCTCATCCGGCGCACATTGGGGCCGTCAATCTCCATAGTGCTCGAGGCACCCCCTCGGCTCAGCGCGGCGCGCGTCGATCCGAACCAGCTCGAGCTCGCTTTGCTCAACCTGTCGATAAACGCGCGGGACGCGATGCCCGGCGGCGGAAAGCTGACCCTGTCGGTTGCCGAAGTCGCGGTGGACCACCGCAATGCGCTCGGTCTCGGCGCCGGTGAGTATCTGTGTATGACGGTCACCGATACCGGTACCGGCATGGACCGCGCCACGCTGGAGCGGGCCACCGAGCCGTTCTTCTCGACCAAGGGCGTGGGGAAGGGCACTGGTCTCGGCCTGTCGATGGTCCATGGCCTCGCCGCCCAGTCCGGGGGAACCTTGACGATCGAGAGCGAGATCGGCGTCGGGACGTCGATACAATTGTGGCTGCCGACCACCGACGAGAAGCCTGCAAATGCGATTCACCACGCGGTCGATCCTGTCCGCGCACGCGCCGCGGCACGAGTGCTGTTGGTGGATGATGAGGATCTCGTCCGTTCGGCGACAGCGGATATGCTGCGCGATCTCGGCTATGTCGTCGTCGAGGCCTCCTCGGCGAGCCAGGCGCTGTCGGCGCTGCGTTCGGGCATCGAAGCAGATATCCTCGTCAGCGACTATCTGATGCCGTCGATGACCGGCGGCCAGCTCATCACGGAGCTCCGTGCGACGGGAAATCGCATACCCGCGCTCCTGGTCACCGGCTACGCGGCCGCGGGTAGCGATGTGCCAGGCGACGTCGTCCGGCTCGCCAAACCGTTTCGCCAATCGGATCTCGCCAAGCAGGTGGATGAATTGCTCGGCGCTTCGCGCTCGCGGGTCTCGCCACTGCCGGCCTAGCGCAGTCGGCGATACCTTTCGCCAGCAACAGGTGCGAGACGTGGCGCGCGCAGATCTCCGCGGGATCGCTGCGCGGAGATGACGGACGGCCGACAATTCTACCTGGAGGGATCGTCGAAACGCTAGGTGCGACATGCCCGCCGCCGCGCTCCCCGGTCGCGCCCGCTATGCTGTGGCGCGTCGCCGGCTTGCCGATTTATTTCGAGCGGCATGCGCCCGCGTTCGATTTCAACGGGTTATAGCTTCACAATCCGCCGCACGAGGGAACGCGTCCTGTCGATCTCGCATCGACAGATGACGTGCGCCTGCAAGACGCGCGGCGCTACCGAGAGGAACTTCATGAAGCTCTATATTCTTGCCGTGCTCGCGACCGTCGCCAGCACCGGCGCGATCGCGCAGGATCGCCAGTCCTCGCCGCACAACCCGGCGATGAAGGACAGCCGCGTCCATGCGGTCGCGCGTCCGGCGCGCGGGCACAGCTCGTTCACCCAGAGCCAGGCCCGGGGGCGCATCGCCAAGGCCGGCTTCACCAACATCAGCGGCCTTCGCAAGAACAATGACGGCGTCTGGCAGGGCCGCGCGATGAAGCGCCGCCATGCCGTGACGGTGATGCTCGACTTCAAGGGCAACGTCACCTCGCGCTGATCCACCGCATTTCAGGAGCATTGAACATGACCAGGACCATCACACGCCTGTTCGACGACTATTCGGACGCGCAGACCGCCGTGACCGAACTCGAGCGCATCGGCGTTCCCCATGACGATCTGAGCATCGTCGCGAACAATGCCCATGGCACGCACGGTGCCGATCGCGCCGATAACGACGGCATTAATGACGATGGCGACGTCACGCGCGGCGCCTCCGCCGGCGCCGCCATCGGCGGCGTCGGCGGCCTGCTCGCCGGTCTCGGGCTTCTCGCCATTCCCGGCCTTGGACCGATCGTGGCCGCGGGCTGGCTGGCATCGACTGCCGTTGGAGCCGCTATTGGCGGCGTCGGCGGCGCGGCCACCGGCGGCATTGTCGGCGCGCTGAAGAATGCGGGCCACAGCGACGAGGAAGCCGGCGTCTACGCCGAGGGCGTGCGCCGTGGCGGCACCCTCGTCAGCGCGCGCGTCGAAGACGCTCTCGTCGGCGAGACCGAAGCGGTGCTCGACGGCAATCGTGGTGTCAGCGCCGACACGCGCGGATCGGACTATAAGCAGTCCGGCTGGACCGGCTTCGACCCGGATGCCGCGCCGTACAGCGCCGGCGAGATCGACAGCCACCGGGCGGCCTATCGCCGCGAGCCGGCGGCGATGTGATCGATGATCAGGAGGCCGGCCATCACGCCGGCCTCCTTACTCAACGCATTGCCGTACGAACGCAGGACCCGGCGCGCGGCACCGGCGCCTCCAGTCCGGGTCAACCGACCTGACTGCCGTTAGCTGGCGAGGTTTGCGCCTTCGGATTTGGCTATGCCGTGCGGCGCGCCGGTGCCGCGAATGCGGGAGGGTATCCCGACGTGATGAACGTCGCGGCGATTGATCGGTTAGCACCTGATGTCGGACATCTTTTCCTGGCCTCCGGAGCCCTATATATCGGCGCTGGTCGGGATCGGCGTGCTGATCGCGCTCGTCGCATGGCTGCCGCTTGCCTTGAAAAGGCTGCCACTGTCGCTTCCGATCGTCTGCATCGCGATCGGTGCTGCCTTGGGCCATTATGCGCCGACCCCGGTGGTGCCCTTGCCCAGCGCGCATCCGGTCTTCGTCGAGCACTTCACCGAGCTCGTGGTCATCATCGCGCTGATGGGGGCCGGGTTGAAGATCGATCGGGTGTTCGGCTGGAAACGCTGGGCAGTCACCTGGCGCCTCCTGGGTCCCACGATGCTCCTGACCATCGCCGGGGTTACAATGATCGGAGTTTGGGTCCTTGGTCTGCCGCTCCCGCTCGCCATCCTGCTCGGCGGTGTCATGGCGCCGACCGACCCGGTGCTTGCTGCCGACGTCCAGGTCGGTCCCCCCAGGTCGGGCGAAGAGGATGAAGTGCGTTTCGGGCTCACCTCCGAGGCGGGCCTGAACGATGGACTGGCTTTTCCGTTCGTCAATCTCGCGGTAGCGCTGGCGGCAGCGAGCGTCACGGGCGAAGCCTGGGCGACGAAATGGGTCCTCCATAGCGTGATCTGGGAAATCGTTGCGGGGGCCGGGATCGGCTGGCTCGTCGGCCAGTTGTTCGGATGGATCACGTTCCACATCCCGGCCGAGAGCAAGCTGGCGCAGACCGGCGACGGCGTGATCGCGATCGCGGCGACGCTGATCATCTACGGACTCTGCGAGATGGCGCAGAGCTATGGCTTCCTCGGCGTCTTCGTCGCCGCCATGGCCATTCGGCATGCGCATCGCAGCCACGAGTTCCAGCGCGAAATGCACGACTTCACCGAGCAGATCGAGCGGATTGCAATGATGGCGGGCCTGTTGCTGTTCGGGGGCGCACTGGTGAGCGGCCTCCTGGCGCCGCTCGGCTGGCCGGAGATACTTGCCGCCGGCATCATCTTGCTCGTGGTTCGGCCGGTGGCCGGCGCGATAGGTCTTCTCGGCTTCAAGGCCGGACGCAGCGAAAAGCTGACCTTGGCCTTTTTCGGGATTCGCGGCGTCGGCTCCTTCTACTATCTCGCTTACGGCCTGAACCATATGGAAGACGGAGATCAGAGCCGGCTCTGGGCGTTGTTGAGCCTGGTGGTCCTGGTCTCGGTTCTTCTGCACGGGCTTACGGTCACGCCGGTTATGCGGTCGCTCGACCGCCACCACGGGCGCGATCCGGATGCGGACGAAAGCTCCCCCGGCCACGCCGCCTAGCAGAAATTACTTCCGTCATGCGCCCCTCTCGCAGGGCTGAACCACGGCGCGATATCGCTGTGCCCTGCGGTCTCGCATAGCGGACATCGCGCGAGCGCGATGGCGTTTTCTGTCCGCGTCCGCGGACTGGCGGGGTGGGCGTCGCATCCCTTTGGTCCCGCCGCGGCGCGCCGCAAGCCGGGCTTTGCCCGGCTCCTCCCCTGCGTTGCGGCCCTGCGGGTGCGTCCCGCCTCGTCCGGCGGGACCGGCGGTCCTGCTCCTGCCGCCCACCCCGCCATTCCGGCCCGGGTCGCGGTGTTTTGAGCAGGAGGAGGGCAGGGCGTTGCGCCTGAACCGCAAGGACCGTGTCCGCTTGGCACGGTTGGAGGCCGCTGTGGCAACGATGGAGGACACCACACGCGAGATATTCCTGATGCTCCGGGTGGACGGTCTTGCCTATCCCGAGATCGGCGCGCGGCTCGGGCTGTCCGTCGCCGAGGTCGAGCGAGGCTTCGTCGAGGCGATGGTGCATCTGACTCGCTTCATGGACGAAGCGGAGCGCGGGGAGGGCGACTGAACGCCTTTGGACCCGATGGGTCTTGCCATCTCGGCTTTGCCTGCCACAGGTTGCGGAAACACCATGCGAACCGGTCTCGATCATCTCCCCCAGTCCAAGCAGCGCGAGCTCGGCCATGTCGTGCGCGTGCTGATCGAGGAATTCGAGGCCGCCCATGCGATGGGCACGCTGAAGTGGAAGAAGGCCGGTCGCGTCTTCAAGATCGTGCTCTACGGCTCCTATGCGCGCGGCGACTGGGTCGACGATCCGGTCGGCGGCTACCAGTCCGATTATGACATCCTCATCGTCGTCAACGACGAGCGGCTGACCGAATTCGAGTTCTGGTCGGCGGCCGAGGATCGGTTGATGCGGGATACGACGATCACGCATGTGCTGAGCGCGCCGGTCAACTTCATCGTCCATTCGCTCGCCGACGTGAACCATCAGCTCGAGCGGGGCAGGCCTTTCTTCATCGACATCGTGGGGCAGGGGATCGCGCTCTACGAGGCGGAAGGCTTCCCGTTCGTGCAGCCGCGCGATCTGCCGCCTGCCGAAGCGCGCGCCGAGGCGCAAAAGTATTTCGATGAGTGGTTTCCGACCGCAGCCGAGTTCGCAGCGGGTGCAGAGTTTCACCGGTCGCGCGGTGCCGGAAAGATCGCAGCGTTCAACTATCACCAGTCCGTTGAGCGCTTCTATCACTGCGTGTTGCTGGTGTTCCGCCTCTACAGCCCTAAATCGCACAGGCTCAAATTTTTGCGATCCCACGCTGAGGAGGTGGCGCCCGAACTGGTCGCTGCCTGGCCGCGCGGCGACAAATTCAGCCGCCGGTGCTTCGAGCTTATCCGCCAAGCCTATGTGAACGCTCGCTACTCGCCGCACTACGAGATCACCGATGAAGAACTGCGCTGGATCGGGGAGCGCGTGGCCGTGCTCCAGGCATTGGTGCTGGAGGTGTGTGAGCGTCGATTGGTCGAGAACGGCTAGTCTTGGGCCGCTAGCCGACTGTCGGGTTTGAGGTGCAAGAACTACGAAAGCAGCCGTCACTTGTTCGTCTAGAGCGCTGCCCCTCCGAAGGCAGAGGCCGCAGGTTCGAATCCTGCCGGGTGCGCCATGTTTTCAATGACTTAGCTCTACGCCGCACTTGCCGTACGGAATAAGTACGGAAAACGTCGTCGGATGTTTTGCGCCGGAATGAACCCAATCTTTCCCGGCGATTCGCGACACGCCTCTAGCGCTTCAGTGAGGGTAGTCATTGCTAAGCCGCAGAATCCGCGGAAGGAATCTTAGATTCTTCCGTAGTGAATTGATTTCACATCAGATTTCTCTGCAGCCTTATCGGCTAACCCACGTGAGATCCTATGGAGCGGCACGACACGGTATACGTCCGCTTTGCGCCCCAAATACGGTCGTCCGGGGCTTCATGATTTCCCTGAAAGCTACCTTTTATCAGAGACGGTGAACCAGTGGCCGCTGTTTTGCGGTGACGGATCGCCGCCGCGCTTGAGCGCTGGTTTGGCGGCCGCGCGAAGAGGTCATACACGATCGGCTCTTAGGGCAAAGAACGCGAAGTCTTTGACCTTGCATCGATGCGGCATAGCGGGAGCAGTTCAATTAATGCAGCCGATGTGCTTTCCCAGCTTTCGGCTCGGCGAGCCGATACCAGCCTAAATGCTTATGGGCCGCCTCTTACGAGACGACCCACAAACACCCACGCTCTCGAACGGATCAGAAGCGGAAGCGGACGCCGGCGCGGCCGCCATAGCCTTCATAGTCGCCGCCATCGGCATAGCGGCCTTCGAAGAAGCCGCTGATCGCGCCGTGCTGCGAACCGATGTTCAGTCCGAGCAGGCCCTCGCCATAGTCGCTCAGCCGCTGGTTGCCGAACCGGACCGTCTGCCCACCGCTGGTGAAGGTGACCTGATCCTGACCCTTGAACTCATGGACGTAGTTGCCGCCGCCATAGAGGGTCATCTTGGCCGGGCCGATATCGCTGGTGAAACCGATCCGCGCGCCGCCGCGGCCGCGCACGCCGTCTTGGTCGTTGAAGGCGAAATTGCCCGACGCGCGGCCGAAATCATCGAAATCGGAATGCGTGTAGGAAACGCTCGCCGCCGGTTCGAACCAGAGCTTGCTGCCGAAGCGGAAGCCCGCCTCCGCCTTGCCGCCATAGATCGAACCCTTCAGCTTCTGGGTGTAGCGTCCCGAGATGCTGACATTGTCGCCCCAGTAATAGTCGTACTTGGCGAGCGCATTGACGAAGAAGCTGCCGGCATTGAGGCTGGCATAGACGCCGCCGTTGACCGCATCGAAATTGATCCGGTCAGGCGAGTTGGCGAAGTTCATGTTGGAATTGAGATAGCCGCCGGTCAGGCCGAAGGCGAAGCCGCCCTCACCCACCGGGGCGCCGAGATCCACGCCCATCTGGCCACCGAAATAGTCCTGCTTGTAGCTGAGATCGACCGGCGTTGTGACGCCGTTGAACGCGAAGCTGCGATTGCTGCCGCGCTGCTCGACCTGGCCGAGCACCTGAGCCCAGACGCGACCGCCGGCACCACCCGGCCCGTTGGCCGCGACGTTGTCGCGCAATTCGCGCATATGGCCCGACCAGCTGTCGCCCGACTGCAGCCAGAGGTTTCGCACCCCTTCGGCGAACAGCGAGGCGCGGTAGACGCCGACACCCGGGGTGGCGACCAGGCTGTAGGAGAAGGTCGTCGGGTTGTAGACGATGCCGTATTGGATCAGGCCTTGGTCCACCGTCGCGCCGTCGAGTGTGAAGGCCGTTGCGGATGAAGCCGCGCCGGCCTGCACCACCAGCGTGCCGGCGCTGGGGCTGAGCACCGCCGGCGTGGTGTTGAGCGCCGCGATCGAGACGATCGTCGTGCCGCTCGCCGCGCCGCCGATGCGGAGCTGGTCGGCGGTGAAGGTGGCGAGGTTCACGTCGACGCCAAGCTGGGCCGCACCACTGCCGGTATAGGTGCCCGGCAGGACCAGCACATCGCCGACATGGCCGTTGCGCAGATCGACCAGGCCGCTGTTGTTGAACGTCTCCAGCCCGGTCAGCGTGACCGTGCCGGCGGTGGTCGCCAGGCCAAGCACCCGCAGCGTCCCGCTGTTGTTGAACACGTCGGCACCGGCGCCGAAGTCGCTGTTGCTGTTGCTGTTGGCGTTGAAGGTCCCGGTGTTGTTCACCGTGTCGCCATTGGCGGTGAGCAGGATACGTCCGTTGATCGTGCCGCTATTGTTGACCGTGGCCGCGCCGCCAGTGACCGCGAGGGCATAGTTGCCGCCGTTGATCGTGCCGGCGTTGGTCACCGTGGTGCCCGTGCCCGAAGTGATCGTCGCGCCGTTGTTCAGGCCACCGAGCGTACCCGAGGTCAGCGCGAGATTGGCGGTAGTCGCCGCTGCGATGTGCACGCCGTCGAGGCTGGCCGAGTTGTTGGCACCGCTGAGCGAGACGCCCACCGAGCCGGCCGTGCTGTTCGCCACGACCGCATTCGCAGTCGTACCGGTGGTGGTGACGCCGGTCGCCGAGACGGTGACTGCGCCGCCGCCATTGGCGACGATGCCGCGGCTGCCGGCGCCGGTGGTGGCAACCTGGCCGCCGGTGATGGCGATGGTGCCGGGCGTGACGATGTTGATGCCGTCGGAAGCGGCGCCGGTGGTGGTGATCGTGCCGCTATTGGCGAACGTCACCGGACCGGTGCCGGTGATAACGACTGCCGTCCCCGCGCCGGTGGTGCCTGCCCCGGCAACTGTGGCGTTGATCGCGCCGGCACCGCCGGTGATGCGAAGCGCGTTCGCGCCATTGGCCGCCTGCCTGCCGCCGGTGAAGTTCACCGCGCCGGTCGAGTTGACGACGGTGCCGGTCGCACCCGCCTCGGTCGCGGTGACTGCGCCGGTCGTCAGCGTGACGGCGTTGGTGCCGGCATTGACGATCAGGCCATTGCCGGTCGTCGCCACGGTGCCGATGGTGAGGTTGATCGGAGCGGTCGAGGTGATGATCGCGCCCTGCGAACCGAGGCCGGTGGTGGTGACATTGCCGAGGTTACCGGTGATACCCGCACCGGTGACGACGGCGGCAGTCACGCCGGCGCCGTTGGTGCGAAGCGTCGCGCCATTACCGCGCAGGTTGATCGTGCCGGTCGAGGCGAGATCGAGCGCAGCGGCACTGTTGGCGCCGGCCGCAATGCCCGAAGTCGTGATGTTGCCGTAGCCGGCATCGATCGCGCCCGTCGCGGCGCGGCTATAGAGGCCGGTGCCGCCGATGCCGGTGGTGGTGATCACTCCCGCATTGGTGGTCACCGTGCCGGCGCCTGTCGTGTTGGCAGTGACACCATAGGAGCCGACACCCGAGGTGGTCGCCGAAGTGGTGTTGACGGCCACGTTGCCGCCGACCGAAGTCGCGAACACGCCGTTGCTGTTGAGGCCGGTCGTCGAGAGCGCGCCGCAGTTGACCGTCACCGATCCGGTGCCCTGCGCCTGTGCCGAGACCGCGGTCGCGTTGTCACCGGTCGTGGTGACGGTGGGGCAGCCGCCCACGTCGACGGCGCCGGTCGGGCTGAACGCGCTGGCGATGATGCCCGCGCCGTTGACCGTGCTCACCGTGCCGGTCCGGACCGCGACATTGCCGGTAAAGCCCTGCGCCGCGATGCCATAGCCGCCGGGGGTCGTGCCGCCATTGGTCGAGGTGGTGATGTTGCCGCTGGTGACCGACACCGCGCCGCCATTGGCGAGGATGGCGCGATCGCCCGCCACGACATTGCCGACAACGGTGGTGTTCGCGCCGTTGGTGGCCGAGACCGTGCGGATGCCGCGGCCTGTCGCGGTAATGTTGCCCGCGGTGGTCGAGATGGCGCCGGTCTGGGCGCCCGCATCGATCGCAGTGCTGTTCGCACCGGTGACGTTGATGTTGCCGGTGCGCAGCGTGAGGTCGCCGCCGGCCGTCGACAGCACGCCGAAGGAATTGGTGCCGCTGGTCGCAATGTTGCCGACCGTGACGGTGGCCGGCTGAGCGAGCGTATTGAGCGTCACGCCATTGGCAGCAATACCGCCCGTGACGTTGATGTTCACCGGCGCGCCGGCGCCGGCGGGGGTGAAGCCGAGCGCACCACCCGTGGAGGTGAGGTTGACCGCGGTCACGCCCGTCGTCGAAATCGGGCCGGTGGCGGTATAAGTTGTCGTTGCCGGGCTGGTCGTATCGACAGTCACCAGGCCGGGGCCCGCAATCGTCGCATTGCCGGCGCTGGTGGTGCCGGTCAGGACCGGGGCCGCGCCATCGACGCAGGTGATCGTGGTGCCGGTCTGCGAGCAGGTCGTCGCCTGCGCAGCGGCGCTGGTGGGCAGAAGCAGCATTGCTGCGGCGGTGGATACGCTACCGAGGAGCGCGAGGCGCAGCTTGGTGGTCGGGGTGGCAAAAGCCATCACGTGCGAAGCGAACATTTGAAGCCGGTCTCCTGAAATCAGGTCCCCCCGGATTACGTTTCGCTTAGCCGCAACCTTTTGACATGGATACTCGTAGTACTACCAGTTCCAGCAACTGTAATTATGCCAAAAACTGCATATGTGGATAGTTCCCCAAAAAGAGGAAATCTTTATTTCTGGTGCCTTGAAACTGTGCTTACAAACCCCGGCCGAGGAATCTTCGGCGGAACTTCTCCAAGTGGCGATCAAACATTCTTTGATCGGTATTGCGGTTTGTGATCACGACCTCACCGTGCACTTCTTTAATCCTGCGATGGCCCGGCTCATCGGCGGCAAGATAGCCGCTGCCCACGGACTGGCGATGCTACGCTTGCTCGGCGTCGATGAAGCTGCGGCAACGGCGGAGATCGCATCGCAGGGTGGCTGGGCCGGCCTAACGCGCATCGGCGCGATGGCCGTCGAAATGCACGTCGCAGTGGAGTCCTTTCGCGGCGCGAATAATGTCGCCGGCTGGTTGATCACCGCGCACCAGCCCGTCATCCGGCCGGTCTCCCTCGGCGATCATCAGCTGATCGCCTTGTCAGGCAAGCTCACGGCGCGGGAACGCGAGGTGATGCTCGCGCTGCAGGAAGGTGCCAGCAACAAGGCGATCGCGCTCCGCCTCGCCATTAGCCCTCGCACCGTCGAGTTCCATCGCGCCAGGATCATGCAGCGCTTTGACGCCAAATCCGTCGTCGATTTAGTGCGAAAAGTCGCTGCGGACGCGATGGCGGCGATGTGAGCGCGCTACCGCGCGGATTCCTCCATTATGGAGCAGCGCGCGGTCGCATGGCTTGCAATGTCTTCGCGGCGCCGTACCTTGGTGAGGCACCGCACGCAGTGCGGCGCCGAGGCGTGAGAACCTCGCTCTGAAAGCGATCTACTATATCCGGGCCTTTCCGTGGCCGGGTGGCCTACGCGCATGTCCAAGCCGCTTGCGGCCAAAGGCGTGGGCGCATGTACTTTCAGGCATGTTCTCATCACCCGGCTTTGCCGGTCCGCCTCGAACGGGAGAGGCGGACGCATGCGACGGTCGGTTCGAGCGAGGGATGGGGAGGGGCGGCATGGCCGCCCGGGCTTCGCGTGACGAGCAAGTCCGCGTCGCGCGGATCGGTCGTCCCGAAGGAGCCGCCCGAGGCGGCCGAGCCGCCACCGGCGCGGGATGTGGCTTCCTTGTACCGCTCCGAGGGGCCGCGGCTGCTGCGTTTCTTCCGGCGACGTACTGCGAACGCCGAGGACGCCCGCGACCTGATGCAGGAGAGCTTTTCGCGGCTGTTGGGAGGGGGGACGGGCCGCGATGTTGGACAGCCCGAGGCTTATCTCACGCGGATCGGCCAGAACCTTCTACGCGACCGCGCCAGGTTCGCGGCGCGGCGGTCCGCCGCGCTGCATGTCCCGGCCGACGACGCGGTTCTAACCGGGATGGATCAATTCCGTCTGCTCGAGACGCGCGATTTGCTTGACCGCCTCAACCTGGCCATGCTGGAGCTGGCAGAGGAAACGCGGGAGGTTTTCATGGCGCACCGTGTCGAAGGCCTGACCTATGTCGAGATCGCCGAGCGCACCGGCCTGACGGTCAAGCAAGTCGAAAAGCGTATCGCGCGCGCCATGTTGGACCTGAGCGATCTGCTCGGCCCGCGTTGATGAATGCCGAGTCCGACGCGGCGCTGCGCGAAGCAGCCGCCGAATGGTTTGCGAGAATGCGGGCGCCCGATGCAGAGCGCGACCGTTCCGCCTTTGAAGCCTGGCTTGCCGAAGATGTTCGCCACAGGCGCGCGTACGATCGCATGCTCATGACCTGGGAGCAGTCGCGCTTGGTCACGCACACGCCGGCGGGCGAAGCCTATAAAGGCTTGCCGAAACGCATGCGTTCCCGCCGCCCGGCCTGGCGATATGCGTTTGCGGCAGGAGTCGGGGCGTTGTTCGCCATCGGCGTCCTCCTCGTTCCGCGGGATCACTCCGCCGGTCCGCAGGTCGCGGCTCAGGAGGTAACATCGCCGGTCGGCATCCGGAAAGTCCGGTTGGGCGACGGTTCTATCGTGACTCTCGACGTGGGCGCGCGGCTGACAGTGCGCTTCTCCGGACGCGAACGCCGCGTTCAGCTTGATGCTGGCAGGGCGCGGTTCGAAGTGGTTCACGATGCGACGAGGGCCTTTGTGGTCGCGGCAATCGATCAGGAGATCGTCGCCACGGGAACGACCTTCGATGTTACCTGCATGGACGGGAAAATCTCCGTCGCGCTGCTGCGGGGCAATGTCGAGATACGCCAGTTCCAACCCGGCGCGTCCCGGGTGCCGATCGCGCGCTTGGCGTCGGGGCAATCGGTCGACCTCGCATCCGGCGCCAGCAAACCGGTGCCCCACATGATCAACCCGGCGGCCAGAGACTGGCCGAGCGGCATGGT
Source organism: Sphingomonas sp. KR3-1 (assembly GCF_040049295.1). Lineage (NCBI taxonomy): Bacteria > Pseudomonadati > Pseudomonadota > Alphaproteobacteria > Sphingomonadales > Sphingomonadaceae > Sphingomonas > Sphingomonas sp. KR3-1. The sequence continues at coordinate 606,325 of NZ_JBDZDQ010000002.1, forward strand.
CGAGTTCGATGGGGCGCCGCTTCGCGAGGTAATCGCGATCGCCAATCGCTATTCAGCGCGCAGAATTGTGCTTGGTGACCCGGCGATCGGCGAATTGCGCGTCACTGGCGGATACCGCATGGGTGATGCCCAAGCGCTGGCGGCCACGCTTGCGGCGGCGTTCGGCTTGCGCGTGGAGAGTGGTCCGGACCAATCTATCGTCTTGAAAGGGACGCGGTCGCCGGCGCGCTAATCCGCTCGACTTCGCGATGCCCGTGAAATTTTTTTTACGCGCTGTAGGGGGGATTCCCGCCCGCTGTCGTCAAGCACCCCATCGAGACCGCCGAAGGGCGGCCGGATGGGGGAGATGGCATGCACGAGACGTTCAAGACTTTCCTGATGGCGGGTGCCGCGCTGACCTTGTGCGCGGCGGTGCCGGCGACCGCCGGCTATCAGGCACAGATCTATGATCTTCCCGCGCAGTCGCTGGGCGATGCGCTGCGCGCGGTGGCGCGCAGCTCGGGCCAGTCGATCATTGTCCCCACCGATCTGGTGGCCGGCGAGCGCGCGCCCGCGCTCAAGGGCGAGTTTTCCCCCGAGGCCGCTCTGGCCCAGCTCCTGGCCGGGACCGGCCTCATAGCCCGCCGGGTCGGTGACGCGCTGGTGATCCAGCGCATCGGTGCCGAAAGCACGCAAGATGCCCAAGGCACAGGGGAGGGTGCCGGTGACCAGAGTATCGTTGTCACCGGCACCCGTATTCGCGGGCGTGCACCCGCCGGGTCGGCGGTTACCGTGATAGACCGCAAGGCGATCGACCAGAGCGGCTATGCGACCGCCCAGCAGATCCTGCAGGCGCTGCCGCAGAATTTCGGGGGCGGCGCCACCGAGGCCAGCTACACCACCGGCCGGAATGGCGCCGATGCCAACGCGACCTTTGGGTCGGGCATCAACCTGCGCGGCCTTGGACCGTCCTCGACCCTGGTGCTGCTGAACGGCGAGCGCCCGCCGATGGCGGGCTTTGCCGGCGTATTCACCGATCTGTCGATGGTGCCGGTGAGCGTTGTCGAACGGATCGAGGTCCTGCCCGACGGTGCCTCGGCGCTCTATGGCTCGGATGCAGTCGCTGGCGTCGTCAACATCGTGCCGCGCAACACCTTCCGCGGCCTGGAAACCAGCGCCAATATCGGCAGCGCCGATGGCTACCGCCAAGTGCAGGCAAGCGCCATCGCCGGCTTCGCCTGGAACGGCGGGCACGCCGTGCTCGGCTACGAATATTATGACCGCGGCGCGCTCGCGGCGCGCGAGCGCGCCTATTTCAGCGAGGATCTCCGGCGCTTTGGTCTGGGCGATTACCGGACTGCGCCTGGCATCGTCCCGGTGATCACCGCAGGCGGGCGGACCTATGTTGTGCCTGCGAACCAGGATGGCACCCATCTGACCGCGGCGGACCTTGTCCAGGGTCCGGGCGAGAAGAGCGATGCCTGGGCCGGGGCCGACGCGCTTCCCGCGCAGCGCCGGCACAGCCTGTTCGCCTCGCTCGATGTCGGGCTCGCCGATCGGCTGCGGTTCACGGCACAGGGTCTGTTCGGCTCACGGCAGTTCGACGCGAAGGGCCGCACCTTCTCCAACGCAAGTGCCGTCACGGTGCCGGTGACCAACCCCTTCTATGTCGACCCGGTGGGAACCCATCTCCCAGTGCGCGTCGCGTACAGCTTCCTCAAGGAGCTCGGCGCCGAAGGTACCCGCGGTACGTCCGAGGCGATCGGCGGCACCGCGGCGCTCCATTGGACGCCGGGCAGCTGGGACGTCAGCCTGAGCGCGACCTATGGGCGCCAGCGCGAGGACATCGAGATCTACAATATCGTCAATACCGCCCAGCTCGCGGCGGCGCTTGCCGATCCCAACCGGACCACCGCGCTCAACGTCTTCGGCAACGGCACCGCCAACAACCCGGCAACGCTCGACAAGCTGCGCGGCTATTATTTCACGGGCGGTACCTACACCATGTGGTCGGCGGCGCTGCGTGCCGATGGCGCGTTGCTCTCCCTGCCTGCCGGCGACCTCCGCCTGGCCCTTGGTGCCGAGCATCGCCGCGAGCGCTATCTCGATCCGGCGTCCGATTATTACCGCACGACGCTGACCCCGATCGTTCAGCCCGGGTCGCTGAACGCGCGGCGCGACGTGACCGCGGCCTATGCCGAATTGAGCGCGCCCTTGTCGGGCAAATCGGGGACCGGTCTCAGGATCGGCCAGCTCGACCTTTCCGGCGCAATCCGCGCCGAGCGCTACAGCGACTTCGGAACGACCGTGAACCCGCGCGTCGGACTGAGCTGGCTGCCGGTCGACATGGTACGGTTGCGGGGCACCTTCGGCACCTCGTTCCGGGCGCCGAGCTTCACCGAGCTGCAGCAGGGCCCGGGCTTCACCAGCTATTTCGCCTATCCACTGGCCGATCCTGCCGCGCCGGGCGGAACCACGAATGCGCTCATCATCGCCGGCAACGATCCCGACATGGGGCCGGAGCGGCCGACGAGCTGGACCGCGGGCCTTGATTTCCGGCCGGACGCATCGCGCGGCCTGACCGCGCAGCTCACCTATTTCGAGATCCGCTACCGCGACCGGATTACCAATCCCGGCGCGGCGGCGCCGACCTTTCTGACCAACCGCGCCGTCTACGCGGCGCTCATCACGATGAATCCGGACCCGGCTGTCGTCGCCGGCTATTTCGCGAGCCCGTTCTACGCCAATTATTTCGGCATCCCGGCCAGCCAGGTCACCGCGATCATCGATGCGCGACGCCAGAACCTCGCATTGCAGCGGCAGCGCGCACTCGACTTCGATCTTGGCTATCGCTTCGACCTGGCGGGCGGCGCCGGCGAGATCGGCGCGAGCGGCGCCTATATCTTCGACTATTCGCAGAAGCTGACGGAAACCGCGCCGCGGATCAGCCTGGTCGGCACCCTGGGCTATCCGCCCGCCTTCAAGCTACGCGGCCGCGCGCTCTATTCGAACGGCGGCAGCGGCCTCGCCGTCTTCACCAACTATCTCGGCGGCTATTCGAACAATTCCACCGGCCCCATCCAGCATGTCGACAGCTGGCTCACCTTCGATGTGCAGTTGAGCCATGCCTTTCGCAATGGGCCGCTGGGCAAATTGCGCGTAGCATTGAGCGTCTCGAACCTGCTCGATGCGGATCCGCCGCTGACGGTGGCGAAATCGACCCTGACGACCCTGGGTATCGATCTCGAGAATGCCAGCCCGGTGGGCAGGATGGTGTCCTTGCAGGTGTCGAAGCAATGGTGACGGTCTTGCGTGTCCGCCTCGCGCTCGGCGCGGTGCTGCTCGCCTGCGCTGCACAGCCCGTCAAGGCGGCCGGCTGCGCCGATCGGCTGCGCTGGTCGACCGGTTCGCCGGCCGACCCGCATCCCTTGCGCGCGGAGGATCTGATCGAGCTGCGCGACTTCGGTGCGGCCGACAGCCTGAGCAGCCAGAAAGGCGATTTCGCGCTGTCTCCGGACGGCACTCAGATTGCCGTCCTGCTGCGCCGCGCCGAGGTCGCAAGCAACAGCTATTGCTACGGCTTGGCGATCATCGCGCTTGCCACCGGCGCGGTGCGCTTCGCCGATATCGGCGGCGAGCCCATTCTCTGGACGATCGACTTTCGAGGCCAGGCCGATCAACCCTTCGGGGCCATCGACACCAAGGCGCCGCTCTGGTCGGCCGATGGGCGCTGGATCGCGTTCCTCCGGCGCGATGGCGGACGCACCCGGCTCTGGCGCGTGGCTTCAGCTGGCGGGGCGGCCAAGCCCTTTCCGACGCCGGACCTCGACGTCCGGCGCTTCGCGTGGACGGCGGATGGTGGCGGGCTCGTCTACGAAATCCGGCCGAGGCTGGATGCGGCGCGCGCCGAGATCGCCCGGGAGGGGCGTTCGGGCTATCTCTACGACACGCGGTTCGCACCGCAGTTCGCCAGCGCACCGAGCCCGGCGCCGGAAACCCCGACGGACTTTCGCTATGCCGCGCGCGACGGTGATGTCGATCGAGCGGCAAGCGATGACGAGAAGGACGCGTTGCTGTTACCATCCCGACCTGGATTGCCGCGCGGCGCAAGCGTTCCGGTCGTCGCGTCCGACGGCAGCGAAGCCTGGACCGGGCCCCGCGACGCCGACACCTATATCGGTGCCGCGCCGATCACGATCCGGCGCGCCGGCAGAATCCTTTCCTGCGGCGTGGCCGCCTGCGCCGATCGCATTCGGGGCATGTGGTGGCTGAGGCCGGGCGAATTGCTGTTCGTCCGCGACTGGGGCGCCGAGGCGCTCGGCGCGATGGAGCTGTTCCGCTGGAGAATCGGGGCCAAGCCGGTCTCGCTGCTGCGAACCACCGACCCGCTGCTCAACTGCCAGTTCGCTGCCGGCGCCCTCTACTGCGCGCATGAAACTTCGTCTCGACCCCGCCACATCGTCCGGGTCGATCTGCGTAGCGGTGCGCTGCATACCATCTTCGACCCGAACCCGGAATTTCCGGCCACGAGCCTCGGATCGGTGAAACGCCTTGGCCTGCGGTCGGCAGATGGCGCGCCGGCTTATGCCGATCTCGTCCTGCCGCCCGACCATCGGCCGGGACAACGGCATCCCATGGTCGTCGTTCAATATCAGACGCGCGGATTCCTGCGTGGTGGCGTCGGCGACGAATATCCCGTCTGGCTGCTTGCCGCGCGCGGCTATGCCGTGCTGAGCTATCAGCGCCCGACATCCGTTGCCGACGATCACAAGGCGCCCGATCTCAACGCCTTCCAGCGGATCAACACCCAGGGCTTCGCCGATCGCCGGCGCGTCTTCACGGCCCTCGAACAGGGCGTCGACAAGGCGATCGCCGACGGCGCGGTGGATCCTGGGCGACTTGGCATCACAGGGCTGAGCGAGGGCGCGGCATCGGCTCTCTGGGCGATGCTTGCGACCTCGCGCTACCGCGCCGCCGCGGTGAGCACCTGCTGCGAGGACCCCGGATCGGTGCTGTACGCAGGTGGGCTGGCACTTGCTCGCGACGTGAAGGCATGGGGCTATCCGACTCTGGATAGGGACACGCAGGGCTTCTGGCAGACCAATTCGCTCGCGCTCAACGCCCGCCGGATCACCACTCCGCTCCTCCTCCAGCTGTCGGATCAGGAATATCGGCTCGCGCTCCAAGGCTTCGGCGCGCTCAAGGACGCCGGCAAGCCGGTCGAGCTCTATGTGTTTCCCGGTGAGTTTCACAATAAGTGGCAGCCGGCGCATCGTGCCGCGATCTATGAACGGGCGATCGACTGGTTCGATTTCTGGTTGCGCGACCGCGTGGATCCCTCGGCTGCCAAGGTAGCGCAGGCGCAGCGCTGGGCAGCGATGCGGGATGCGGCATCACGGGCTGCGCACGGACTGGAGCCAGGCCTCGACGGCGATCAGGCGGAGCATCCGGGACGATAAGGCTGGCGCGATCGGCGCCGGATCGGCCAGGAGCGCTGCGATCGCCTGCGTGTCGAGCCAGCCCCGTTCGGCCAGCGTGCCGTCGAGCAGCATTTCCTGTGCGACGGTGCGGTTGCGCTCGAGCAGATCGTGGACGAAGCCGTCAAAGCCGCCCTTGCTGGTTCGCGCCAGGATCGTCTCCGGCAGGGCGTCCGCAAAGGCGGCGCGTGCCACCGCACGATTGGCGCCCTTGGTGCAGGACAGCCAGCTCGGAATGCCTAGGCAGGTCTCGATGATCGGTTGCGAAGCGAGCGGGGCGATCAGCGGCGCATAGTGACTGCGCAGATGATATTCATGATGATCGGCCAGCTGGATCAGCGCCAAGACATAAGCCCGCACGCCGGGGAGCGTGCCGGGGGGTGCCGGCCACCAGGGATGGACGGGCGATGCCGCCAGTGGCTTCGCGGCGCCGGCGAGCAAAGCGGTGCTGCTGGGCCAGGGGCGCGGACGCCGCTGCGCGCGCTTCTTGAGGGCGATGGCGAGCGACCGGGTCCAGGGCACCCGGCACATTACCGCAAGGTCGCCGACCGTCCTGAGAAACCCGCCGGGGCCTTCGACCGCGAGGCGATCGAGCGCGGGTGCCGCCGTATTGAAATACCAGAAGATACTGTCACCGCCGGCGCCCACGAAGAAGGTGTCGCACCCGAGCGCCTCCGCCAGCGCGATATCCTGCCGGTCATTGGCTTGGGAAAAAGCGCGGCCGCTCGGTCGGGGCAATGCGGCGGCCGCCGAAAATCGCAGGTCGATGAGCGACAGGTCCAGCACCTCGCGGTGCAGCGGTATACCCAAATGATCGGCGACCGCGGCGGCGTAGCGGCCTTCGTCGAGGTCCGCCTCGCCGCCGCGATAGGTCACCGCCTGCAGCGCCGGAGCCTGCGGGGCGGAAGCCGCAGCAACGATCGACGAATCCAGTCCCCCGGAAATGTCGATGAGGGGCTTTTCGAACAGCTTTGCCCAGCTCGCGATGCTGTGTTCGGTGGTGCGGCGCAGCCGGTCGGCCGCCTCGTCGAACGATTGCGGTCGGCCCCATGTGCTCGCAAACCCGTAAGGCGTCCAGAGCTGCTCTGTCGTTAAGCCTGAGCCACCGACGTGTAGCGCGGCGCCGGGCAAGAGCTCTTCCACGCCCTCGATCGCGGTTCGAACGGTCCGCAACGACGAATATTGGAGCTGCGCATGGATCTCGCTCCAGCAAATCTCTCTGGCGCGATCGTCAGCAAATTCGACCCAGTCGAGATCGGAGCCCAGTGCGACCGCATCGCCGAGCCGACGGTAGTAACAGGGAAAAAGGCCGGATGGATCCCGGATCGCCACGATACCGGCCGGGGTCCGTAGGATCGCGAGATAAGCGCCCCAATAGCGCTCGATCAGGGTGCGGCCGTTCGTTGCGATCCAGCCGGCAACGGCCTCCTCGCCGATCTGGTCGCATCGGCGTCCTGAGCGATCGAAGAGCGTTCCGAGGAGAAAACCGGTGGCCGCCGGCAGGAGAGTCACGCGGCAGCGGGGTCCGGTGACAAGGGCTGCTGCAGCGCTCGCCTGATGGGCGAGACCTTGGCGCGTGGCGGTGGCCGACAAGCGCTCGACGGCCGCGATCGGCAGGGGGCCGGCGCTGACCCGCACATGATAGCCGTCGGGCTTCATCGCTGCAGGATCGGCGTGTAGGGCGAGACATAGTCGAGCCCGTCATTCAGGATTTCGTCACCGAGCTGCACCCAGCAATGCGCACGAAACGGCATGCCGGTGATCCCGAATACGATCGACGCGTGGATGTCGCGTCGGCGCAGATAATGGAGGAGCGCGAGAGAGTCGGGCAGACAGGCGCGCCGATCCGGATATTGGGGGCGGATACGGAGAAAGGCGGCGGCCGCCCGCCGGGCAGCATCGCCATGCGTTTGCTCGGCGCCTGGACGCAGCCAGTCGAGCGTGGCGAGAAGGCCCGCTCGGCGGAATTTCCATCGAACCCAGCGGGCGCTGCGTTCGATCACGAGCGCTTCGCGCAAGCCCGGCCATCGGGCCGCTAGCGCCTGTCCTCTTTGGACGCGGGCGATATTGGGCGCAGCGATCATCGAGGTGCCATCGACTTCCGCGAGCAGACCTGCGCGCTCCAGCAACTCGACGCTGGTGGGAAGGGGGCGTTGGTCGGGTGCCGAGAGCCATTGGATAAAGGCTCGGCTTTGCTCGAGGGGCAGCGCGAAATAGCGGTCGCGCGCGACATCGAGAAAGACGATCCTGCCGGAACCGACGCAGAAAGTGACATGGGGTGCGAGCGTCCAGCCCATTTCGCGATAGGCGCGTCGGCGTTGCCGCCGGCGCGCCCTCCGGTTCAGTCTTCGTCCGACATCGTCTCGGGGATGCCCTGGACGAAGAGGTCGATCCCGTTCTCGGGCCGGCCCTGGGTCTCGACGCTGGCGGCGCCGAGGTCGATGAGTGCGTCGTTCGTGTTCATGATCGTCTCCTGTCTGCCGCATGGGAGTCGCGGCAGTCCGACGATCCGCCTGGTCGAGCGCAATCCGAAGTTTATACGGATAATATATCGAGATTGTTTGGGATGTTGCGCTGCGGCGCCCGTCGGCGGTGCGGCCGGTCCGCTTTGCGTCCCCGGCCGCGTGCGAACCGTCGAGGCGGTCAATCCCCGCGCGTCGGCAAGAGCGGAATTTCGTCTGGAAGGTCGCGTAGGGACAACCGGTCGGTAGGGGATCGGCATCGACGCGAGCGTACGGTCCATGGCGCGACAGGCGCGCCGACGTTGCCGCCGGCGCGCCGTCGGGTCAGTCTTCGTCCGACATCGCCTCGGGGATGCCCTGGACGAAAAGATCGACCTTCATGTCGGGCTGGCCTTGGGTCTCGACGCTGGCAGCGCCGAGATCGATCAGCGTGTCGCTCGTGTCATGCGCGTTCATGATCGTCTCCTATCTGCCGCATGGGAGTCGCGGCACGTCAACGATCCGCTCAGGGAAGCGCTATCCGAAGTTTATACGGAGGAAATTTGGATATTGTTTGGGACCCCGCGCTGCGGCGTCAGCCTGCCGCGCGATATAGCGCCCGCAGCGTCTCGGACGCCGCCGCGATCCGCCGGCGATGATAGCGACCGAGCCTGGTTCGCAGCGTCCGCAGATCGGCTTCGATCAGATCGGACAGTTCCTCCGCGAGACCGGGCAAGACCAAGGTTTCAGCGCGGCGGACGGCGTGGAGGCGGTCTCCCGAAGCGGCGACGGCGTGACGAAGCTCGAGATTTGGCGCTGCGTTCGCGATCGCGCTGAACAGTTGCTCGACCACTTCCGCAAGATGCGCTTCTGCGGGTAACTCAGGAAGAAAATCGGCATGTGTTCGGCGCGACGTGCGTAGGGCCGACTGCAGGAGCTGATACTGCCAGTCATAGAGGTCGCGCAGGTCGGGCTCGCTCGGGCTCGGCACCTGGAAGCCATCGTGCGTGGCGAGCACCATATGCTCGCCCGCCAGCCGGTGAAGCGCATCGCGCACGGGGGTCACGCTGGCGGCTAGCTGCTCCGCATAGCGGGCAGGATCGAGCCGGGTTCCAGGCACGATCGTGCCCGAGCGAAGCAAGTGTTTCAGACCGCCATAGACGCGGTCGAATACCGGTGCCGCATTCATGGCTGGCCTCAATCCCCGTCGTCCTGGCTGACGGTTCGTCGATACTCGGCGGCAAGCGCTGCCTGATCCGGGCGCAGCGCGTCGATCGCCCCGATACGCTCGGGAAGCCTCTCCTGGAGCAGGACCGAAGGGCATTGGCCTTCGTAATTGCCGAGATTGGGCCGATGCTGACGATAGCCGACCAGCGCCGCGAGCTCGCCCGGGAAGTGGCGAGCGACTTGCGGCGGGTAGGCGAGCCACTGATTTTCATACGGCTTCAGCCAGCCCAGGCAGTAGCTGACAATCATGCCGCGGCGCACCGCCTGGGTCCGGTTGGCGCCCGCGCCGTGGAGCGTCGAGCCCAGGAAGAGCAGTGCATCGCCGGGATCGAGCTCGGCCGCGAAGCACATGCTCGGCAGATCCTGGTCGAGCGCTCGGGCGCCGTGGCTGTCCGGATAGACGAGCGTCGTGCCATTCTCCCTCGTGTATGGGGTAAACGGCCACATCACGTTGACGAGATATTCGAGCTCGCCCTTGGGGCTCGCCCACATGTCCTGATCGCGGTGCGGAAACTGGCGTGGAGCGCCGGGATGAATCTCGATCGCTTGGGTCAGGTTGAGCTGGATCGTGTCGCACCAGGGCGCGAGGACCCGCTCCACGATGGCGAGCACCAGCGCGTGCTGGACGAAGGCGGCGGTGTGCGGTGAACGCGCCAGCAGCCTGCCGATCCTCTTGGTGCGCGTGCCGTAGAAATCGCCCTGGCAGAACAGGGCGGCCTCGAAGCCGGGGCGGAGTTCGGCGTCGAGCGCGGCGACCGTTTCGATGGGCTGCAGCCTCGGAACGATACAATAGCCGTGCGCGCGCAGCGCCTGGGTGTACTGGTCGACAGCGTCGATGAGCGGGGCGATTGCAGTGGCCATGGCGCTGCTCCTCAGGCGGCGTCGCGGCGGACGGCGTCCGCCAGCGTGGTAATCGGGCAGAGGCCCGAGGCGCGCAGCAAGGCAGGCGTCTCGGGATCGATATGGATCTGCAGCGCGCCGAGCCCGGTATCATCCGGCTGCCCGAGCAAAGCGCACCGCCAGCCGAAGCGCAGGATCTGCGCGAGCCAGGCGTGCTCGGCGACGCCGGTATAGGAATCGATGCCCGCAAGCAGCGCATATTCGGCGAGCCCCACGACCAGCGTATCGCGTGCCCGCCGGCGGTCCGCAGCGCTAAGGTCGCGGTCGAGACAGAAGCGGGTGATCTCGCGGACGTTCGCGCCGCGCGGCGCCGGCCCGCCGCACAGCTCGGGGAACATGGTGTCGAGCAGGTGCGGTCGCTCGGTCTCGAGCAGACGGGCAGAAGCGAGATGCCCGCCGGCGGCGTCGAGCAGGATCAAGTACACGGCATGCGGGTCGTCGAACTGGTCGACCTCGTAGCGACCTGCAAGCACCGGCACGTCCCATTTGAGCAGATCGACAAAGACGCGCTTGCGCGCTTCGAACATGGCCCGGAACGCCTGGGCTTCGCCGGCGGAATCGCGTGGGCCGATCAACAAATACATGGCTAGCTTCCCTTGTTGCCAAGGGCAGAAGCTGACCAGATCGATCCGGGCGGCCATATACCGCAAAAGGGGGATCAGCTGTCGAGCACGTCGCCGAACGAGATGATCCCGTCATAGAGCGCGCGCACCGCGAGCTGCGAGCGCTTCTGGATCCCGTAGCGTTCCCGCGCCTGCTTGAGATGCTGGCGGACAGTCTCCTTGCTGAGGCCGAGAATCTGTCCGATCTCCCAGTCGGTCTTGCCGCGCGCCGCCCAGATGACGCAGTCGCGCTGGCGCGCGGTGAGGCGAAGCGGACCGCCGTCCGGGCCGCCGGGAAGCGCCAAGCGCCGCGCGGTCTCGAAGGCGGAGACTCCGATGAGCTGAGCGACCGGCAGCCAGTCTTCGGGCACGTCGTGGGTGTCGGATACCGCGAACGAGCAAGACCCGCGCGATTCGCCGGGGACGTGCGCGGGCACCGTGAAGCCGTTGCCGATACCTTCCTGACGCGCACGCTCGAAGATCTCGTGATCGGTGCGCCCAAGGTCGATCATTGCGGCGACATGCGCCCAGCGAAATCCCTTGGTGGTGCGATGACAGGCGCGGTGCACCGGATCGAGGCGCCCATAGCGGTTCTCGTCGAACCAGGATGAAAAGGCGGAGGGGTAGTTGTGCAGCCGGAGCGACGGACCGGGTCCCTCGGCGGTGTCGACGTGATGCATGAGCGCGAAATAGCGAAAGCCCATCGTCGTCGTCGCTCGGCCCAATAGGTGCTCGAGATCTCCGATCGTCTTCAAATGCTTCGTTTGGTCGTCGAACTCCTCGGCCAACATTAACCTGTGCATGTACTCTGCCGCGACCGCAGGGACGTCTTCCAGTCCGCCTTTCCCACGCGTCGTCCTCTGTGCGCCCAGCCAAGACCTCCCATGGTCCCGCCGACGGCGCGTTACGCAACATGCTTGTAATCAAACACCTTATCGCAAGTATTTCCAACATCTTGTGCGCCGCAGCAGCGGCAACACCCATCCCCTTTTCGGGGGAAGGCACTCGATCTGCCTTTATGTTCTGTGGATGTCTCACTTTGGTGGAGCGCACTCATGGCTTTTGCCGCCCGGCCTTTCTCCAACAAGTCGTCAACTCGCCTGGCTTGCCGTGGTACATGCCGCCCGTACCCCTGACGGGTCCGATCCTGAGGCCTATGCCTGGATGGTCAATCTCGATCGCACGGGGTGGGCCTGGGAATGGCTGCGCCGTGATCCCGGCTATGACGGGCGGGACGTCCGCGCGGACGCGCAGATGTCCCATGGCCCGATCCTGTTGCAGGAGGCCCCCGACGCTGGTCGGGGGCTGTTGTTTCGCCGAGGACGC